>DYDD01000003.1:4456-21678 GCA_020718045.1 Fibrobacter sp. | reverse complement strand
AGCGCCTCGGTGGCCTGCCGCCACGCCCCCTCGAACTCGTCCCACCTGGTGATGTCCACGGCGTGGATCTCGAGCCGGCCGGCGGCGGCCGTCAGCTCGTCCAGATGGGCGACGGCCGGCGCGGCGATGTCGAGGTCCCACGCCCGCCGCCACACCTGCGAGTAGTGCGGCGAGATCAGCGCCGCGTCGCCGGCGTCGTACGTCGCGACCGCGCCGTCGCCGACGAGGCTTTGCGTGCGCAGGATCATCTCCCGGCGCACATCCAGGTCCGACCACTCGTCGAAGGGGTAGAACGAGAAGAACGTCCGGCCTCCCGCCACGGTGCGGGCCTCCCAGAACAGGGCCCGGCCGTCGCCGAGCAGGCCGTCGTCGGTGCGCAGGACGGCCAGCCAGCCCCGGCGCGCCCCCACGAAGAGCGGGGCTTTCATGGTGTCGAGGTTGTCGACGTGGACCCACCGGTTCGGCGCCTGCCAGTCCAGGTCGCGGTGCGACAGGGGGCGATCCTGGGCGACGGCCCGGGACGCGAGCAGGGCCAACGCGAGCGGGACGAACTTCGACCACGACATGAAAGCCCCTCCCCCGGCTAGAAGTACAGGCTGGCCCCGAAGATGGCCTGGGTGCCGCCGAAATCCCAGCCTTGCCTCGTGTTGCTGGTGGCACGATGGTAGGTCGGCAGTTCGCCTTCCTCTCCCCGCCACCAGTCTGCTTCCAGGGTCGTGGCGCCGTATTCCAACGAGGCCGCGTATTCGGCATGGAGGCTGACGTCGCCGGCCACGAACCATTCCACCCCGCCCACGCCGAGCGCGCCGACGCTCCAGGAGTGGCCGTACTCGCGACTGAATCGCTCCTCGAACAGCGGGTCCGACCCTTGCACGGACGCGGTCTCCTCTTCGAAGCGCGAGAAACGCAGTCGCGGTCCCACGCCCCAGTACCAGCACACGTTCCTCCCCGGGGAGGGGTACCGAAGCTGGAGCAGATCGACGCGGAGGCTCTGGCCGTTCGAATCGACGACTTGCGATTCGACGTTCAAGTCATCGCTGTAGGCGGTGCTGGCCTCCATGTCCGTATCGTCGATCTCGAGGTTCAGCATCACCCCGAGCCGCCACGCCGCCTCGGCGGAGGAATGCCGTTTGAACGACACGCTCAGCCCGTCGAACGCCTTCACCTCGAAGTTGTCCCCGATCTGGAACTGGATCGCCCGCGCGCCGGGGCCCAGCGGGTTCGCCGGGGTGTCGGCGAACGCGACGCCGGCGACGAGGCAGGTCAGCATCAGGCAAGCGATGAACGACTTCATGGGTACTCCTATCGTTTGGCCATCTTCAGCGCCGCCAGCGCCCGGACCGCGGCGAGATCGTCTCCGGTGATGACCGGCAGACGGATACCGCGACCTTCGGCGTAGCGGGGCGCCGCATCGATCAGGGGTAGAACGGAATCGGGAAGCTCCATTTCGTGGGCGGCCTGCGCCGTCTTCTCGCCCAGGACCAAGCCCAGCAGGAAGACGCCGGCCTGCGGCGTCATGTAAAGCACGACCCGGTCCTTGCACTTCAGGCGCAGCGACCAGCCGTACTTGGCGCCGGCGAAATTCCACAGCTGCGTGATCGGGGGGTAGGTCGCCTCGACGTGGGCGATCAGGTCGTCCCAGGTGCCGAGCGCCCGGCCCAGGACCGCGGCGAGCTCGCCGGGGGCGGGCGGGCGGGACTTGTCGTCGAACGCGCTCAGCGCCACGCGTAACCCGCCTTCTGGTGTCAGGCCGTCGCCGGACCAGATGCCATCCATCGTGACTAGAATCCGCGCCCCACCATCAGGGACAGGCCATCCACATCGGCCGACGTGGGGGGCGACTCATTCGCGAGACCGGTGAGCGCGTGCCTGTAGAGCAGTTCCGGGCTCCAGGTCGCGCCGCTCGTCCGCCTTTCGAGACCGACACCGGCCCTCATCCCCGCATCGACGACGCCCAGCGCCTTCGCGTCGGCGGCCGTCAGGGCCAGGATCATCAGGGTCGCTACCGGAAGCACGCTCCGAGAGCTGATGGTCATGGGGTTCCTTCAAGGGGTAGATGATACTACATGGTACATGACCAATGGATGCCGAGTACCGCCGGCGCCGGCCCGCGATCAGACTGAACGCGTCCGATATCACGGACGGGCGGCCATCATCCGGATCTCTTCCTCGTCGATGTCCGGCCCGAGGATGTGCCGCAGCCCCGCCTCCAGCACCTCGTCGCGGCCCTCCCGAATCCCGGCGATCGTCGGCGCCGCGACGATGTCCGGCACGATCCCCACCCGCTGGGTCGGCGTCTTGTCGGGATAGAACACGCCGATGCCGCTGATCATGGTCCTCAGACCGCCCGGCAGCACGATGGGCGAGACGTTGCCGTCGGCGCCGGCGGTGGTGCTCCCCACCACGACCGCCCGGCCGTTCGCCCGCAGCGCCATGGCGGTGTACTCGGCCTGGCTTAGCGATCTCTCGTCGACCAGGATCGCGACCCGGCCCGCGTAGCCGGGCGAAGCCGGCTCGAGCTCGACGGGAGGCGTCCAGGTGAACGCCCCGGGGTTCTCGAGATCCCCCACGGTGAACCGCGCGAAGCCCGTCTTCTCCCCGACCAGCCGGCCGCCGAGCGCGAACACCGCGAACTCCGAGGGGTAGTTGCGGATGTCGATCACCAGGCCGCGCGTGCCCGCTGCCTGCTCCAGGTAGCTGTCGACGTCCTGGATGCGGAACGACGACAGCTTTAGGTAGCCCGCTTCGGGTGACAGCCGCTGGAGGGCATCTCCCCGACGATCGTGGGTCACCGCGCGGCTGACACTGGGGATCGACCGGGGGACGACGAGCATCAGCGTCTCGCCGTTCCTCTCGATGGTCACCTCGCTGTCGCCGTCGCCGCGCGGTAGGGCCCGCGCGATGTCGCGCAACTGCACGGCCAAGTTCGAGGCGCAGAAGTACGGCGACCACGCCTCGATCAGCCCGGCGACGGGCTTCCCGTCGACCGCCGCGATGACGTCGCCGATCTCCAGGCCCGAGGCCGGCCCCAGCAGGGAATCGGCGTAGGCGGCCACCACCGCGCGACCCTCGACGAAGCGCAACTCGACAGGCCAGCTACAGCCACCGCGCGGCGGCCTGACGTCGAGGTCCCACCAGAGGTTCGCGTGGGTGTCGCCGATGCAGGCGATCATCACCATCATCTCGAGCCGGTAGTCGCCCCTCGTCGCCGCGGCGACGAGACGCGGCAGGAACTCGGACAGCACGGACGTCCATTCGCCGTCGATCAGGTCCCGGTAGGGGAACCAGTACTCGACGATGTTCCACAGCCTCGCCACCGCCAGGATGCGGTAACCGGGGTCGGGCAGGGGCCGCTCGGGGTAGGCGAGCTCCCGGTCGAACACCGGATTGCCCACGACCGGCATCTGCGTGACGTAGAACTGGGCATCTCCCGCGAAACGGCGCTCATGGACGAGCTGCAGGCTCCGCGAAAGGTCGGCGCCCAGCAGATCGGCGTCCCCGATCCAATCGAGTCGCGGCTGCAGCTGGGCGTCCTGTGGCTCCCGGGCGACGGAATCGCGCGGGGCGGGTTCCCCGACCTCCGCCACCCACCGCGCGAGGACCTGGTTGCAGGCCTCCGGGTCGTCGGCCGCCAGCACCGCCGGCAGCACCCGGAACAGGTCGTAATCCCAGTGCCGCTCGCCTGCGGCGATCGCGGGATGGTGGTACTTCAGGAACCCCCACACCCTCGCCAGCAGGGACACGTTGCCGACCTGGGCTGCGGTCAGCGACGTCACGTCGATGCCGGAGCCGGCATCGAACTCGTGGTCCCGGTCGAGGACCGTCTTCATCGTCTCGCGCACCGGCGTCTGGGAGAGCGGAACGCCGTCGACGAGCAACTGCAGGTCATCGACCCACGCGCGGCCCTGCCCGTCGATCAGGACGCCGAAGAACAGCTGGCGGGCGGTCGGGTCCAGAGGTAGCCGGAGCGAGCATTCCGTCCAATCGTTCGTGCCGCGCAGGCCGCGGTTGCGGGAGTTGTCGAACCGGAGCACGCCGCTCGGGCCGTCCTCCCGCATCCACAGGCCGGCGTAGCCGACGATGTCTTCGGTGCGCAGGAACCCGCGCAGTTCGAGTACCTTACCGTCGAAGTCGATCGGAAGCTGTTTGGTTAGCGTGGTGAAGGTACCCTCGCTGGCGGCGTCGCGCTCCAGCCTGGCGGCGCCTTTGCCAGCATGCACGACGGTGCCGTCGAAGTGGAAGGTGCCCGACGGACCACCTCCCCAGCCGCGGAGGGCCCCGCCGGCGTTTTCGAAGCGCAGGCAGGCATCGAGATCAGGTTCCCGGGCCTCGGCCGCCGGGATCACGAGGACCAACCAGGCGACGAGGCCCACCGTAACATTCCGGATCGTCATGGAGATGCTCCCTGGTTGGCGCCGTGCCGGCTCAACGCTTGGCGCCGCAGCGCCGTTCCAGATTTTCCGCGATCCGCGCCCTGACCAGCTTGCGGATCAGCGCCACCGGCAGGGGCTTGTCGGGCTGGAAGCGGATCGTGCCCTTGCTCGTGCCGAACTCGGCGAGCTCGTCCGCGTGCTCGGCCACCGTGGCGGCGCTCATGGGGTAGAAGACGCAGTGCTTCGCCGCCGCGCCGAAGGCCACGAGCGCCTTGCCGTCGAGGCGGAAGGCGGGCAGACCGTAGCTGAGGCATTCCTCGGCACGCGGGGCGGCGGCCCGGATGGCCTTGCGGAGCCGTTCGAGCGCGAGGCGCTGGTCGTCGTTCAGGGCCTCGAGGTATTCGTCGATGCTGTTGGCCGCGGGTCTGTTCGCCATGGTTCGGCTTCCCCTCGCTGTCGATCATGTCGATCCCGGTTCATTC
The DNA here is from genome assembly GCA_020718045.1 of Fibrobacter sp. Taxonomy (GTDB): domain Bacteria; phylum Krumholzibacteriota; class Krumholzibacteriia; order LZORAL124-64-63; family LZORAL124-64-63; genus PNOJ01. The sequence continues at coordinate 16,823 of DYDD01000003.1, read as the reverse complement.
TCGAGGAGGCCGGGCGGCTTCGTCCAGCCTCTTCAGCGCAATCTCCGCGGCATTCCTCAATTCGGGACATTCCGCGATCACGCGCTGCAGGACCTCGCGCGAGCGTTGGACGTCGAAGCGTCTGTGGGCCAGAACATTTACCGCTTGGAACCTGGCTCTGCCCTCGATCGGCACCCCGTCGTCCGTCACGATGCTGCCCAGCGCCAGCCCCGCCACCAGCTCGAAGTCCCCATCGGCGATCGCCATGTCGTCGAATCGCGCACGCTCGATATCCTCCACGGCCGCGAGGCCGGATCCGGCATTGGATGACCGTTCATGGCCGCGGCGATAGATCGCGAAACGTATGGTGTGCGTATCCCCACGCGCCGGCTGATAGCCCTTGAACTTCATGGCGCGGCACGGATTCAGGACGGTTGTGAACCAGGCGTTGCCGCACCATCCGTACCAATGGGTTTGCGCTCGCCGCCAAGTGCCGCCGGTATCCAGGTACTCGAGCTTCAGGTACGGGTTCCCGTCCTGCGTTTCGAGCTCGACATCCTCCGAGGTGGCGTTGATCAGGTACACCGGGATGCGGCCGTCGATCTCATGGTCGGCATAGTCCGCTACGACCGAGAACACGTCTTCAGGCCAGGTCAGGTGAGGCGGAAGTTGGGTGAGCGGGATGGTCTCGGCCCTCGCCGCCAGCGCCAGCGCCACCAACAGAAGAATATGAATCGGGAATCTCGAATTCATGGCGCACCCCCACGTGTTACCGTGAAGATACGGCGAGCAGCCGCCGAACTTCCATCAATCGATGGCGGCCGCGCGGATCTCCGCCAGAAACAGCTCCCCGTACCGTCGCAGCTTCGTCTCTCCCACCCCGCTCAGCAACAGGAAAGCTTCGGACGACGCCGGCCGGTGCTGCGCCATGGCCGCCAGCGTGCGGTCGTGGAAGATCACGTACGGCGGCACACCCTGTTCCGCGGCCAACCCGTGCCGCAGGACGCGCAGCCGCTCGAACAGCGCGGCGGTCGCGGCATCGACCTCGACCTCCGGATCGACGATCAAGGCGGCCGGCGCCCGGCGCTTGCGTTCCTTCGGCGCGGCGCGCATCAGCACGTCCCGCCGCAACCGCAGCTCGCGACCGCCGTTGAGCACGGATCCGGCCGCCGCCGTCAGTCGCAGGCCGCCGTAGCCCTCGGGGTCCAGGGACAGCAGGCCCAGCGCGACCAGCTGCCGGAACACGCTGCGCCAGCCGAAGTCGTCGAGCTCGCCGCCGATCCCGTAGGTCGACAGGCGGTCGTGCCCGAGGCTCCGCACCCGCTCGTTCCCGCTGCCGCGCAGCACGTCGATCACGTGCTGGGCGCCGAAACGCTGCCCCGTGCGCGCCACGCACGACAGGGCCTTCTGGGCGACCACGGTGCCGTCGTAGGTGTCCGGAGGCTCGAGGCAGGTGTCGCAGTTGCCGCAGGGCTCGGCCATCGTCTCGCCGAAGTAGGCGAGCAGGCGCTGGCGCCGGCAATCGGTCACCTCGCAGTAACCGAGCATGGCGTCCAGCTGCTGCAGGTTGCGCCGGCGGTGCATCTCGTCGCCCTCGGAGGCGTCGACGAGCTTGCGCAGCATCACCACGTCCTGCAGTCCGTAGCAGAGCCAGGCGTCGGCGGGCAGGCCGTCGCGGCCGGCGCGACCCGTCTCCTGGTAGTAGCCCTCGACGCTCTTGGGCAGGTCGAGGTGGGCCACGAAGCGCACGTCCGGCTTGTCGATGCCCATGCCGAAGGCGATGGTCGCACACACGACCAGGCCGTCCTCGCGACGGAAGCGCTCCTGGTGGCGGCGGCGGGTCTTGGCGTCCAGCCCCGCGTGGTAGGGCACTGCGGCGATGCCCTGTTCGTTGAGGAATTTCGCCGTCTCCTCGGTCTTCTTGCGGGCCAGGCAGTAGACGATGCCGGCGTCGCCGACGTGCTCGGTGCGCAGGAAGTCCAGCAGCTGGCGGCGCGGGTTATCCTTGGGCACGACCCGGTAGCGGATGTTCGGTCGGTCGAAACCCCCGATGAAAACGCGTCCGCCCTGCAGGCGCAGGTTCTGCAGGATCTCCTCGCGGGTGCGCTCGTCCGCCGTCGCGGTGCAGGCCAGCCGCGGCACGTCCGGATAGCGTTCGGCCAGGACGTCGAGCTGCAGGTACTCCGGCCGGAAGTCGTGTCCCCACTGGGAGACGCAGTGGGCCTCGTCGATGGCGAACAGGGCCAGTCCCGACGGCGCCGGGGCCCGGGCGACCTCGTCCAGCAGCTCGAGCGTGCGCTCCTGCAGCAGGCGCTCGGGCGCCACGTAGAGCAGATCCAGCTCCCCCCGCAACAGCTGGGCCTCCACCCGGCGACCCTCCGCGGCGCTCAGGCTCGAGTTGAGGAATGCGGCCCGCAGGCCGAGTTGCCGCAGGGCGTCCACCTGGTCCTGCATCAGGGCGATCAGGGGCGAGACCACGACGCCCGTGCCGTCGCGCAGCAAGGCGGGGATCTGGTAGCAGAGCGACTTGCCGCCGCCGGTGGGCATCAGCAGCAGGGCGTCGCCGCCGCCGGCCACGTGTGCGACGACCTCGGCCTGGTGGCCGCGGAAGGCGGGGTAGCCGTAGACGGATTTCAGGATGTCCAGGGCGGTGCGGTCCATGGGGGCAGGCTAGCCAGAAGCGGGCCGCGGGGCAAGGCCGCAACGGCGATGCCCCGCTCGGTCCCGACAGCCGGCGCGATCTCACCGGTAGATCCGCTTCACCTCTCCCCAAGACGCTTCCGCCGTCGGCGTCGGCGTGCCGGCGGTCACGACCCAGGCGCCGGGGTTCCAGCCCGCCGCGAACGACTGCGTGCCGTAGTTCGTCACGATGTGGTAGTAGGGCTCGATGTTGGCCTCCAGCAGCAGCCCGTCGGGCTGGGCAACCTGCTCGTAGTAACCGATCCAGCGCGGCTCGCCGGCACCGGCGAAGAACTGCGGCGCGCCCAGGATCTCGACCAGGGAAACGTCGCCCACGGATAGACGACCGACCAGCGCCGCGACCTCGGCGGCGGAAGCCCAGCGCCAACCGGGATTGGCGGCCAGCCAATCCGTCACCTGATCGCGGGTGAGGCCGACGAACAGGGCCGGGTCGCACCAGTACAGGCCCGAACCCTGGTCCTGGAAGAGCTGCCGGTGGACGCCCTGATCCGCGAGCCGCGGCAGCGTGGTCGGGTCGGCGGCATTGACGAACCAGCCGCCGGGACCCCAGCTCTCGACGCCGGACTGGCCGCCGGACTGGGACAGGACGTCGAACGGTTCGTTGTCCGACTGGATCAGCCAGCCATCCGGACTGGTGCCCGCGTGGTAGCCGATCCAGCGGGGCCCGCCGATCCCCACGTAGAACTGGGCGGCGCCCATGACGTCCTCGAGGTCGGACCCGGCCGGCGCCGTGCTGCCCAGCAGCGCATCGATCTGCGCGCTCGTGGCCCACGCCCAGCCGGTCGAGTTGCGGGTGATGAACACGTCGAGCGTGGCGCGATCCGCGTCCGTCAGCATGTCGGGGTCGCACCAGGTGAGGCCCGTGGCCGGATCGAAGAAGAATTCGCCATGGGTTCCGCGGTTGGACAGTTCGGCGGCGGAGGCGCCGCCGACGCAGACCGCCAGGACAGCGACGACGAGCACGAGAGTGCGAGGGGTCATGACCGCTGCTCCTTCCACGCTGGACCATCGATATGATGAACGCGCATCTTCATATCACCGAAGTCATGGATGCTCAACGTGATTCATCCGCGGCGCTTACCGCGCTTCCGGAGTCCGCGCCCGCCCCTCCTCGAGCAGGTCACGGAATCCCGCCGGGTCCCCGGCGCCGACCGCGGCGATGAGACGGTCCAGCGCATCGCGCATCCTCGCCAGGGCCGCCGCCGAATGCGGATTGCTGGCCTGGATCTCGTAGTAGACGTCCGGGCTCTCGCGCACCACCGCGGCCGCCAGCGACTCGAGGGCCCGGAAGGTCGTGCTGCGCACGGGATGCTCTGTTTGCGGCAGGGCCAGGGCGAAGGCGATGGCCGTCGCGTGGGCGAGGCTCAGCAGGTCGGCCATGATGCGGTCGTGGTCGGCGAGCGGCAGGCGCACGAGGTGGGCGGTGGTCGGCTGGAAGATCAGCTCCACGGCGGCCGTGGCCCCGGCGTCGCCGGTGTCGCAGATCACCACGTCGGCGTCGCGCAGCAGGACGATGGACGGCCCGAACATGGGATGGATCGAGGCGACCCGGCCGCCGGCGCGCCGCAGCTCGGCGATCGGATCGAGCAGGGGCGTCTTGATGCTGGCGATGTCGACCACCACGCCCGTCGGCGGCTGCCGGGACCACCCCCGGTACAGTTCCGCGGTGGCCTCCGGCGGCGTGGAGCAGACGACGAGGTCCGCCGACGCGAGCGCTGCGCGCGCGCGGGCGTTTTCATCCGGCGTGGCTCCCGGATCCAGCACCTCGGTGGCGTAACCCTGGGCCGAGAGGAACCCGCAGAACCAGCGCCCCATGCGGCCAGCGCCGCCGACCACGACCGCCCGCTTGCCCGTGCCGACTCCCGCGTGACGCAGGTTGTCCTCGTCCTGGGCCGTCACGGAGGCGCGGATGAGCCCGGCCAGCAGGTCGGCGGCCACGCCCGGCTCGAGCCCGCACTCCCCGGCGAAGGCGAGCGCGCGCTCGACCACGATCTTCTCCTGGGCGTAGTCGACGGTCGGCAGCTTCTGTCGGCGCTTGCATTCCCCGACCTGCCTGGCCAGCTCCATGCGCTCGGCCGCCGCGGTCACGAGGTCCAGATCGATCTGGCGGATGCGGGCGCGCAGGGTGTCCAGGTCCTGCTCTGGCCGTCCTGGAGGCGGGCCGGGATCGCGGTTCGATGACATGCGACCACCCTCTCGACAACGCTGGAGATCCACGCGCGGCTCATCGTCACGAACCCAGACGATCCAGCCGCGCCTCGACGATGTCAGTCAGCCGATCACGCAGATCCGCGCTCAGATCCGATCCGGCGATCATCCGCCGGAACTCGCCGCGCAGTTCCACCAACTCGTCGAGCTTCCGCCCGGCATATTCCGGCACGATCCCCAGCCGCCCCGCGAACGCGAGGAAGTCGCCCCGCCGCAGGCGGCTCCGCCTGCCGCCGACGGTCAGCGCGAGTTCTTCCTTCTCGCCGGGGATCGCCAGGCGCGAGGACACCAGGTCGTAGGCCGGGCTGAGTGCGACGGTGCCGTTCTCGTCGGTCAGCAGCGAGAAGTTCTGGCGGTGGGCGTCGCCGTTGCCGATGGCGAAATTGAAGATCGTCAGTTCGAAGAGCCGCTGGCATTCGAGCGGCGCGAAGGTGCCGTGCTCGCCGATGACGCGGGCGATCTGTTCGTGGCTGCCGGCGTACTTGTCGGGACCGCCGAGGATCTGGTGCATGTCCTCGCAGGCGAGCTTCTCCACGCGCCGGCCCTTGGCGAACCGGTCGAACCGCTTCACGAGGAAAGCGGGCGCGCCGTCGGCCAGCTCCAGCAGCAGGCAGGGCGCCACGCGCAGGCCGAACCTGCGCCCCATCCGCATGCACAGGTATTCGTTCTGCGGCAGCTCTCGGAAGGCCTGCGTCTGCGGCTTGAGAATGAACCGGCCGTCGCGCGCGCCGGGCACGAGCCGCCCGCCGTCGAGGCGCAACGGCAGCTTCGGCTGGACGCCCGAGATGCTGAGCCTGCCGGCCAGCTTCTGCGCTTCGCCGGCGATCTCGCCCGACGAGATCGGGATGATCGGCCGGATGGGCTTGCCGAACATCGCGCGGAGCGTCTTGCCGTCGTCGTCAATCGCCGTCATCGGCCGCCCTCCGCAAGCCCACCGCGCCGATGCAGTCCTCGCAGGTGCCCAGCAGCAAGCCGAAGGTGTCGTTTTCGTCCACCTTGATCGTGCGTGCGACGATGCGCAGGTACCATCCCTCGGGAACCAGCCCGGCGAAGAACGGGAAAAGCGTCGGCGACTCGAACGGCTCTGGTTGCAGCGGCAGCGTCACCGAGACGGCCGGACCGACGGACAGGTAAGCCGGGTCGTAGACGAACCTGTAGGCGCCCGAATCCAGTTCGGTGAGCGAGCCCGCCCGTCGCTCGCGGTAGTACACGACGCCCCGGCGCGTCACGACCTGGGCCTCACGTGGAGCTCGTGGCCGAGCAGGTCGAGCACCTGCTTCACCTTGTCGAGACGGACGGTGGGTTTGCCCCGCTCCAGTTCACGGATGAATCGCAGGCCCACGCCGGCGCGCGCAGCCAGTTCGACCTGTGTCAATCCGGCCGCTTTGCGAAGCCCTGTGATCTCGGAAGCGAGGCTCATGTTTCTGGACCCGATCGGGGATGTTTCTACTGTTCACTCCTTGATGATCCACGATGCCATGGTGGGTATCAACTAATATCGTCCCCGATAGGGTATTATCAGGGCGATTATTGTCGGACGAGTCAGCTATTACCCCAGGAAGATGCCTTAATTATACCCTAAAGGGGGTGAATTAACACAGCATACCCAAATTGCGATAATTTTGATACCATATAGCCTGTCGCACCTCCATGATGGGCCTGGGAGCTGGCCGCGCGAAACCGAGGCCCGCCACACCACCCGCCCTTGTCCGGAGGTTCTCCATGATCGCCACGCTCACGAAGTCCGCCCCCAGCCGCCGACACCTCGCGGTCGCCGCCGTCCTCTTCGCCCTGCTGTTGCCGCAAGCCGCCCTGGCCGACCTCTGGGGGTGCGTGTTCACCAACGGCGCGCCGTGCACCTGGGTCTGCTTCGAGACGGACCTGACCTGCGCCGACATCACGATCACCAACACCGGCGTCCAGCAGTGCGTGGACTGCCCGATCACACCCGGCGGCGGCGTGGGCCTGCCGGGCGCCCTGGCGACCGTCCACCCCGACTTCGACGGCCAGGTCAACCTGGGCTCGGGTCCGTTCCCGGGCAGCGTCGCGTTCCAGGGACGGATCCTGCACGACTTCATCATCACGCGTCCGCTCGGCGCGATCCTCAACAGCGGTCCGCTGGTGCGGGCGCTGGCCTTCGACGACGAGGGCAACATCTACACGGCCTTGCCGCCGACCTCCGCGGTCGCGGGCTACGATCCGGACCTCCACGATTGCGCCGTGCAGGCCACGCGTCTCGGCGAACCGCTGCTCAACCCCTTCGACGCCTCCCCGCTCGGCACCGTGGCCACCGGAGACGTCACCCTGTCGGTCCACGTGTTCGCGGCGGGCGACGGCTCGTCGCCGGTCTCCGCATCGTTCTTCGACGTCGACTTCGCCGGGCTGGCGTGGAGCTACTACGGCAGCGGCGCGGTCGCGAACGAGGCGCTCAGCTGGGGCGCGCTCAAGGCCGCGTACTAGGACCGGAGAGCCGCCGCCCGTTCGCCGCGGTACGGTCCTGGCCGTACCGCGGAGTACCCCGCCGTACCCCCGCGTGCGCGTTTCCACCAAGACCTCGCACCCTACAACGAGTTGCCGTTGGTTCGATTCTTGCGCTGCATCCCCGTCCACCTAGTCCACGACGGAGGTCCGGGAGATGCGCACGTCCAGCCTGCAGCATGGCAATAGGAGATCGGCGGTCGGCGGCCTGTTCTTGGCCGCGATCTGCACTGGGGTAACGACGACAGCCACGGCGATAGCCGGGCCGGAGCAGATTGTTGTGGAAGTCGCCGCCCCTTGGGCCTCGGCGAGCGCCCTAAACGACACCAGTCGCTCCATCGGGCTGCTGGTGGGCGTGACGATCGACGGCGTGCCGTCGTGCTACGGCTTCGGCGCCACCGTGGCGGGCGGCGATGCGGTGCCCGATGGGAGCACGATCTTCCAGATCGGCTCGGTGAGCAAGGTCTACACCGGCTTCATCCTGGCTCAACTTGTCGCCGACGGCGCCGTGAGCTTGCCGGATGCCGTAACCGGGTCCCTGGGTTCCGACCTGAACGCGATGCCGTGCCTGCAGGGCGTCACGCTCGGTCATCTGGTGGCCCACTACGCCTCATTGCCGAAGATGCCCGCCAATCTGACGGATCGCGACGGCGACGGCCTTGTCGATCCGGGGATCAGCCCCCTCAGTCCCGCAGAGGATTACTCGCGAGCCAACCTGGCCGACTTCCTGGACACGTTCGTGCCGGCCGTGGCGCCCGGCACGCAGTACCGCTACTCCAACGTGGGCAGCGGCCTGCTGGCCCTGGCCCTGGCCGACCGCGGCGGCGACGCCGACTTCCACTTCCTGCTGCGGCGTATGGTGCTGGATGACCTCGGGCTGGACAGCACGTTCGGCCGCCATGCCGCGATCGGCGCCACGGACCTGCCGAGGGTGGCGCAGGGCTATGCGCTGCTGGGAGGTCAACGCACGGTCGGCAGCCTCGCCGGCATGGGGTGCCTGGCCGGCGCCGGCGAGGTGGCCACGACCGGAACGGACCTGCTCGCGTTCCTGAACGTGCTGATCGGCATCCCGGGCGCCGGGATGTCGGCGGCGGCCAGACTGGCGACCACGCCGCTGGCGATCTCCGTCGCACCGGACAGCATCGCCTACGCGCTCGACATCATCTCAGTGGACGGCGCCCGCTGGTACACGAAGGGCGGTGCTACGCCGAGCTACACGTCGTTCATCGCCTTCCGGCGCGATCTGCCCCTGGGCGTGGCCGTGCTGTCCAACTGCGGTGGATACACGCGCGTGAAGTCGATCGCCCTGGAGATCCTGGACCGCCTGGGCGCGCTGGCGACGGCGATCGCCGAGCCCCCGGCCCCGAGCTTGCCGACCTTGGCGCAAAACGCGCCGAATCCCTTCAACCCCGCCACGTCGATCACGTTCACGCTGCCCGCTGCGTGCACGGTCGAACTGCGCGTGCACGACCTGGGCGGCAAGCTGGTGCGGACGCTGGCGGCGGGCGTCTATCCGGCCGGCACCCACCGCAGCGCGTGGGACGGCTGCGACGAAGACGGCCGGCCGGCGACTTCGGGCAAGTACCTCTGCCGCTTACGGACGGGCGGCAGCGATCTGTCGCGGGGGATGGTGTTGGTGAGATGAGACCCTGCAGCCGGCCCCGCCGGAGCGATCATCTGCCTGCATCACGCGTCAGCGGCACGAACCTCACCCCGGTCACCCGCTCCCGGCGCACCGCGCCGTCCTCGTCCCTCGTCACGACCAGCAGATCCTGGTGGCCGCCCGACGCGCCCACGGGGATCACCAGACGACTGCCCGGCGCGAGCTGCGCGAGCAGGGGGGCCGGTACGTGGTCGGGCGCCGCGGTGACGATCACGCCGTCGAAGGGCGCCAGGTCAGGCAGTCCGGCGTAGCCGTCGCCCTCGTGGACGGTGACGCGGTCGGCGTAGCCGGCGACAGCCAGGTCCCGGCGGGCGCGTCGGGCCAGGGCCGGGACGATCTCGATGCTGTGCACGATCACGCCCATCTCCGCCAGCACGGCGGCCTGGTAGCCCGATCCCGTGCCCACCTCCAGCACCGTGTCGCCGGGCGACGTCTCCAGCAGTCCGGTCATCAGGGCCACGATGTAAGGCTGGCTGATCGTCTGGCCGTGCCCGATGGGCAGCGGGTTGTTGGCGTAGGCGACGGTCTGCAGGTCGGCGGGCACGAAGAGGTGGCGGGGCGTGCGGCCCAGGGCGCCGAGCACGGCGGGCGAGAGGCCGGGACGCCCCATCTCGGCGCTGGCGCGACGATCGTAGCGGGCGACCTCCTCGACCATCGCGTGGCGGTCGGCGGCGCGGGGATCGGGCGCGGTGCGCGGCGGCTCGGACACGGCGGGCTCCGGGCTCAAGGCTGAACACATCAAGAGGTACAGCAGGCGCCTCATGGTCCCAGGATAGCACACCGGACTGTTCCCCGGCCGGTGCGCCACCGGAGTTCTTGTTGCCCCCTCCCTCCTCGGCTAGCCCAACGCGAACATCGCGGCGGCGGCGGCTGGGCCGTCGACAGCTTCTTCGATATCACCTACCGGATCGACTTCATCGGCAGGCCGGGCGGCCCCCCCGGCGGCATGTCCGGCAGCACGACCGGGACGATCCGCATGCAGTGCGGCATCCCCGGCACCGTCGCGAACGAGGCGAGGACCTGGGGGGCAGTCAAAACGATCTATCGTTGATATGGAACGGCCCCGGGTGCGGCCGCCTTCCTGCGGGGAGGCGGCCGCCGACGTCGCGGCTAGTACCCCGCCGCCTGCCCGTCCTTCCGCGACTCGCTGGCCCCGTAGTACACGCCCTGCGCGGCGTCGTACATGATGGCCTGGTAGCCCCCGAACGAGCCCACGTCCGCCTGGATGACGTGGCCCATCTCCACCAGCAGGTCGGACATCGGCAGCCGCCCGAACTTCGCGTGCAGTTCGAACCAGCCGTCGACGGCCGAGCCGCCGGCCTTCAGCACGTCCAGGGCGATCTGCGTGGCCAGGGGCTGGCTTGTGCAGGCCATGGCATGCGGCGCGATCACCTCGGAGCGGGTGGTGAAGGCGCGGCCGGTGACGCGGTCGGCGGCGGGGGCGGCGACGGCGGTCACGATGGCGACCAGCGCGATCAAGGCGGAATGCGCAACGTTCGATCCGGTCATGGACGACGCCTCGGTTGGCCGCTGATTCAGTGCGCGGTCGGCCCGGGCCGTCGGTCCCAGGCGGCGGCTGCCTTGCCCAGGACGTCCCGCGCCAGCGCGACCGCCCGGTCTTCGTCCGGCGGCGCGGCGGCTGGGCCGAAGCTCGGACCCCACGCGGCGCGCAGGGCGGCCATCAGTTCCGCCGCGCAGGCCCGCTCGGCGAGGTCGAGTGCGTCGGGGTCCGCCGACAGGTACGCTTCGGCGAGCATCTCGCGCGTGTCGGGATCGACGACCGCGACGACCGACCAGCGTTCGCTGGGCCGCACCGCGACTGCGGTCGGCTGGAAGAGCCGCTGCCTCCCTCCCGACAAGACGAAGAAGCGTTCGGCGGCCAGGGGGCGCGGCTGCGCCGCGCGCTGGGCCGCTTCCTCGCGCTGCAGATAGCCGCCCGGAGCGTAGTCGGGATGGCGCTCCGCCAGCGCCCGCGAGAGCGACGCGAACTCCGGTCCCGGCAGCGCGCCGCCCAGCGCGAGCACGTGCGCCCGGTCGGCCAGGCGCGCCGCTTCGGGACGACCGCAGGCGCCGGCCGCCGCCAGTTCCGGCGGCGTCTCGCGGTACCCGATCAACGCCGCCATGTTCGCGGCCATCAGCTCCGGCCGGCCGATCGAGCGCGGCGCCGAAAATTCCAGCCGCAGGTTGTCGTCGGTGTTGACGCGCCCGCCCACGGCGTCGGCGAAGGCCAGCGCGCCGCGGGTGCCGGTCAGGCAGTAGTCGAGCACGCCCGTCGCGCCGCCCATGTTCACCGCCGCCAGGTCGTCGGCCACGGCGCCCGCCGCGGCGCGCCTCGCCAGCGTTTCGAGATCGATCGCGAACGGCTGGTTGCTGCCGATCAGCTCGGCGTCCCACCAGGTCAGCCAGACCAGCACATGCTCGAAGTTGCGGGCGAACGTGCGCACGACCGTCCCGACGTCCTGCGGCGTCAGCTCGTACAGGGGCAGCCACTGCGCCGCGATGCCGCCCGTCGCCAGCCGCGACGCCGCCAGCCGGAAATACTCGTCGGTGTACAGGTAGGCGGCCCCGCCCGACCAGGGATGGATCGGGTCGGCGGTGATGACGTCGAAGCGCTCGTCGGTCACGGCCAGGAAATTGCGCCCGTCGTCGTGGACGACGCGGACCTTGGGGTTGTCGAGCGCCCGGTGGTTCCAGTCCGCGAACGTGCGCGTGGCCGGCAGCACGTCCCGCTCGATCTCCGCCAGGGTGATCGACCGCGCCTCGGGGTGCAGGGTCGTCGCCCCCAGCGTCATGCCGCTGCCCGAGCCCAGCACGAACACGCGCTCCGGCGCCGGGTGCAGGAGCATCGGCACGTGCCCGAGCGCGTACTGGCACTGCATGTCGGCCCGCACGGTGGTGGCCTCGGAGCGGCCGTTGACGATGAAGGCCTGGTCGCCGCCCAGGGGCCGGATGACGCTGATCGTCTCGTTGACCCCCTCGTGGTAGTAGACAACATCCACGATCTCGAGCCCGCGCTCGATGCGCTCGCGCGACTCGAACAGGTCGCGCTGGTTGTTGACGAAGATCGCGAAGTAGCGCGGGTTCCAGAGGAGGTTGCGGGCGCCGCCGGCGCCGAGGACGACCAGCAGCGCGAACACGGCCACGCCCGTCGCGACCGCCGCGGTCCGACCTGCGGCGCGCGCCGCGATCACGGCACCGACGCCCGCCTGCAGCGCGACCAGCAGCAGCAGGGAGCGCTCCACGCCGAACGCCTGGACCAGGACGAAACCCGCCGCCGCGGCGCCCAGGATGGCGCCGGCGGTGTTGCAGGTGGCGACGTCGCCGACCGCGCGTCCGACG
>DYDD01000003.1:0-4444 GCA_020718045.1 Fibrobacter sp. | reverse complement strand
GCCGCCACGACGGAGGCCGCCAGCGGGAAGGCGGCGCCCGAGAACGCGGCCGGCACCAGCATGACGGCGACCGCAACGATCGCCGTCGCCGCGTTGCGAGCCCCCGGCGCCGGCCCGTCGCTGGCGAACACATTCTGCAGGCGCAGCGCGTGCTCCGGCAGCCGGCTCATCAGGGCCGTGGCCGCCAGCGCGGCCGCCGCCAGCACGATCTCGACCAGGGCGAACGCCGCGACGGGTCCGCGGTCGTCCTCCCGCTGCCGCCGACGCGCCAGCCACGCGCCGCACAAGATACTGCCCAGCGCGATGCCGCCCAGGAAGGCGGCCAGCATGATCGCGAAGCTGTAGGTCGAGGTCCCGACCACCATGGTCAGCGTGCGGGTCCAGAGCACCTCGTAGCCGAGCGCGCAGAAGCCGCCCACGGCGATGCCGCCGAGCGCGAAACGCTCGGGCCAGGCCGCGGGTCCGGCGGGACGGTCCCGGGCGACCGCGGCCGGCGCGGGCGTGCGCATCGACTCGCGTTCCAGCCTCCCCATCGCCAGGGCCGCCGCGCCGACCAGGGCATTCAGCCCGACTGCCGTCGTCATCGTCGCCTCGACGCCGAACCGGCTCAGCAACACGAACCCGGAAAGCAGCACGCCCGCCACCGCGCCGAGCGTATTGAGCGCGTAGAGCAGCGCGATGCGCCCGCGCCCCTCGTCGTCGCCGCCGGCCACCAGGCGCGACAGCACCGGCAGCGTCCCGCCCATGAGCGTAGCCGGCACGATCATCGCGCCAGCGGCGAGCGCGACCCGCAGGGCGGTCAACAGCGCGGGGTGACCGCCTGCGGCCCGGGCGAGCGGCGCGTAGAATGCGGTGGCATGGTCGACGAACAGCATGAAACCGAGGCCGCAGACTCCGATGCCCAGCTCCAGCAAGCCGTACAGGCGCAGCGGTCGCGCCGTCCGGTCGGCGCGGCGCCCCAGCGAAGCGCTGCCGAGGGCCAGTCCGCCCATGAACACGGCCAGCGCGGTCGCCACTGCCAAGTGGGTGCCGCCGAACACCAGGCTCAGCGAACGCGCCCAGGTCACCTGGTAGACGAGCGCGGCGGCGCCGGAGAGGAAGAACAGCGCGTGGAGGATGGGGGGGGTGATCGGTCGGCTCGGCGGATGGGACTCCCTCGGCGTGCGCTCCATGGGGCTCCTTGGCGGGTCGGCGATCCTCCGAAAACGAGAGGTCGACCGGAACCATACCAGAGCGCAAGCGGCGGAGGAAGCACAAGCGGTCGCCGTGGATGTCGGCCCGACCCGCATCATCGCGGGCCGGGCCGACGCACCCGTGCTACTCGAACAAGGCTTTGACCTCGCCCCAGGTCGCAGCCTCGTCGGCGACGATCCCGTGGGGCTCGAAGCCGATGTTGACGCCGATGCCGTCGCCACGGATCAGGCTCTGCTGGACGGTAATGCTCGACACCGTGTCGTCGATGCGCACGACGCCCAGCTGCGTGTTCCACCAGGGGTTGGCGCCGCCGGCGCCCGTGACCGAGTTCTGCACCGAGAACGTGCCCGCCCCGCCGGTGAACTGCGAGGCGCCGGCGGTGACGTCGCCGATGTAGTCGCCCAGGAACGTGCCGTTCTGGTTGACGGTCGTGACCGAAGCGCCGCCACCGAAGCTGGTGGTGGCTCCCAGGCCGATGGTCCCGACGTAGACCGTGCCCGCCGGCAGCGTGCCCGCGAACGTGTAGGTGATGGTGCCCGACTCCGGCCCCAGCAGGCCGGCATCGAAGATCGTGCCGAAGTGCTCGTAGTTGGACCACGAGTACGTGTCCGGCCCGCTGGTGACACTGCCCACCGTGTAGCCGGGATTCTGGTAGCGCCCGTGCGTCCAGTGGGCGGGGATCGAGTAGGTGACCGTGACGTTGCCGACGCCCGGCACGAAGAACACCGAGCCGTTGGGCACCACCGAACCGAACGTGTTCGGCGACATGTCCAGCCAGGTGATCGAGTAGGCCGCGGCGGATGCGGCGGTCGGCAGGGACGCGGCGGTCACGGCCAGGGCGAGGCAGAGGATCGTCAGCAGGGCTTTAGATTGGCGCATCGATGACTCCTTGGAGATCGCTCAGGGGCTGCCCGAAAGCGACACGGGCTTGCGTCACGCGGGCCAAGACGTGGTCGAGACCCTCCCATCAACCAATAATGAGAGGCGGAGTCAATATCGTTAATAGGTGTGGACACCCGCTGACCGACGCAACCGCCTCCGGGACAACATGATGGCGAGATATTATGACATGGTAAGTTGCGACCGATTCCCCGGCGGAGCGCCGGCGTCTTAGCCCCCGAGCCGCACCAGCAGCCACCGCAGCCCCAGGCTGACCCCCGCGCCCAGCACCGCCCCGGCCAACACCTCGCGCGGCGTGTGCCCCAGGAATTCCTTCAGCTTGTGGTGGTTGAGGCGGTGGTCCGGCGCGAGCAGCTCGCGCACGATCACGTTCAGGGCCTGGGCCTGCAGGCTCGCGGATCGGCGCAGGCCGGCGGCGTCGAACATCGTGACCAGGGCGAAGCAGGCGGCCACGGCGAAGACCGGCGAGTCCCAGCCGGCGACCAGTCCGACCGAGACGCCCAGGGCCGTCACGGTGGAGCTGTGGCTCGAGGGCATGCCGCCGGTGGCGACCAGCAGGTCGAAGTTCGGGCGGCGGAACCGGCGCCAATCCCGCACGAACTTGATGAGCTGGGCGACGGCGTTGGCGACGACCAGGGCGACGAGGGCTTCGATACCCGTATCGTGGATCGTGCCGATGATCATCTCCGGCTCCTGCTGTGGCGGCTAGTCGGTCCGGCGGCGACGCCGGACGCCAGGCGCCGAACCATCAGGCGTCCTTCAGCGCTCGAAGCAGCAGGTCCGACACACCGAGCGTCGGCGCCCAGCGCTCGAGATACGCGACCTCCAGCGACCCGCCCTGCACCTTCACCACGCCGACGATGTCGCGCCATTGTCGTTCCGAAGTCTGGTTCCCGAGCTTGTACCAGACCATCTTGTGAAGCAGGGTGTCCTCCGGGCTTGCGAAGTTGATCGAAACCGCGCCCCCTGGCACGTCGAGACGTTCTGGACGCGCTCTCGCCATCTCCTCGCGGGACCAAGGATCCCCGCGAGCCACGAAGATGTCGGCCTTGAACATCGTCTCGAGGTCGACGACGTTGAACGACTCATGCCGGTTGACGGCATCCCGAATCGTCGCGGTGTCGGCATAGAATCCGCCACTGAGCGCGGCTGAAAGGCCGTCCACGTGAGAAGGATCTAGGTCCGCGACCAGGTCCACGTCCTGCGTGGCGCGAGGAATCCCGTAGAGCGAGCTGGCCAGCGAGCCTCCCACGAGGTAACGAACTCCGAGTGCGTCGAAGATGCGAGCGAGCCTGGCCAGGACGAGGATGGGTTCGGAGAGCATCAGTACCCCTCCTTGCCGACATCCCAGCCGAAGGCGCGCGTCATCAGGTTCGGATCGAGCCATCGCGATGCGACCCGGAGCGCCAGCTCCCGCTCATCGGCGCCCGGGTAACGGCGACGGACGTCGAGCAGCGCGAGTTCCTGCACGGCCCTCGTGAGCGCTCGGACACGCTCGAGCTTCTGGGCGTGTGACATGTTGCGGTAGCCTGCGATCAGGTAGGCCTCGATCGTCGGATGGGTGTCGTTCGGCGTGCCTGAACTCATGGGCTCGTCCCGCCGCACTCCGCGGCTTGTTGCTGGGGTCGTGTTCTGATGGCGGGTTGCCTGGCTGCGCACCAGGATATCACATCAACGCGCCAACCAGGAAGCCGCCATTCCGGTCGGAAGCCGTCTACAACTCCACCAGCAACGACTCCGAGCAGAATCCCGGCCCCATCGAGAAAATCAGCCCGTGGCCGCCGTTGCCGGTGCCGTGCGTCTGCAGGAACCGCTCCAGCACGAAGAGGACCGTCGCTGAGGACATGTTGCCGAAGTCGCGCAACACGCCTCGCGCCAGGTCGAAGCGGGACAGGAAGGCGCCCACGTCCTCGGTCGCGGTCTCCAGCACGATCTCGGGGATCCGCTGGGCGAACACGACCTGCGGTCCCTCCTGCAGCACGGTCCAGCCCATGTCGTCCAGCGAGTCGGGGAAGAAGCGGCTGCCGGTGCCGCGGATCTCCAGCCCGGGCCCGTCGGCCTCGTCGCCGCAGACCACGGCGCAAGCGGCCCCACCGGCGAACAGGGCCGTGGCCGCGAGGTTGGCCTTGTAGGTGTCGTCCGGCAGGAAGGTCGAGCCGCACAGCTCGGTGGCCACGACCAGGATCCAGGCACACGGGGGTGAAGCGGGGGGTTAAAGGTCGCATTCAAAGCTACCGCTGCCTCCGCAAAGAGCCGCCGTCTGCCCTGCATTGCGATGTGGCGTTCAGCGCCATGAGTACTGGACAGTGCCAAGTTCTTCAGCCGCCCGTCATGCGGCCTCTTCGTAGAC
>DYDD01000255.1:2379-4117 GCA_020718045.1 Fibrobacter sp. | reverse complement strand
GGTGGAGGTTTTCGAGAGGGTAGGGGGGTGGGGTGGGTGCGTCAATGTTGAATGAGATTGTTCGAATCGTGGCGACGACGTTCAACTACGTGGTTCTGGCCACGAAATTGTCCCTGGTCATGCTCTTGGCGTGATGCGACTCGAGTCTGCACATCCTAAGGGGAGCGTCCTCTGTATTTTCCCGTTCGGGATAATTTCATTGACAATTGTTGCAGGATGCTGATTATTAGCCCGATCGGGACAATTCACTGAGGGGCGAACATGGATCCATCGACGACAACCGGCAGCATCCAATCGGCGGCGGATCTCGGGAAGATCATCCGGGAACGCAGGAAGCGCGACGGCCTGACGCTCGTCGAGACGGCCGGTCTGACGAACGTGGGTGTGAGGTTCCTCTCGGAGTTGGAGAACGGGAAGCCGACGGTCCGCCTGGACAAGCTGCTGCGGGTCCTGGGCGCGCTGGGCATCGAACTGCACGCCGGCGATCGGGGCGAACGGTGAGGTTCTCATGAACGTGCTCGAAGTCACTAACACGCTCGAAGTCACCTGGGACGGAGCGCTCGTCGGCCGGCTGGTCGAGACGGGGAAGCAGGTCGTGTCCTTCCGGTACGCGGAGACGTACCTGTCATCCGCACGGCCGCGCCCGATCTCGCTGTCGCTGCCCCTGCAGGCGGAAGCTTTCGACGGCGACGTCGCGAAGGCCTGGTTCGCGAACCTGCTGCCCGAGGGCGAGATCCGCGGGCACGTCGCCCGCAGGCTCGGCGTGTCGGAGCGCAACGAGTTCGCGCTGCTCAGGGGGATCGGCGGCGACTGCGCCGGGGCCCTGCGGATCCTGCCCGAGCACGCGGCCGGCGCCGAGGCCGGGAAGCTGATCCCGCTGCCATGGGACGAGCTCGAGGAGAAAATCGCCGCGTCCCCTCGGCCCGCGCTGCTCGCGCTGGTCATGGGGGACGAGGAGCTGCGGCTGTCGCTGGCGGGCGCGCAGGACAAGCTGCCCGTCCATCTCGCCGACGGACGGCTCTCGCTGCCGAGCGGGAGTCAGGCCAGCACCCACCTGCTGAAGATCGCGAGCGGCGGCTTCCCCGACCTCGTGCAGAACGAGCTGTACTGCCTGACGCTGGCCCGCAGCGTCGGGCTCGACGTGCCCGCCGCGAAGATGGCGGCGACCGCGACGCCGATCCTGATCGTCGAGCGGTACGACCGGCGGACCGGCGCGGACGGGACCGTCCAGCGGCTCCACCAGGAGGACTTCTGCCAGGCTCTCGGCCTGCCGCCGGACATGAAGTACGAGAACGAGGGCGGTCCCTCGCTGGAGTCGATGTTCGGGGTCCTCGCCCGCGGCAGCCGCTCCCCGCTGCCCGACAAGCGGGAGCTCCTGAAGTGGGTCCTGTTCAACTACGTGATCGGCAACGCGGACGCTCACGCGAAGAACGTGTCGCTGCTGCACGGCGGCCGCGACGACAACCGAGGGCCACGCCTGGCCCCGTTCTACGATCTGGTCTGCACCGAGGTGTACGGCGGCCTGGCGCGCAGGCAGGCCCAGAAGATCGGCGGGGAATACCGATCGGCGAACCTCGGCGGCCGGCACTGGGACCGCTTCGCGGCCGCGATCGACGTGAACCCGAAGTACCTGCGCACGGTCGCCGCGGAGCTGTGCGCGCGGGTCGAGGCGGCGGCGGTTCCGCCGGCGCGTTCCCTCAGCAAGGTCGATTCTGGCGCGAGCGGTTCAGGGACGGCG
>DYDD01000255.1:1163-2359 GCA_020718045.1 Fibrobacter sp. | reverse complement strand
CGTGGTCGGCGGGCGCATCGGAAAGCTCCGCGCCGACCTCGCCGGATGAACAAGTCGTCAGCGCCAGGCGCCCAAGATCGCGCCCATCAGCGCCAGGGTGACCACGTCGTGCAGGGCCAGCACGAGGTAGAGCTTCAGCGAGCGGCCCTCGAACAGCAGGTTGGCGCCGGTGGCCATGCCCACCAGGCCGAGGCCGGCGTAGAGGCCGACGCGCGCGCCGTCGAGCCAGGAGTCCGCGCCGGCCCAGCCGACGACCACGGCCAGGGTCAGCGCCATGACGGCGCCCGACAGGAAGGCCCAGACCATGGTCACGGGCTTGTAGTCGGCCGCGAGCTGCTCCTTGGTCTTGCCGATGCCGGCCATCCAGGTCTTGCCGAACAGGCCGGGCGAGAACCAGGCGCCGCCGATCACCATCGACAGGACCGCGCAGGCCAGCACGGCCAGGTAGTTCACCGAGACGGGGGGCATCGCTCACCTCCGGGTTGACGGGTGGAACCGATTCCGGCTGGATCTTCCACTTTGAAGAGCGATTTTGTCCAGGACATAGGCGAGCACCCCTGACGGGAGATGACGATGACCGCAATCCCGATCGCGATCAAGACTCCGACGCTCCTGCTGCTGGCGCTGGCGGCGGCCTTCCCGGCCGCGGCTGCCGAGGAATTCGAGCGCGTCCCTTACTCCGGCACCTACGACGTGTTCGCCCGGCCGCACGACGCGCGCGGCGACGGCATGGGCGGCACCGGCACCGCGGCGGCCGAGGGGCCGCTGGCGGCGTGGTGGAACCCGGCGTGCCGGGCGAGTGGCGACGGCGCGACGGCCGGCTACCAGGGCTTCGGCCAGTTCTTCGACGGGCAGCAGCAGTGGGTCACCGGCGCGACCGTCGCACGGGGCCGCCTGCAGGCGGGGGTCATCGCCGGGCGCTGGAGCGGGACGCTGCCGTTGGTGACGCTCATCGGGGACACCGCGAGCGTGAGCTCACGCCAGGACCAGCTGCTGGTCCACGCCGCCTGCGACCTGGGGCCGACGCTGTTCGGCGAGGGCAGTGGCACGGTGCTGCGCGTCGGCGCCGACGGCCGCCGCCATGCGCTGGAGGTCGCGGGGCAGGACGCCGCGACGTGGAGCGCGGACCTGGGCGTGGTCGCCGGCCGCGGGCCCGAACACCTTGCCGCCGCCGGCGACTGGCGCTGGCGCGCGGG
>DYDD01000255.1:0-1065 GCA_020718045.1 Fibrobacter sp. | reverse complement strand
CGGCTCGCTGGGCATCGACCCCGTGCGGCGGTTGAGCTACGGCGCCGCGGTCGGCGTGTGCCTGGCGCGGCGCGACGACGGCGGCGACCTGCTGGACCTGAACGTGGCCGGCGACTGGGTCCTGTACCGCCGCGACGGCGACTGGTTCGACGCGGCCGAGTGGCGCGGCGGGGCGGAGTTGCTGGTGGGCGGGCTGGTGGCGATCCGACACGGTCTGGCGGCGGAGCACGCGCAGAGCCCGTACGCGGGGGATGCGTGGGGGCTGGGGGTGCGGTGGCGGGAGCCGTGCGGGAGGTGGGAGCTGGCGGCGGATTACGCGCGGCTCGACCTGGACGGCGCGGTGTTCCGCGACGCGGTGGATCGGGTGGGGGTTGCGGTGATGGCTGGGTTCTAGGGCGTCAGGTACCTCGTGCGGAGCACCTCGAGGTGGTGGGCGGCGTGGCCGGCGGTGATGTAGGGGATGGCACGCACCACGATGCGGTTCCCGTTGGCCGTGCCGGCGCGGGTCAGGGCTTCGGGGGACAAGGCGGCGAAGAAGCGGACCGTCGAGCGGCGCAGGTTGATGAACTCGTCGAGGAGGTCGGCGAGGGGGATGCGATCGAAGTCGGCGGCGGCGACCCAGGCGTCCTCGTCCATGCCGGGGAGTTCGGCGGGGTCGGAGCGGGCGATGCTGGTGGCGCGGTAGAGGAAGAGGCGTTCGGTGTCGATGAGGTGGCCTAGGAGTTCTTTCACGCTCCATTTGTTGGGGGCGTAGCGGTGGAGGGCGGCGGTCTCGTCGAGTGGCTGCAGCAGGTCCTGCGCCTCGCCGATCTGGGCGGCCAGGGCGACCAGGATGTCGGACTCCAGGAAGGGTTCGATGTACTTGCCGTAGTAGGGGGCGTGGTCGCCGGCAAGAGGCTGGGGAATGCTTGGCATGGCGGGCTCCTGTCGATTTTTGGTTACGTTAGTTTGTAGCAGTCCTTGATCTCAGATTCAATATGAGAATAAACTCTCGATACGTCTGCTGGTAATGTAAACGCCGGAGCAAAAGTGCGGCGGGCGCCGGTCCAAAAGTGCGGCACCCAC
>DYDD01000254.1 GCA_020718045.1 Fibrobacter sp. | reverse complement strand
GCCGCCGCGAGGGCGGCCGCCTCGTCGCGGTCGGCACCACGACGCTGCGGGTGCTCGAGACGGTCCGCCGGCTGACGCTGGACCGCGACGGTCCGGACCATCGCCGGGCGGAGCCCGCGACCGGCAGCGTGCCGGCGGAGTTCGAGGGCGAGGCCGTCCGCGACGGCGAGGGCTGGCGCGTGTCCGGCCTGACGCGCCTCTTCGCGGCCCCGCCGGACGCCGTCGCGGCGGCCGACGGCCTGATCACCAACTTCCACCTGCCGGGCTCGTCGCTGCTGATGCTGCTGGCGGCCTTCCTCGGCGGGACCGACCGCTGGCGGCCCGCCTACGCGCGCGCGGTGGACGGCGACTGGCGCTTCTACAGCTACGGCGACGCGATGCTCGTCCTGCCGGTCGCGGCCGCGACGCCGCAGGACGGGCGATGAACGGGGGCGGACGATGAACCGGAATTCCCCGCCGGCGCTCGAGCGGCCCTTCGGCTTCGAGGTGACCGCCCGCGACGGCGCGGCGCGGCGCGGCCGGCTGCGCACGCCCCACGGCGAGGTCGAGACACCGGTGTTCATGCCCGTCGGGACGCACGGCTCGATCAAGGCCATGACCTTCGAGCAGGTGGCCGCGTCGGGGTCCCGCCTGATCCTCGGCAACACCTACCACCTTTACCTGCGCCCCGGCCACCGGGTCATCGAGTCGCTCGGCGGGCTGCACCGCTTCGAGGGCTGGGACGGGGCGATGCTCACCGACAGCGCCGGCTTCCAGGTCTTCTCGCTGTCCGCGCTGAACAAGGTCGACGAGGACGGCGTGGCCTTCCGCTCGCACCTGGACGGCAGCAGCCACCGCTTCACGCCCGAACTGTCGATGGAGATCCAGCTGGCGCTGGGTGCGGACATCGTCATGGCTTTCGACCACTGCCTGCCCCACGGCACCGACGCGGCCGCCGTCGCGGCGGCCGTGGACCGCACCGACCGCTGGCTGCGCCGCTGCCGCGACGCCTTCGGCCCCGGCGGGCGCAGCCACAAGGACGGCTACGAGCGCGTGCTGTTCGGCATCGTGCAGGGCGGCTTCGACCCGGTGCAGCGGCGGCGCTCGGCCGAACTGGTCGCCGCCCTCGACCTGCCCGGCACGGCCATCGGCGGCGTCTCGGTCGGCGAGCCCGTGCCCTTGATGCGGGAGATCACCGCGACGACGGCGGCGCTGCTGCCGCCGGGCCGGCCGCGCTACCTGATGGGGGTGGGCTTCCCCGACGACATCGTCCACGGCGTGCTCGCGGGCGTGGACATGTTCGACTGCGTGCTGCCGACGCGCATGGGCCGCACCGGCACCGTGCTGACGCACGACGGCCGGCTGGTGGTCAAGAACGGCGCCTACGCCCGCGACGAGCGGCCGCTCGATCCCGACTGCGGCTGCCCGGTCTGCGCTCGACACAGCCGCGCCTACGTGCGGCACCTGCTGTCCTGCGGGGAGATCCTCGGCCTGACGCTGGCCACCGTCCACAACGTCTGGTTCTACCAGTCGCTGATGCGCGGGCTGCGCGAAGCCATCGCGGCGGGCCGCCTGACGGCCTTCGCCGCGGCCTTCCTCGCGCGCTGGGAGGAGGGCGAGCGCCGGCGCCTGGCCGGCGACGCCGACCGCCCCTGAACGGATCCGCAATGCCCAGTCCGCGACTCCGGGTTTGCCCGCGGCCCCCCGCTGTGCCATCTTGGAGCGGCGCCGAACACCGCACGACGACAAGGAGACGACATGTCGCTGGTCAACTTCCTCGCCATGAGCCCCGCGCCCCAGCAGGGGCAGGCCGCGCCCGGGCAAGGCGCCATCCTCATGAACTTCGTCTTCATCGGCATGATGGTGCTGGTGTTCTACCTGCTGATCTGGCGCCCGAACGCCCAGCGGCAGAAGAAGCACCGCCTGATGCTCGAGAGCCTCAAGAAGGGCGACCAGATCGTCACCACCGGCGGCCTGTTCGCGACCGTGCAGAGCGTCAAGGACGACCGCCTGGTCTGCACCATCGGCGACGGCGTCAAGGTGGAGATCGCCCGCAGCGCGGTCGCCACGGTCCTGCCGGCCTGATCGTGACCGCCGCCGCGCCGCGTCGCCTGGTGCTGTACGGCGACCGGCGCCTGCGCCTGGTCTGCCGCAGCCCGGAGCCCGGCGAGCCGGGGCTCGACGAACTCGTCGCGGACATGCTCCTGATCATGCGGCGCCACCGGGGCGTCGGGCTCGCCGCCCCCCAGCTCGGGGACGAGCGGCGCGTCGTGGTGGTGCAGCCGGACCTCGCGGGGAAGCGGCCGCCGCTGGTGATGCTCGACCCCGTGCTGGAGGAGACGGGCGGCCCGTCGACCGTGTTCGAGGAGGGGTGTCTGTCCTTCCCCGGCATCTATCGGCGGATCGCGCGGCCGCGCGCCGCGGTGGTGCGCTACCGCGATCCCGACGGCGCGACCCGCCTGCTGCGCGACGACGGCCTGGCCGCGCGCATCGCGTTGCACGAAATGGATCACCTGGACGGGATCCTGATGGTGGACCACCTTGGTCCCTGGCGGCGTTTCGGCGTGGAACTGCGGCTGGGCCTGCGGCGACTGCGCCCCACGGGAGGTCGCGCGTGAGGATCGTGTTCATGGGCTCGCCGGACTTCGCGGTGCCGACGCTCGACGCCCTGGTCGAGAGCCGCGCCGAGATCCCCCTGGTCGTCACCCAGCCCGACCGCCGCGCCGGGCGCGGTCGCCAGCTCGAGGCGACCGCGGTCAAGGACGCCGCCCGCGGTCACGGGCTGCCCGTGGTCGAGTGGGGCCCGGGCGACGCCGCCCGCGTCACGCAGCTGGTGGCGGACGCGGCGCCCGACGCCGTGGTGGTGACCGCGTTCGGCCACATCCTGCGTCAGTCCCTGCTCGACCTGCCCCGGCTCGGCTGCATCAACCTGCACGCCTCGCTGCTGCCGCGCTGGCGCGGCGTCGCGCCCGTCCACTACGCGATCCTGCACGGCGACGCCTGGAGCGGCGTGAGCATCATGCGCATGGACGCGGGCGTGGACACCGGGCCGGTCCTGGCCCAGCACGCGGTGGCCATCGACCCCGAGGAGACCGCCGGCGACCTGCTGGTCCGCCTGGCCGGCCTAGGCGCCGACCTGATGGTCCGCACCCTGCGCGGCCTCGAGTCGGGCGGCGCGCCGCTGGCGCCGCAGAACGAGACGGGCGCCGTCTACGCCCCGAAGCTCAACCGCTCGCTGTCGCCCCTGCGCTGGGAGCGCTCCGCGGTGAAGGTCCACAACCAGGTGCGGGGCCTGCAGCCGTGGCCCGGCGCCACGACCTTCCTCGCCGACCACCAGATCAAGATCACCGAGGCCCGCCCCTGGTCCTTCCACACCTCCGGCGCCGAGCCGGGCACCGTGCTCGCGGTGGTGGACGAGGGCCTGTGCGTGGCCTGCGGCGAGGGCGTCCTGCTGGTGACGGTCCTGCAGAACCCAGGCAAGAAACCGATGACCGCCGCCGAATTCCTGCGCGGCTGCCCGATCCCCGCCGGCACCCGCCTGCGCTCATGAGCCTCGACCCCGTGCGCCGCCTCGCCTGGGACGTGCTGCAGCGCGCCGAGCGCGACGAGAACCTCGACGCGGCCCTCGACGACGCCCTGGCCCGCCTGCCGGACGAGCGCGACCGCCGCTTCCTGGCGGAGCTGGTCAAGGGCGCGCTGCGCTGGCGCGGCCGCTACGACCACCTCGTGCGGCGGTTCTCGCGCCACGACGCCGCGACGCCGCCGCAGATCGCCGACGTGCTGCGCCTGGGCCTGCACCAGCTGCTGGGCATGGACCGCGTGCCGGACCACGCGGCGATCCACCAGAGCGTGGCCCTGGCGCGCGAGGTCGCGGGTCCCTGGCCCGCCCCTTTCGTCAACGGGCTGCTGCAGTCGGTGCGGCGGACGATCGACGGGGCGCCGCGGCGCGAGGAGGCCCTGCACGCGCTGTTCCCCGATCCCGCCCGCGACCCCGACGGCTGGCTGTCGACCTGGTGGAGCCACCCGCGCTGGCTGGTCGCGCGGTGGCGCGCGCGCTACGGGCTCGCGGCGACCGCC
>DYDD01000253.1:3585-4038 GCA_020718045.1 Fibrobacter sp. | reverse complement strand
GGCTGCAACGGCGCGGCGGGGCCGTGGCGGCAGCCGCCGCCATGGGCGCGTCCGAACACGACGGGTGGTCCGAGGGATCGCCCCGACTGACCGCCGTGCGTCGCTGGTTCCTGGAGGTCGACGGCGGCGATGCTCGCCGCCGCTGGGGCGCGAGCCTGAGCGGCCGCTCGGAATCACAACGGGGTTGGGCGGGACGCATGCCCTGGCTGCCGCCGGTCCGGCAATCGGCGCAGGACACCTGGCGCGCCGCCGCCTGGGTCGAAACCGGCGCCGGCGCCTGGCGGGGACGGCTCGGCTGGCGGACCGTGCGGGTCCACGAACGCGGCGTTGAGCAGACCACCGCCGACGACCGCACCGCGCTGTCGTTGTCGGTCGGCGTGTCGCCGCCGGCGGGTTGGGGCTGGCGCTTCGTCCAGGTCTGGGCCTGGGGCGGGGAGGCCGACCTGCTGAGCG
>DYDD01000253.1:0-3568 GCA_020718045.1 Fibrobacter sp. | reverse complement strand
GGTCTCGTGCTGCCCCGGCACTGGGGGCGTTGGCGGGACGAACGCACCCTGGGCGTCCACTGGCGGCGCGGAGCCGCCGCCGCGGCGGCCTGCGCCGCCTGTCGGCGCCCCCGGACGACGAGCGAGGCCGCGACGTACGAGTTGCGGGCGACCGCCGCCCTGGCCTGGCGAGGCTGGTGACGGCGGCGGTTTTGACTTCCCCGCGTCAACGGATTAACATTTCCCCTTGCGGGTGTGCACGCCGCGCCGCAGCGCGGCGGTTCTCGAGGCAAGGGGGAAACCATGCTGGCCAAGCGGATGCAGAGACTCGGTACCGAGACGGCCTTCGTCGTCCTCGCCCGCGCCAGGGCGCTCGAGGCGCAGGGCCGCGACATCGTCCACCTCGAGATCGGCGAGCCCGACTTCGACACCCCGGCCAACATCGTCGCCAAGGGCGTCGCGGCGCTGCAGGGCGGCGAGACCCACTACGGCCCTGCCGCCGGCAAGCCCGAGGTGCGCAAGGTCTTCGCCGAGTACATCGCCCGCGACCGCGGCCTGGACGTCGGCCCCGAGAACGTCGTGGTTACGCCCGGCGGCAAGCCCATCATGTACTTCGTGATGACCGCCCTGGTCGACGAGGGCGACGAGGTCATCTACCCCAACCCGGGGTTCCCCATCTACGAGTCGGTCATCAACTTCCTGGGCGCCAAGTCGGTGCCCCTGCAGCTGTCCGAGGCGAAGGACTTCTCCTTCGACATCGCCGACCTCGAACGCCTGGTCAGCGACCGCACGAAGCTGCTGATCCTCAACTCGCCCCAGAACCCCACCGGCGGCGTGCTGACGGGCGCGGACCTCGACGCCATCGCCCGGCTGGCCGTGAAGCACGACTTCTGGGTGCTGAGCGACGAGATCTACAGCAAGATCATCTACGAGGGGACGCACGAGTCCATCGCCACGCGCCCGGGCATGCTCGAGCGCACGATCATCCTGGACGGCCACTCCAAGACCTACGCCATGACCGGCTGGCGCCTGGGCTACGGCGTCATGCCGAAGGAGCTGGCCGACGCCGTTGCCAAGCTGCAGACCAACTGCAACAGCTGCACCGCGTCGTTCACGCAGATCGCCGGCGCCGAGGCGCTGACCGGACCGCAGGACGCGGCAGCGGCCATGGTCGCGGAGTTCCGCGCGCGGCGCGACCTGCTCGTCGCGGGGCTGAACGAGATCCCCGGGATCACCTGCCGCCTGCCGCGCGGCGCCTTCTACGTGTTCCCCAACGTCTCGCAGCTCGGGCGCAAGAGCTCCGAGCTCGAGTCGCTGCTGCTGGACAAGTACGGCGTGGCGGCGCTCAGCGGCACGGCGTTCGGCAAGTTCGGCGAGGGCTACCTGCGCTTCAGCTACGCCAACAGCCAGCCGCAGATCCGCAAGGCCCTCGAGCGCGTCCGCGCCATGAGCGCGGACCTGCTGGGCTGACCGGGCGCGTTCCCCCGCGGCACCGCGCCCATCCCGGGTGCGGTGCCCCTGTTTCCGGGCTACGACGGCAGAGGTGCAATATGGATCGCCGCAGGATGGTCATCGCGCTCGGCGGCAACGCCATCATCCCGGTGGGGACCAAGGGGACCTACCTCGATCAGTACCGGATCACCAAGGGCACGATGGCCCAGGTGGCCGAGCTCTCGGCCGCGGGGCACCAGATCGTGATCACCCACGGCAACGGGCCGGTGGTCGGGAACATCTTCCTGCGCAACGACGCGGGCTACCAGGTGCACGGCATCGTGCCGATGCCCCTGTTCGTGTGCGGCGCGGACTCGCAGGGCGGGCTGGGCTACATGATCCAGCAGAACCTCCAGAACGCGATGTTCCTGCGCGGCATCGACACGCCGGTGGCCACGGTGGTCACCCAGGTGCTCGTGGACCGCGACGACCCCGCGTTCGCCAAGCCCACCAAGCCCATCGGCCCCTACTACGACGAGGTGCAGGCCCGCCGGGTCGCCGAGGAGTTCGGCTGGACGGTGAAGGAGGACGCCGGCCGCGGCTGGCGGCGCGTCGTGCCCAGCCCCCTGCCGCGCAAGGTGGTCGAGTTCGAGGTGATCCGCCGCATGCTCGACGCCGGCGTGATGGTGGTCGCGGTCGGCGGCGGCGGCGTGCCGGTCGTCACCTGCGAGGAGGACCGCATCGAGGGCATCGACGCGGTCATCGACAAGGACCTCGCCTCGGAGCTGCTGGCCGAGCTGATCAAGGCCGACACGTTCGTGATCATCACCCAGGTCGAGCAGGTCTGCCGCGGGTGGGGGCGCCCCGACCAGGAGGCGCTCGCGACGCTGACGGCCGCGCGGGCGCGCGAGCTGCTGGCGGCGGGCGAGTTCCCCGCCGGCAGCATGGGCCCGAAGATCGAGGCCGCCCTGTCGTTCCTGGCCGCGGGCGGACGCGAGGTCGTCATCACCGACCCCGAGCACCTGCTCGCCGCGGTCCGGGGCGAGGCCGGCACGCGCATCGTGCCCTGAGGCGGCGGACCGTCCTTTCCGTTGCGGGGGGCCGCGGGCGTGCGCTATGGTCCGGGACGCGACGGGAGGAGGACGGTCGATGACGCCGCAGGTGCTGATCGTGGGCGCGGGTGGTCGCGAGCACGCGCTCGCGCGCCGGCTCGCCGCGTCCCCGTCCCGCCCCCGCCTCTGGGCCGCTCCCGGCAATCCCGGCCTGCTGCAGCTCGCCTCCCCGGCTCCCGTCGATCCCGCCGACCATGCCGCGCTGGCGTCCTGGTGCCGCGGGGCGGCGATCGACCTGGTGGTCGTCGGTCCCGAGGACCCTCTGATCGACGGTCTGGCCGACGTCCTGCGCGACGCCGGCCTCGCGGTGTTCGGACCCGGGGCGGCGGGCGCGCGTCTCGAGGGGGACAAGGAGCACGCCAAGCAGGTCATGGCGGCGGCCGGCGTGCCGACCGCGAGCTACGTGACGTGCACCGGTCTCGACGAGGCGCTTGGCCGTCTCGGATCGTCCGTGTTCCCCCTGGTGGTCAAGGCCTGCGGGGCGGCCCAGGGCAAGGGCGTGGCGGTGTGCGCCGACCGGGACGCGGCGCGGGCGCACCTGGAGCGCTGCTTCACCGAGGACGCCTTCGGCGCCGCCGGCCGGCGCGTGCTGCTCGAGGAGTGCCTGACCGGTCCCGAGCTGTCGATCCTCGCGGTCACCGACGGCCGCGACTACGGCCTGCTCTGCCCGTCGCGCGACCACAAGCGCCTCGGCGACGGCGACACCGGTCCCAACACCGGCGGCATGGGCGTCGTCGCCTGCGCCGGGCTGCTGACCCCCGACCTCGGCCGGGCGGTCGGGGAGGGCGTCGTCGCACCGGTGCTGGCCGAGCTGCGCCGGCGCGGCGTGGATTACCGCGGCGTGCTGTACGTCGGGTTGATGCTGACCCCCGCCGGCCCCCGCGTCCTGGAGTTCAACTGCCGCTTCGGCGACCCCGAGACGCAGGCCGTGCTGCCGCTGCTGCGCGTCGACCTGCTGGAACTGCTGCTCGCCGCCGCGCAGGGCGGCTTGGGCGCCTGGCTGGCGGCCCAGCCCCCGCCCGGTCCCGGCGCGCCGCGGGACTGGC
>DYDD01000252.1 GCA_020718045.1 Fibrobacter sp. | reverse complement strand
GCTGCTCGCGAGCGAGGAGCGCGCCGACCTGGCGGCCCTGCTGCGGACCCGTCCGGAACTGATCGTCCAGGACGAGGCGGTCCAGGCGGCGTGCGACCTCCTGCTGGACGGCGTGGCGGGCCCCGCCCTGGACCTGTGCGCGGCGCCGGGCGGCAAGACGGCCCGGCTGCGCGCGGCCCTGGCGGCGGGGGACGACGGGTCGCCGACGCTGCTGGTGGCCGCGGACCTCAGCGCCGCGCGCCTGCGCAAGCTGCAGGCGACGGCGAAAAGGATCGACGCGGGACCGGACCTCGTGGTATCTGCTGACGGCAGGGCGGCGCCCTTCCGACCCGGTTCCTTCGCGACCGTACTGCTGGACGGGCCCTGCACCGGGACCGGCGTGCTGCGGCGGCACCCCGAGGGGAAGTGGCGCCTCGGCCCGGAGGCGATCGCCGACTCGGCGACGCGGCTGACGGAACTGGCGCGGCGGGCGTGCCCGCTGCTGAAACCGGGCGGCCGCCTGCTTTACGCCACGTGCTCCCTGGAACCCGAGGAGAACGAGGGCGTGATGGAGGCGGTCCTGGCGGCGGAACCGTCGCTGGCGCCCTGCCCGTGGCGCGAGGACGGGGAGTGGGCGCGGACCTGGCTGCCGCAGCGCGAGGGCGCGGACGGCTTCTTCGCGGCCCGACTGTCGCGGCGGGGGGATGCATCGTGAAGTTCTGGCAATTCCTGCTGCTGCTCGCCGGCCTCGGCGTCGCCGCCGCCGTCGGCCTGGCCCTGAGCAACTACCTCATCGTTCCGCAGCTGATCCATCGCCACGCCGAGGTGCGCGTGCCCGACCTGCGCGAGCGGACCCTGGCGCAGGCGCGCCGGACCGCCGCCGATACCGGCCTCGAGGTCGAGGTCGTGCGCAGCGAGGCGCACGCCCGGCAGCCGGTCGGCAACGTCGTCGACCAGCACCCCGCCCCCGGACAGCCGGTGCGCAAGGGGAGGGCGGTGGGCCTGGTGCTCAGCAGCGGCCCGCCCACCGGCGCGGTGCCCGTCCTCGATGGCCTCAACGCGCAGCAGGCCGCGGCCACCCTCCAGCGCAGTGGATTCCGGGCCGGCCGCACCCTGCGCGCGCGCGGGCTCGAGGGTGCGCCGTCGACCGTGGCGCTGCAGTACCCCGCAGCGGGCACCGGGAGCCGCAAAGGCGTGACTGTGGACGTGGTGATGGTCGACCAGGCGGAAGCGCCGGCCTTCCTGATGCCCGACCTCAGGGGCCGGACGCTGTCGGCGGCCCGCAGCGCCATCGACGGGTCCGGCTGCATCCTCGCGCCGCTGCGCCACGCCCGCGACGCGGGCACGCCGCCGCAGATCATCCTGCGCCAGAAACCGGAACCGGGGACGCGCATCCTCAGGGGAGAGATCGTTGAACTGGTGGTCGCGACGCGCTGAACACGGCACGGCGGTGGCCCCGTCCCTGCTGTCGGCCGACTTCGCCGACCTGGGGCGGGAGGTCGCGAGGATGGAGTCCGCGGGTGCGGACCTGATCCACCTCGACGTCATGGACGGACGCTTCGTCCCCAACCTCACCTTCGGTCCTCCGGTCGTGGCCGCCGTCCGGCGGCGCACGGCCCTGCCGCTGGACGCGCACCTGATGATCTCGGAACCGGAACGCCACCTCGCGGCCTTCGCCCGCGCCGGCGCCGACGCGATCACGATCCACGTCGAGGCCGTCCCCGAGCCCGGCGCGGTCCTCGACGCGATCGGGGCGCTCGGGAAGCGCCGCGGCCTCAGCCTGAACCCCGGCACCCCGCTCGAAGCGGTGCTGCCCTGGCTCGAACGGGTCGACCTCGTGCTGGTGATGTCCGTCCAGCCGGGGGCGGGGGGGCAGAGCTTCCAACCGGCGGCCCTGGACAAGCTGCGGGCCCTGGCCGCGCGGCGGGCCGCCTCCGGGCTCGAATTCGCCATTTCCATCGATGGGGGCGTCAACGCCGGGACGGCCCCGTCCTGCCGGGACGCCGGCGCCGACATCCTGGTCGCCGGTTCCTACCTGTTCGGCGCCGCCGACCCCGCCGAGGCGATTTCCTCCCTGCGCTGACCGGCGCCGAACCGCCCGAAAACCCACAATACCCTTGATTTCGCGGTCGCTTTCGACGATACTGGGCGGTCGCGGCAAGGGGGGCTGGGCGCCTGGAGCGTCCGCCCGTTGTCGTTGTGCGCGCCGCCATGTTCCCGAGAGAGGATCCCGAGGGTGTTCCAGGAGTTGACCAGCCGGCTGGGCGGCGCGCTGCGCAAGCTGTCGGGACAGGACCGCCTCACCGAGGAAAACGTCAGGGACGCGCTGCGCGAGGTGCGCCTGGCCCTGCTCGAGGCGGACGTCAACTACCAGGTCGCCAAGGACTTCGTCGCCCGCGTGGCCGAGAAGGCGGCGGGGCAGCAGGTATGGGACAGCCTGTCGGCCGACCAGCAGGTCGTCAAGATCGTCCGCGACGAGATCGTGGACCTGCTCGGCGGCGAGACGGCTGCGCTGAACCTGTCGGGCGCGCCGGTGGCCACGGTCATGGTCATGGGCCTGCAGGGCAGCGGCAAGACCACGTTCTGCGCGAAGCTCGCCCAGCGCCTGGTGAAGGAGGGGCGCTCGCCCCTGCTGGTGGCGGCGGACATCTACCGGCCCGCGGCGATCGACCAGCTTGAGACGCTGGCCGCGCAGGCGGGGGTGCCGGTCCACGCCGACCGCGAGCGCCGCAACGCGGCGCAGATCGTCAAGCTCGGCCTGCGCCGGGCGCGCGACAACAAGTGCGACGTGCTGATCGTCGACACCGCCGGCCGCCTGCACATCGACGCCACGCTCATGGACGAGCTGGCCGCGATCGACAAGGCCGTGCCGATGGACGAGAAGCTCCTGGTCGTGGACGCCATGACCGGCCAGGAGGCGGTGACCGTGGCCCGCGAGTTCGCCTCGCGGGTGGGCTTCGACGGCGCCGTGCTGACCAAGATGGACGGCGACGCCCGCGGCGGCGCCGCGCTGTCGGTCAAGGCGGTCACCGGCCGCCCGATCAAGCTCGTCTCCACCGGCGAGAAGCTGGCCGACCTGGAGACCTTCCATCCGGACCGCATGGCGGGCCGGATCCTCGGCATGGGCGACGTCATGTCGCTGATCGAGCGGGCCGAGGAGAACATGGACCAGCAGGAGGCCGAGGCGCTGGCCGAGCGCTTCCTGCAGAACCAGTTCACGCTCGAGGATTTCCAGAAGCAGATCCGCCAGGTGCGGCGGATGGGTCCCCTGAAGGGGATCATGAAGCTGCTGCCCGGGGTCGACGGCGGGCTGATCGACAAGTCCAACGTCGACGAGGGGCAGCTGGGGCGGGTCGAGGCCATCCTGAACTCGATGACCCCGACCGAGCGCCGCAGCCCGGAGATCATCAACGGCTCGCGCCGCAAACGGATCGCCCGCGGCAGCGGCACGAACGTGTCCCAGGTCAACCGGCTGCTGAAGCAGTACCGCGACATGCGGCGGATGATGCGCAGCATCAACGCCGCCGGCGGTCTGGAGGAGTTCGGACGCAAGGTGCTGGGCGGGCGCGGCTAGGCCCCGTCCCGCGGTCCGGGCGGCTTGGATCCGGCCGTCCGGGGACCTATATTGGATCGCTTCGCGCCTGAACGGCGGGTGCGGGGCAACACACCGACACGAACCCGGAGGTACTCAGTGTCGACCACGATCCGTCTGACCCGCATGGGTCGCAAGCAGAGGCCCTTCTACCGGCTGATCGTCACCGACAGCCGCAACCGGCGCGACGGCGCCTACCTGGCGAACCTGGGCTACTACAACCCCTTCGCCGAGCCGCTGGAAGTGAACCTGCACGAGCAGGAGATCATCGCCTGGCTGCGCAAGGGCGCCACGGTCAGCGAGACCGCCCGCTCCCTGATGCGCCGCGAGGGCGTCCTGCTGCGGTGGGAGCTGCTACGCCAGGGCCTGTCCCTCGACGAGGTCGAGACCCGCGTGTCGGCCTGGAAGAGCGACCTCGACGGCCGCCTCGGCGCCAAGGCCCAGGCCAAGGCCGAACAGGAGCGCAAGGCGAAGGCCGAAGCCGTCGCCGCCAAGAAGGCCGCTGACGAGGCCGCCGCCGCCGCCGAAGCCGCCGCGGCCAAGCAGGCCGCCGCGGAA
>DYDD01000251.1:2628-4147 GCA_020718045.1 Fibrobacter sp. | reverse complement strand
GAGCACCCGCGTCTGTACAACCGCGTTCCCGACGGCCTGCGTATGCCAGCTTTTCGCAGAACCACATCTTTTCCGATGCCGATTTCGTCACTGTCGGAGGATTCACCAGCCCGCCCGCGGTGGAGATCGATTTCCGCAACAATTACTGGGGGACGTCTGATTCGTTGGAATTAGCGGCGCGCATCAAGGACGGCTACGATGACCCCAACACGAACGCCTATGTCCTGTATGAGCCGTTTTCGAATGTCCCGATGGGCACCGAAGAGCGGTCGTGGGGAGAAATCAAGGCTCTGTACAAGCAGTAGACGGGGAGTGGCCACAGACACCCTGGCCGCACCGCGACATCAACCACCCAGCGCCACCCCGCTCCCCGCCTCGAACAGATGCAGATGCCCCGCCCGCGGTAACAGATTGACAGCCCCGCCCACCACGGCGTCCACCCGCCCCGGCCCGCGCACGGTCACCGCCGCCCCGCCGATCTCGGTGTACAGCAGCGTCTCGTTGCCCAGCGGCTCGATGACCTGCACCGGGGCCGCGAAGCCCCCGCCGGCGACGAGATCCAGGTGCTCCGGCCGCACGCCCAGCACGACATCGCGGCCGAGCGCCGCGGCCGGCGGCTCCCAACCGGCGGGCAACGGCAGCGCCGCACCGTCCTTGAGTGCCAGATGCAGCCCCCCGTCGCGCACCAGCCGCCCGTCCAGGAAGTTCATCGCCGGCGAGCCGATGAAGCCCGCGACGAAGCGGTTGGCGGGGCGCTCGTAAAGGTTCAGGGGCGTGTCCACCTGCTGCACGCGGCCTTTGTGCATGACCACGATGCGCTGGCCCATGGTCATGGCCTCGACCTGATCGTGCGTGACGTAGAGCATGGTGGCGCGCAGGCTGTGGTGCAGGCGGGAGATCTCGGTGCGCATCTGCACGCGCATCTTGGCGTCGAGGTTGCTCAGCGGTTCGTCGAAGAGGAAGACGTCCGGGTCGCGTACCAGGGCCCGCCCCAGCGCCACGCGCTGGCGCTGGCCGCCGGACAGGGCCCGCGGCTTGCGGTCGAGCAGGTCGTCGATGCCCAGCACGCCGGCAGCTGCGGCGACCTTCGAGGCGGTCTCCTCGCGGGACGCGCCGCGCAGCTTCAGGCCGAAGGCCAGGTTCTCGCGCACCGTCATGTGGGGGTAGAGGGCGTAGCTCTGGAACACCATGGCGATGTTGCGGTCCTTGGGCTCCACGTCGTTGACGATGCGCCCGCCGATGCTGACCGTGCCGGTGGTGATCGATTCCAGGCCGGCGACCATGCGCAGGGTCGTGGACTTGCCGCAGCCCGACGGGCCGACCAGCACGACGAACTCGCCGTCGGCGACGTCCAGGTTCACGTCCTCGGCGGCCATCACGCCGCCGGGGTAGGTCTTGCCGACTCCATGCAGTTCCACGCGCGCCATGCCGTCTCTCCTCCAGGGTGGGGACGGGGCCGATCCTAGTCCATTTCCCGGCGCCGCTCCAGGGGCGATTCCCGTCAGGGGGATAAAACGGC
>DYDD01000251.1:0-2619 GCA_020718045.1 Fibrobacter sp. | reverse complement strand
TCGCCCCGCTCCCGCCGCTGCACGCTTGACTCGCTCTGCTCTCGCCTTCTGGGGATCGACTCTCGCTGCTGGGGAATGCGCTGTCGGTTCTGTGCTTCGGTGTCGGTCCTGAGTTGCTTGTCCGATCCGATGATGTATTCTACGCAGGGCCGAGGCCCGAGGTTCCACCACGACCACGTTTTTTTCGAGGGAGCGAGATGTCCGCCCAGCCCCTGTCCGTCGCCGTCCTGTGGCACATGCACCAGCCCGACTACACCGACGCCGCCCTGGGCCGACCGCGCATGCCCTGGGTGCGCCTGCACGCCCTGTTAAGTTATTATGACATGGTGCGTTACGTCCAGGAGCAGCCGGGCGCCCGGGCCGTGTTCAACGTCGTGCCCTCGCTGCTGCGGCAGCTCGAGGCGGCGGCCGCGGGCGTGCCGGACGACCACCTCCTGCTGGCCCGGGCCGCGCCCGCCGACCTGGACGTGGCCGACCGCGCGCGGATCGTGCGGGACTTCTTCGCCTTCCACCACGCCCGCCGCTTCGCCGAATTCCCCCGCCTGCGCGCCCTGTGGGAGCTGCGGGGGGAGGGGGTCGAGGTGCCGGCGGGCCGCGCCGAGCGCTTCACGGACCGGGACCTGCTGGACCTGCAGGTGCTCTTCCACCTCGCCTGGTGCGGGCGCACGCTGCGCGAGGAGCCGCTGGTCGCGCGCCTGTCCGCCCGCGGGAGCGACTACACCGCCGAGGACAAGGCGGCGCTCCTCGCGTGCCAGCACGCGTTCCTGCAGCGCGTGCTGCCGGCCTACCGCGAGGCGGCCGCCCGGGGCAGCGTCGAGATCTCCTGCACGCCGCTGAACCACCCCATCCTGCCGCTGCTCTGCGACACCGAGGCCGCGCACGAGGCCCTGCCGCAGCTGCCCCTGCCGGCGGCCCGCTTCCGCTACCCCGGCGACGCCTGGTACCACGTCAAGACGGCCCTGGACGAGACCGAGCGCGTGCTCGGTGTGCGGCCGCGCGGCATGTGGCCCGCCGAAGGTTCGATCAGCGAGACCGCGCTGCGCGTGCTGCAGACCGAGGGGGTCCGCTGGGCAGCGACCGACCAGGGCGTGCTCGCGCGCTCCCTCGCGCGCGGCGGCCAGGCCGCCGATGCGCGGCGCCATTTCCAGGCCTGGCGCTGGGGCGGCGACGACGCACCGGCGCTGTTCTTCCGCGACACCGGCCTGAGCGACGCGCTGGGCTTCCGCTACCAGTCGTGGCGGGCGGCGGACGCCGTCGCCGACCTGCTGGTCCACCTGCGGGCGATCCGCACCGAGACGGCGACGACGGCGGCCGACCACGGCGCGGGCTGCGTCGTGCCGATCATCCTGGACGGGGAGAACCCCTGGGAGTTCTACGAGAACAACGGACGGGACTTCCTGCAGGCCATGTACCGCGCCGTCGCCGAGGCGCCCGACCTGCGCTGGACGACCTTCGACGAGCACCTGGCCGCGGGCGGTCGGGTCGCCGAGCTCGGGAGCGTCTGCGCCGGCTCCTGGATCCGGGCCGACTTCACGACCTGGGTCGGCCACGCCGAGAAGAACCGCGGCTGGGAGTACCTGTCGCGCGTGCGCGACCGCTTCCAGGAGCGGCTGGCCGCCGCCGGCGCGCTGCGACGGATCCGCCTGGCCGGCGGCCTCGAGGTGGAGGCGCCCGACCCGGCCGTGATCGGCCCCGGCTGCGCGGGCCCGCTGGCGTCCGCGATGACGGCCATGGCCAACGCCGAGAGCAGCGACTGGTTCTGGTGGTACGGCGACGACAACCCCACCGACTACGCGCGCGAATTCGACACCACGTTCCGCCGCCATCTGCGCCAGGCCCTGGAGCTGGCCGGCGCCGAGGTGGACCCCGGACTCGAGATCCCCGTGCTGCTCGCAGGAGGTCAGGCGTGAAGCTCGTCATCGGCATCCACAACCACCAGCCCGTCGGCAACTTCGACCACGTGATCGAGGACATCTACCGCAGCAGCTACCTGCCGTTCCTGGAGCGGGTCGAGCGCCACGAGCGGTTCCGCTTCAGCCTGCACGTGACCGGCCCGCTGCTGGAGTGGCTGCAGCGGCACCACCCGGAGTGGATCGAGCGCGCCGCGTTCCTGGTGCGCGCCGGCCGCGTGGAGATGCTCGGCGGCGGCTTCTACGAGCCGATCCTCGCCGCCATCCCGGAGCGCGACCGCGTCGGCCAGCTGCGGATGATGTGCGACTGGGTACGTCAGCACCTGGGCGCCGACTGCCGCGGCGTCTGGATGGCCGAGCGCGTCTGGGAA
This sequence comes from Fibrobacter sp., assembly GCA_020718045.1. Lineage (GTDB taxonomy): Bacteria > Krumholzibacteriota > Krumholzibacteriia > LZORAL124-64-63 > LZORAL124-64-63 > PNOJ01. The sequence goes on along the minus strand of DYDD01000251.1, from coordinate 338 downwards.
CCCCACCTGGCCGGCTCGCTGGCCCGCGCCGGCGTGGAGTTCGCCCTGCTCGACGACTACCACTTCGTCCAGGCCGGCGTGCCGGCGGAGCGGCTGACCCACGGCCCGCTGCTGACCGACGACCTCGGCGACGAGGTGGCCCTGCTGCCCATCAGCGAGCAGCTGCGCTACCTGATCCCCTTCCGCGACCCGGCCGAGACCGTGGCCGCCTGCCGCGCCCTGCACGAGCGCGACCCCGAGGGCGTCCTGGTCATGATCGACGACGGCGAGAAGTTCGGCGCCTGGCCGGGCACCCACGACCTCGTCTACGGCCGCGGCTGGCTGGACCGCTTCTGCTC
>DYDD01000250.1 GCA_020718045.1 Fibrobacter sp. | reverse complement strand
ACGTCGGTCGGGCGCGGCGGCAGCAGCTCGGCGTAGTCCTGGGGCAGCAGCCAGTGGCGCGGCCCGGTGTGGCGGACGCAGGCCTCGTCATCGAACCCGATGTCCACGACCGACAGCGCGCCGGCGTGGTCGCGCCCCGGCGGCAGCAGCAGGCCCAGCTTGGGCAGCCCCACGGTGATGGTGGCGTCGGCGCGCACCGCGACCGGGTCGACGGCGCCGTCGTCCCCGCCCACGCCCGAGGGCAGGTCCAGGCTCGCGATCGGCGCCCCGCCGTCGTTCAGCGCCGCGAACAACGCGGCGTGGTCGGGTTTCAGCGGCAGAGCGACGCCCGTGCCGAAGACCGCGTCGACCACCAGGTCCGACTCGGCGCACAGGTCGTCGGCCCGGTCGGCCCACAGTTCGGGCGCGACGACGTCGACGGTCACGCCGGGCGGCAGGCGGCCGTGGTTCGCGCGCGCGTCGTCCGACAGGTCGGCCGGCGCGGCCAGCAGCAGCACCCGCACCTCGAAGCCCAGGTTCTCCAGCAGACGCGCCACGACCAGCCCGTCGCCGCCGTTGTTCCCCTTGCCGCAGACCACGCCGACCTGCGCCGGCGGCGACAGCGCGGGGAACTCCCGCAGCAGCTGCCAGGTCATCTCGCGACCGGCGCGCTCCATGAGCTCGCGGCCGGGCACGCCGCCCGCGATCGTCTCGCGGTCGATGGCCGCCATGCCCGCGCTCGTGGCCACGCGCATCTCAGACCTCCCCGGCCGGCCGCTCGAGCCGCTCGAGCACGTCGAGTAGCTGCAGCAGGTCGTCGATCACGAAGTGGGCGCCCGAATCCGTGGTCCGCGGGCGGTCCGGCGAACCGTAGGTGTCCCCGTAGCGGGCGTAGACCGTGTGCAGGCCGGCGACCAGGCCGCCGACGATGTCGCGCTCCGGCCAGTCCCCGACCATGACCGCCTGGCCGGGCGCGACGCCGAGCCGCTCGAGCGCCATGCGGAAGGGTACGGGGTCGGGCTTGCGCGCGCCGGTGTCGTCGTGGGTCAGCACGACGTCGAACACGTGCTGCAGGCCGAGGTAGCAGAGGCGCAGCCAGGCCTCGAAGCGCGGCGCGTCGCTGACAACGGCCAGCTTGTAGCCGTCCTTGACCAGGCGGTAGACCACGCGCTGGACGTGCGGGTACGGCACCAGCGAGGCCTCGCGAGCGCGGCGATAGGCCACCACCGCCGGCGCCAGCACGTGGTCGTCCACGCGCCCCGTCGCCTCGGTCAGGAAGCGGTTGAAGACGCGCTGGTGCTCGATGCCGACCTCGTCGTAGATGGCGAAGATGCGGTCGTAGACCAGTTGGGGGTCCATCACCAGGCCGGCGTCGATCATGGCGTCGGCCGCCGCCCGGATGGCGCCCCGCTTGGCCTTCATGAAATCGGTGAGCGTGTTGTCCAGGTCGAAGACCACCGCCCGGATCGTCCGTCCCTCGCGCAGTTCCGGCATGTCGCCCCTTTCGTTCCGCAGCCGTCGGCTGCATATTAACCGTTCGGGGAACCCGCGCCAAGGCGGGCCTGACGGCAAGCTCCCCTGGACGGAAGGATCGCCTTGCATCCCGACGACCCCACGTCCGAATCCGGCTCCCGCCCGCCGGAGCGGCCGCTTCCCGACGACGGCGGCTGGCGCGGCTGGTCCACGCGACGGCTGGTCGTGCTGGCGTTCTCCCTGATGGCGTCCAACCTCGCCGCGCAGGTCCTCGTCTTCCAGCTGACCGACAACCTCTTCGCCGCCGCCGGCGCCGGCGCCGCGCTGACGATCCTGTTCGCCGCGGCCGCCACCCAGTCGCGCGGCGCCCCGCCGCAGGCCGCCTTCGACCTGTCCCGCCTGCCGGCGGTCGAGCACGTCCTGTGCGCGGCCGCGGCCCTGGGCTCGCTGCTGCCCACCTCGCTGCTGGCCGGCCTGTCCTCCCGCCTGCACCCGCCGGGTCCCGAGTGGATCGCGATGTACAACCGCCACCTGCCCGACAGCGCCGCCGGCATCGCCCTGGCGGCCGTGGCGGTGGTGGTGGCCGCGCCCCTGGCCGAGGAGATGGTCTTCCGCGGTCTCGTCTACCGCCTCGGCCGGCGCGCGTGGGGGCCGTGGCCGGCGGCCGTCGTCTCGGCGCTCGTCTTCGGCCTGGTCCACGGCGAGCCGTGGTACCTGTTCGGGCTGCTTGCGCTCGGCCTGCTGCTGGCGGCGGTCTACGAGCTGACCGGCTCGCTCTGGTCCGCGGTGATCGTCCACGCGGTCCACAACGCGGTGGCGCTGGCCCTGCTGGTGGCTCAGGGCGGCCTGGTCGCGGAGGAACCGCCGCCCACGCTGCTGGACTGGACCGGGGCCGCGGCCTCGCTCGCCGCCGTCGCGGGGATCGTCGCGCTGCTGCGGCGCCGTGCCGCCGCGCGACGGGCCTGAACCCTAGGTTATAACCACGACGGTATCCCTGCCCATATCCACGCTGCTGTTGCGACTTGGATCCACACATCTTGTGGTGACAGGGGTGTCCTGTAGGCCTTGGAGCCAGGATGGCGGAAAGGCCGGAAGGCCAAGCGAGTCGGGCACAGGAAGTGCCCGACAAGCGCCCCCTGTCACCACAAGATGTGTGGATCCAAGTCGCAACCCCGCATGGGCAAGGACCATCAGGTCTTCTGCGGCTTCTGGCGCGCAGCCGGGAACAGCACGTTGTTCAGGATCAGGCGGTAGCCGGGCGAGGTCCGGTACAGGTCCAGGTCCGTCGGCGGGTCGCCCACGGCGTGCTGGTAGTCCTCGGGGTCGTGCCCGCCCAGGAACGTGAAGGTCCCCAGCCCCAGCTTGCCGTGCAGGTAGCGCACCTCGTCGGTCCCCTCGACCTCCGCCAACACCAGGACCGACCGCTTCAGGAAGCGGCGGTGGAACCCCGTGGTCTGGCCCATGAAGCCGTTGACGACGTTGACGTGGCACTGGGTGAGCATCGTCGGCACCGGATCCTGCTTCGCCGCGAAGGAGAACAGCGTGAAGTAGTCGGCCTCGGGGCCGCGCAGGCCGGCGTAGTCGCTCGTGTCGAGGTCGGAGAACTCGTAGACCAGCGGGTTGGTGACCAGCGTGAAGCCGGTGAAGGCGAAGGTGCGGCCGTCGTCGCGGCGGCTCTCGCGGTCGGGGTCCAGCGGCGTGCCGTCGATCTCCGGCGGCACGATGTCGGCGCCCAGGTAGGCCAGCGCGAGGTCGACGGTGTCGGTCGCCGAGCACATCGCGAACAGGAAGCCGCCGCCCTCGACGTAGTCCCGGATGCGCAGCGCCACCGCCTGCTTGAGCCGCCAGACCGCGCCGAAGCCGAGCTTCACGGCCAGTTCCTCGTTCAGCGCCTGCTGCTCCAGGTACCACGGCTCGAGCCGGTAAGCGGCGAAGAACTTGCCGAACTGGCCGGTGAAGTCCTCGTGGTGCAGGTGGAGCCAGTCGTACACCGCGAGCCGTCCCGCGAGGACCTCCGCGTCGAACACGGTGTCGTAGGGGATCTCGGCGTAGTCCATGGCCAGGGTCACGGCGTCGTCCCAGGGCTGGAAGTTCGGCGGCACGTAGACCGCGATGCGCGGCGGTTTCTCCAGCAGCACTTCTTCCCGGTTCCCCTGCTGCATCTGCTCGCGGATCGCGGCCGCCCCGGCGTCGTCGATCTCCAGGCAGTCCACGCCGCGCAGGCGCGCGGCCAGACGGACGCCGCCCACGTCGCGCATCAGGAAGCTGCCGCCGCGGTAGTTGAGCAGCCAGGTCACGCGCGCGCCGTCCTGCAGGACCGAGAACGCCAGGCCGTAGGCCTTCAGGTGGTTGCCCTGTTCCAGGTCCATGGGCACCAGCAGCCACTGGGCGCGGGCGGTCGCGGCCGCGGTGCAGAGCAGCAGGGCGAGCAGGGCGGTGCGCAGGGCCGTCGTTGGCGCGTGGCGGGCGGGTGTCGGCTGTTTCACGGCGAGCTCCTGAGCTTGAGTCGGGCGTCCTCGGCCTCCAGGGCATCGGGGTACTGCAGCAGCAGCCGCTCCCAGGCGGCGCGGCCGTCGGGTTCGCGGCGGGCCGCGACCAGCGCCTCCCCTTCCCGCAGCAGCGCCCGCGGCGCGAGCGGACCGGACGGGTGGTCCGTCGCGACGAGACGGCACTGGTCCGCCGCGCCGTC
>DYDD01000249.1 GCA_020718045.1 Fibrobacter sp. | reverse complement strand
GGCGGCGGCGCCGTGCAGGGCGGCCAAGCCGTGCGCCGCCAGGACCGCCAGCGCGAATCCCGTCATCGCCAGGATCATCACCGGGATGCGGAACTTGTTGAAGTACGGCAGCAAGTGGTAGAGCGGGCCGTACAGCACCGGGAAGAAGCGCCCGCAGGCGACCAGCAGCGACAGCAGGGCGATCGCCGCCAGCGCGCGTTGCGGCCAGCGCGGCGCCGCCCAGGCGCCCAGCACCGCCAGCGTCAGCAGCAGCCAGCCGAAGTAGTTGGGATAATCCGTGAACGGCATGAAGCCCTGGTAGGTGCCCAGCCCGAAACCGGCGGCCGCCGGTTGGACCAGGGTCGGGAACTCCCGCGGGTGCAGGCTCCAGCCGGTGGCGTACTCGTAGCTGGCGCCCCCCCCCTCGGCGGATCCCCGCACCGACCAACCGGCGTAGTCGCGCACCGGCAGCAGCTGGACGGCGCCGATCAGGAACGCCGTCGTCAGGGCGGCGCCGATCACGGCGGTCGGCCGCCAGGGCCAGGCGCTCGCGTCGGCGGCGCGGCGACGGCGGGCCGCCAGCACGGCGATCCATCTGCCCAGCAGCAGGACGCCCACGCACAGCAGCGTGTAGTAGAGGATCTGGGGGTGGCCGCGCAGGACCTGCAACCCGACGACCAGCGCCAGCAGCGCGGCCCGTCGGCGGCCCTTCCCCTCCAGCAGGTCCAGGCAGACGCCCACGACCCAGGGCAGGTACATGGCCGTCACCAGCTTGCTGCCGTGACCGTGCACGCCCCAGGCCACGACGTTGGGCTGCAGCAGCCACACGACCGCCCCCAACAGCCGCGTCGGCAGCGGCAGCCGCCAGCGGCCCAGCAGCCAGACCATCCCGGCGCCGCCGAACAGCAGGTGCGCCAGCATCCAGGTCAGCGGCGGAAAACCGAGGCGGTCCTGCAGGAACGTCAGCAGCTCACCGGGCGGATAGACGAAGCGGGTGTAGGACACCGAACCGAAGGTCGGCATCCCGGCGAACAGGTAGGGGTTCCACTGCGGGTAGATGCCGCGGGCGAGCGAGGCGTCCCCGACGATCGTGAACAGCGCGGCGTTCTCGGCGTCGCTGCTGCCGAACACCCGACCCTGCAGCAGCGCTTCGGGGTAGATGAGCCCCAGCAAGGCCAGCAGGGCCAGGGCGATCCCGCCGGCATGCAGCAGGCGACGACGCGGGCCGGTCCCGGCGCCGGGACGGTCGTGGTTGACGCGCACGTGGTTCCCTTTCGGATGCGGCGTGGCCGCGGCTTCCAGCCGGCCGAGGATATCATCCGGCGGCCGCGGACGTCCACCCTCGAGAGACGGTCAAACCCGAGGAGCGACAGGGGGTTCCGCGGGCCGCCCCGCCAGTTCGTCCAGGGCGCCCGTCAGGACGGCGCGCGCGACGGCGGGCCTCCCCTGCCAAAGGTGCCAGGCCGCGTGCCCGGCGAAGTACGCCGCCTGGCACGGCCAGAGCGCCGCGCGCGCCGCTCCCCGCCAGTGGCGCCCCAGCAGGCGGACGTGGCTGCGACTGCGCAGGTAGGCCTTGCGCGGCGACCACGCGCCGACCGACGCGCTCACCTTGTGCAGGATCAGCGAGCGCGGCACGTGCAGGATGCGCCCGCCGGCCGCCCGCAGGCGCAGGCAGTAGTCGGTGTCCTCGCCGTAGAAGGTGTAGGCCTCGTCCAGTTCCGGCACCGCCGCCAGGGCCCGGCGCGACAGCAACAGCGCGCACCCCGTCCCGTATTCCACGAACCGTTCGTCGAGCGCCCGGCGCCCGGCGGCCTGCCGGATGCCCTGGTGCCCCACCCAGCCCGAATAGCGCCCGACCCGCCCGCCGTCGTACCAGATGCGCCACGGCTCGTCCGCGAAGCAGATGCGCGGGGTCGCCGCCCAGGCATCCGGCTCGCGGGCGGTCGCCTCTACCAGGCGGGCGAGGCTCCCCTGCGGCACGACGGTGTCGTTGTTCAGCAGCAGCGTGAAATCCGCGCCCCCGGTCGCGCTCAGGTGCCGCAGCCCGAGGTTGTTGCCGCCCGCCCAGTAGCGGTTGCGGTCCGCGATGACGAGTTCGACCGAAGGGAAGGCGTCGCGGCAGAACCGGACCGAGTCGTCGTCCGACGCGTTGTCGACGACGACGATGCGCAGGGGGTCGTAGCCGTCGGCGAGCAGGGAGCCGATGCACTCGGGCAGGTGGTCGCGCCCGTTCCAGTTGACGACGACCACCGCCAAGGTCGGCGGCGGCGCCCCTCCCGACCCGGGGGCGTCAGTGGCGGCGACGGACACGGTACCCCGTCTCGGGATGGTTGCCCGCCACCACCAGTTCGGCGATCAGGCCGAGACTGACGAACTGGACGGCGACGATGACCAGGCCGGCGCCGAGCAGCATCAGCGGCCGCACCCGCAAGCCGTGGCCCAGCGCCCACTGCACGACGAACCAGGCCAGGATCGCGCCGCCGACCATGAAGCTGGCCGCGCCGATGCGCCCGAACAGGTGCAGGGGCGACGCGGAGCGCGAGCTGAGGAACATCAGGGTCAGCAGGTCCAGGAAACCGTTGAGGAAGCGGGCCGGACCGTACTTGGTGACGCCGTGGCGGCGGCGGTGGTGGCGCACGGGGATCTCGGTCACCCGGAACCCCTCGCGGTACGCCTGCGCCGGGATGTAGCGGTGCATCTCGCCGTAGAGGCGCACCGCCTCGACGACCTCGCGGCGGTAGGCCTTCAGCCCGCAGTTGTAGTCGTGCAGCCGCAGACCCACGGCGCGGCTGGTGACCGCGTTGAAGAACCGCGACGTGGTGTTCTTGACGAAGCCGTCCTTGCGGTCCTGCTTCCAGCCCGAGACCAGGTCGTAGCCCTCCTCCAGCTTCGCCACGAGGTGCGGGATCTCGTCGGGGTCGTCCTGCAGGTCGGCATCCATGGTGATCACGAAGCGCCCCGACGCGGCCGCGAAACCGGCGGCCAGGGCGGCGGCCTTGCCGTGGTTGCGCGTGAACTCCAGGCCGCGGACGCGGGCGTCGGCGGCGTGGAGACGCTCGAGCACGGCGGGCGTGTCGTCGGTGCTGCCGTCGTCGACGATCCACACCTCGTGCGACAGGCCCGCCGCGTTCGCCGCGGCCGCGATGCGCGCCGTCAGCTCGGGCAGCGATTCCGCCTCGTTCAGCGCTGGCACCACCACCGAGAGGTCGGGCCGGACGTCAGGCATGTCCCCTCCTGCGCGCGGCGACCCAGAGCACCTCGCGGCGCAGCCCCTCGCCGAACGGGACCTGCGCGACGTAGCCGATCTCGTCGCGGATGAGGCCGGGGTCGGCCCAGGTGTCGCGCACGTCGCCCTTCTCGACCGGCACGTGCTCGATCCCGACGCGCACGTCCGGCGCCGCCTCGCGCAGCAGGTCGCGCATGGTCGCCAGGGCCGCGGCCAGCGGGACGCGCGCGCCGCCGCCGACGTTGTACACCGCCCACGGACCGGGCGCGCCGACCGCGCGGAGGTTCGCATCCACCGCGTCGGACACGTAGGTGAAGTCCCGCGTCTGCGAACCGTCGCCGAAGACGATCCAGGGCTTCCCGTCGAAGGCCGCCTCGAGGAACTTGCGGAAGGCCATGTCGGGCCGCTGGCGCGGGCCGTAGACCGTGAAGTAGCGCAGGGACGTGGTGGGCACGCCGTGGTTGGCGCTGTAGAGCACGCAAAGGTGCTCGGCCGCCAGCTTGGTCACGCCGTACGGCGAGAAGGGCTGCGGCAGCGCGCGTTCGGTCACCGGCAGGTCGAGGCGGTCGCCGTACACCGAGCTGGAGCTGGAGTAGACGAACCGGACGAGCCCCGGCGCCACCCGCGGGTCGCGGCAGGCTTCCAGCAGGCGCTGGGTGGCGGCCAGGTTGCGCGCCAGGTAGTCGCCGAACAGGTGCCCCCAGCTGGCGCGCACGCCGGCCTGGGCGGCGAGGTGGAACACGGCGCGGCTACCGGCCAGCAGCGCGACCGCGTCGACGTCGTTCAGGTCGGCGTGGTGGAAGGCGAAGCCGGGCCGGTCCAGCAGCGGTGCCAGGTTCTCGCGCTTGAGCGCCGGGTCGTAGTAGTCGGTCAGCGCGTCGATGCCGACGACCTCGCAGCCCCGGTCCAGCAGGGCCTCGGCCAGGTGGCTGCCGATGAACCCG
>DYDD01000021.1 GCA_020718045.1 Fibrobacter sp. | reverse complement strand
GCCGCCCCCTCCACGCGCCGGCGGCGGGCAGCGCCGCGCGCGGCGTGCTCTACGCCTTCGGCCCCGGCATGTCGCCGACGGCGAAGGAGAGCACCCGCACCCACCCCTGGGCCTACGCCCTGGGCGTGGCGTACCACCTCGGCGTCTTCGCCGCCTTCGGCTGCCTCCTGCTGCTGCTCATCGGAGCAACGCCCGATCCCGCCGGGAACCCGGCGCGCGTGCTCGGCGTGCTGCTGTTCGCCGGCGTGCTCGGCGGTCTGGGATTGCTCGTCCGCCGTTACGCCTCCGCGCACCTGCGCGGCCTCAACGTGCCCGACGACGCCGTCGCGAACCTGCTGACCACCGGTTTCGTCGTGCTGGCCGACGCGCGGCTGCGGTCCCCGGCGGTGGAACCGGCGCTGCTGGCGACGGCGATGCTGCTGCTGTGCTACGTTCCTTTGGGGAAGATCCGGCACTGCGTCTTCTTCTTCGTCTCGCGCCGGCACCTCGGCCGGCACTTCGGCCGGCGGGGCACGTTCCCCGTGCGTCACTGAACCCGGAGGCGCGCGCCGCGATGTCCGAGATCGACGCCCTGGAAGCCAGACTCGCGGCGCTCACCGACGAGGACCTCTCGCGCGGGCTCGACCTGTTCCGCGCGAAGCTGGGCGGGGCCGAAGCCGCCTATCTGCTGACCTGCGTCCGCTGCGGCCTCTGCGCCGACGCCTGCCACTACCACCGCACCGACGGCGAACTCGCATCGATCCCCGCGCACAAGCTCGCGCAGGTCGCCGCCGTTTTCCGCGCGCACTTCACGACCGCCGGCCGCCTGGCCCCCGGCCTGACCGGCGCCCGCCGCTTCGACCGCGACATGGCCCGCGCCTGGGTCGAAGCGGTGTTCGGCCGCTGCTCGCTCTGCGGCCGCTGCAGCCTGAACTGCACCACCGGCATCCACATCTCGGCCGTCCTGAAGGCGGCCCGCGGCACGCTCACCGAGATGGGCCTGATCCCGCCCGACCTGCTGCAGGTGGTCACGACCAGCCTCGAGACCGGCAACAACATGGGGATCTCGCGCGACGACTGGCTCGAGACCGTCCAGTGGATCGAGGAGGAGATGCAGCAGGACGTCGGCGACCCCGCCGCCCGCATCCCCGTCGACAAGCCGGGCGCGCGCGTGCTGTTCACGGTCAACCCCCGCGAGCCGAAGTTCTTCCCCCTGTGCCTGCAGGCCAGCGCCACCGTCTTCCATGCGGCCGGGGAGGACTGGACCGTCGCGAGCGAGGGCTGGGACCTGACGAACTACGGCCTGTTCAGCGCCAGCCCCGCGCACGGCGGCGCCATCGCCGCCAACCTCATGGCGTCGATGGACCGACTCGGCTGCGGAACGCTGGTCATCGGCGAGTGCGGCCACGGTTTCGCCGCCGCCCGCTGGGAGGCGGCCGAGTGGCTGCAGAAGCGCCCGGGCTTCCGGATCGTGAGCTTCCTGGAGCTGATGGAGGAGTACTTCCAGCAGGGGCGGCTGCGGGTCGACCCGGCGCGGATCGCCGAGCGGGCCACCCTGCACGACCCCTGCAACACGGTGCGCCACGGCGGCATCGTCGAACCCCAGCGCGCGATCCTGCGCCGCTGCCTCGCCGACTTCGTCGAGATGACGCCCAACCGCGCCGAGAACTTCTGCTGCGGCGGCGGGGGCGGGCAGCTCTCGATGAGCCGCTACCGGCAGAAGCGGCTGCAGTCGGGCGGGGTCAAGGCGGAGCAGATCCGCCGCACCGGCGCCCGCCTCGTGGTGGCCCCCTGCCACAACTGCATCGACCAGCTCATGGAACTCAACCGCGAGTACAAGCTCGGCGTCGTCATCAAGACCGTGGCGGAGGTCGTGGCCGACGCCCTGGTCCGCACGCCGGCGCAGACCCTGGAGGAGCATCATGGCACCGTCGCCCGCTGAGAGCGCCCAGCCCCGGTCCCTCGACGTCGTAGGCGCGTCCGACCTGATCTACCTGGACAACGGCGCCACCTCGTACCCGAAGCCGGAAGAGGTGTACCGGTACATGGACGCCTTCTACCGGCGCTACGGGGTCAATCCCGGCCGGTCGGGCTACGACCTGTGCCTCGAGTCGGGCGAGCTGGTCGAGGACACGCGCCGCCTGCTATGCGGGTTCTTCGGCGGGAAGCACCCCGACCGGCTCGTCTTCGGCTACAACGCCACCGACGCGCTGAACCTGGCGATCTACGGGCTGCTCGCCCCGGGCGACCACGCGATCACGACGCACCTGGAGCACAATTCCAGCCTGCGCCCCCTCTGGGATCTGCAGCAGCGGGGTGTCGAGGTGGACTGGGTCGACTTCGACGACCGCGGCTACGTCGACCCCGACGAGGTGGTCGCGCGGCTGCGCCCGCACACCCGCGCCGTGGTGATCAACCACGGTTCGAACGTGATCGGCACGGTGCAGCCGGTGCGCGAGATCGGCGCCGCCTGCCGCGCGCGGGGCATCCCGCTGGTCGTGGACGTCTCGCAGACCGCCGGCATGATTCCCCTGGACGTCGAGGAGCTCGGCGCCGGCGTGCTCTGCTTCACCGGCCACAAGTCGCTGCTGGGGCCGATGGGCATCGGCGGCATGTACGTCCACGAGGACGTCGAGCTGCGCCAGACGCGCGCCGGCGGCACCGGGGTGCGCAGCGCCCAGCGCCACCACCTCGAGGAGTACCCCTACCGCATGGAGTACGGCACGCCCAACCTGCCGGGCATCGCGGGCCTGAACGCCGGCGTCAAGTGGGTCCTGGAGCGCGGCGTCGACGAGATCCACCGCCACGAGATGGTCCTCTGGCGCCGGCTGCGCGACGGACTGCGGCGGATCGACGGCGTGGTCCTGCACTGCCAGGACACGGAACAGGAGCGCATCAGCGTGCTGTCGTTCAACGTCGAGGGGCTCGACGCGGCCGATGTGGGCACGATGCTCGATGTCGACCACGACATCGCCTGCCGCACCGGCCTGCACTGCGCGCCGATGGTCCACGAGCACCTGGGCACCGACAAGATCCACGGCTCGGTCCGCTTCGGGATCGGTCCCTTCAACACGGCGGAGCAGATCGAGACCGTGATCGTCGCCGTCGGCGAGATCGCGACCCTGGGCCGCAGCCGGCGCGGTTGACCGCCATCGAGGGGGTGGGCCGGTGGGGATGACGCCGCGGGGAAGCCGGGAACGCATGATCCCCGCGGCGATCGCGCTGGCGGCCGTGGTCGTCCATCTGCGCGTGCTCGGCAATGGTTTCGTGAACTTCGACGACGTCTTCTACATCACCCGCAACCCCCTGATCACGGCGCTCACGCCGGCGAATCTGAAGACCTGGTTCACCGGGTTCTACTTCGGCAACTACCAGCCGCTCACGCTGCTGTCGCTCGCGCTGGACCACCGGCTGGCCGGGCCCGATCCCCGCGTGCTCCACGCCGTCAACCTGCTGCTGCACGCCGGCAACACGCTGCTGGTGTTCCACCTCGTCCGGCTGCTGTTCGCGCGGGAGCGGGGGCCGTGGCTCGCAGCCGCGACCGCCGCCCTGTTCGCCGTGCATCCCCTGCTCGTGGAATCGGTGGCCTGGGCCGCGCAGCGCAAGGACGTGCTGTACGCGCTGTTCTACCTGGGCTCGCTGGTCGCCTACGTCGCCCACGCGCAGCGGCCGCTGGGCGCGGGCCGCCGCCTGTATGCCGCGTCGGTGCTGCTGTTCGCGCTGTCCCTGCTGTCCAAGGCGATGGCGGTGTCCCTGGTCGGCGCGATCCTGGCGGTGGACTTGTACCTGCGGCGCCTGCCGTGGCGGTCCGGACGCGGAGGCGACGATCCGTCCCGGCCGACGCTGCTCGCCTACCTGCGGGAAATACTGCCCTTCCTGGTCCTGGCGCTCGCGGCCGGCGCGACGGCGGTCCTCGCCCAGCGCTCGGCCGCGTTTCTGGGATCCCCGGCACTCCACACGCCGCTGCAGAGGGCGGCGATCGCCGGCTACGGCTTCGCGCACTACGCGGCGCAGCTGGTCCTGCCGCTGGGCCTGTCCGCGTACCACCCGTACCCGGCGATGGGCGCCGGCGTGCCGCTCGGCTTCCTGCCGCACCTCGCCTTCGTCGCGGCCGCCGCCGCGGGCCTGGTCCTCGCCCTGCGGCGCCACCCGGCCGCGGCCTTCGCGATCCTGTTCTATCTGGTGAACATCCTGCCTGTGCTGCAGTGGCTGCCGGTCGGCGACTTCATCGTGGCCGAACGCTTCGCCTACCTCGCGTCGATCGGCGTGTTCCTGCTGATGGCGCTCGGGCTGCGGGAGCTCGCCGGGCGCCGGCGCCGGCTGCGGGCGCCCCTGACGGTCGCCTTCCTGACGTACCTGGTCCTGCTGGGCGTCCTGACCGACCGGCGCTGCGGCGTCTGGCGCGACAGCGTCACGCTCTGGAACGACGTCCTGGGCCGGTACCCCGACACGCCGCTGGCGCTGAACAACCGCGGCCTCGCCTGGGCGGAGCGCGGCGACCGCGCGGCCGCACTCGCGGACCTCGACCGTACGCTGCAGTTGGACCCGCGATATGCCGACGCCCTCGGTAACCGGGGCGTCGTGAAGGGCGAGCGCGGCGACTACGACGGGGCGATCGCGGACTTCGACGAGGCCCTGCGGCTGTCGCCCGAGTTCGCCGCGGCGCGCGCCGGCCGGGCCGACGCCCTGTTCCGGCGGGGCGTGGCGCGGTTCCAAGCCGCGGACTATGCTGGGGCCGTCGCGGATTTCACGCGTGTCGCGGCCGGGCGCCCGGATTACCCGGGGGTCCGGCAGAACCTGAACGCGGCGCGCAGAAGGCTGCAGGGGCGGGAAGGGGCGGACTGACATGGCGGAACTCAAGACCCAACGCAACAAAGCCAGCGTCGCTGCGTTCATCGTCGGCGTGGCCGACGAGGGGCGCCGCGCCGACTGCCGCGCGCTGGCGAGCCTGATGGAGAAGGCGACCGGCGAGAAACCCGCGATGTGGGGGGACAGCATCGTGGGGTTCGGCGCCTACCACTACGTGTACGCGAGCGGGCGCGAGGGCGACTGGTTCCTGTGCGGCTTCGCGCCGCGCAAGCAGGACCTCACCCTGTACATCATGTCCGGCTTCGAGCGCTACGGGGACCTGATGTCCCGCCTCGGCCGGCACAAGACGGGCAAGTCGTGCCTGTACCTCAAGAGGCTGGCCGATGTCGACCAGGAGGTGCTTGCGCAGCTGGTGGCGGCCTCCGTCGCGCACCTGCGACGCGGCCGCGGCTGCAAGGACTGAACGACGGAGGGGCTGCTGGCGCCGGTGCTCGCGGCCGTCGGGGCCGTCGCGGCGCTGACGACCAAGTGCGTCATCGTCGTGGAACGGGTCGAGGACGGCGTCTGACTCCGTGCCGCGCCACCGAAAGGAAGATGGCATGGATCCCATGGCGCGGGCATTCGCCCTCGGCCTCGAACGCAGCCACCTTTTCATCGGCCTGTTCACGCAGGACCTCGAAGGGGACGACTGGTGGCGGCGACCACCGGGATTCCCGAACTCGGCGCTCTGGACGCTCGGCCACCTGGCGCACACGCGCGGCGGGTTCCTGGTCCTGCTGACCGGACGGGAGACCCGCGACGCGGACTGGAAGCCGCTGTTCGACCTGGGTTGCGAGCCCCGGGACGAGGCGGCCTATCCGGGCGTCGATATCTGCCGCGTCTTTCTGGACGAACGGTTGGCCGACCTGCAGGCCTACCTGGCGACCGTCACGCATCGGGAGCTGGAAGCGCCGCTCGACCCGCCCAACCGCTTCTTCGCGACCGGTGCCGCGGCGCTGGTCCACCTGACCCATCACGAGGCGCACCACACCGGCTGCCTGTCGATGCTGCGGCGCGCCCTGGGCAAGGACAAGGTGATCTAGATGCCGCACACCAGGATCGTCATGCTGAACGACAAGCGGATCGCGCTGGTCGCCCACGACAACAAGAAGCGCGATCTGCTGGAGTGGGCCCTGTACAACCGCGACCTGCTGGCGCACCACGACGTCTACGCCACCGGGACCACCGGCAAGGCCCTCGAGGAGGCGCTGGGGTTCCCCATCAAGAAGCTGCAGAGCGGCCCGCTCGGCGGCGACCAGCAGATCGGCGCCAAGATCGCCAGCAACGAGATCGACTTCCTGATCTTCTTCTGGGATCCTCTGGAGCCGCAGCCCCACGACCCGGACGTCAAGGCCCTGCTGCGGATGGCCGTGGTCTGGAACATCCCGATCGCCTGCAACCGGGCGTCGGCCGATTTCATGATCTCGTCGCCCCTGATGGAGGGCGAGTACGACCGGCTCGTGCCCGATTACGACAATTACCGCAACCGCAGGCTCGACCGGGACCCGCCGGTCGCATCCTGACCGGCCGCGTCCAGGAACGGAGGAACCCCATGGCCCGCATGTCGCATCGATGGTGGCCGGCGCTCGCCGCGGCGCTGCTGTGCGGCGGTTTGCCCGCGGCGGCCGCCGACGGCCCCGTCCTCAGGGCGGACGCCTGCAGCGTCTACGAGGTGGACCTGGGCCGGGTGAGGGACGACCTGCTGCCGCTGCTGCGGGCGGCGATGCGTGGCGAGGCCCCACAGGAGGCGCGCGACTTCGAGGACTTCCTGGACGTCAGCGGCGTGCGGGCCCTGGACCGGCTCCGTCTCGTGTCGCGGTCGTCGCGGGACCGCTCGTGCGCGAGCCTGGAACTGGACCTGGATCCGCGCGCGGACGGCGGGATCCTGGCCGCCCTGTGCGGCGTGCGCGGCGGCCGCTGCCGCTTTGCGCGTTACGTCCGCGAGGACGACGTGCTGGCGTTCGCCACCCTGGAGAATCTCCCCGGCAGCCTGGAGGTGTTGCTGCCGTTCCTGACGCGACCCGCGACGGGGCCGGAGGCCGCTTGGCTGGGCTTCGACGAAGACGGCGAACCCTCGATCGTCGGCGTGCCGGTCCGCAGCCGCCTGCTGCCGCTGCTCGCCGGCGAGATCGACGTGATGCAGTTGCAGCCCGCCGACGGCGGCCCGCCGGCGGTGGTCCTGGCCGTCGCCACCCGCGATGGATCCGCCCTGCGCGACCTGCTGCTGGACCTGGTGGCCGGGCAGGCCGACGGCGCCGAGGGCGCGGCCATGCTGGGCCTGATCCGCGGCCTGCCCGCGCAGCCGGTCGGCGAGTTCCAGGTGACGGCCCTGCCGATGGGTCCCGCGCTGGCCGTCAGCCGTGATTTCCTGGTGCTGGCCTCGGACCAGGCGGTCCTGCGGGAGATGCTGGCGCGACCGCACGGCGACCTGCGCGTGCCGCAGGGGCACGGCTGGCTTTTCGCGCGGGGGGCGGCCATGTCCAAGTGGCGCGAAGACCTGGCGCGGCGGGCGGCCGCGCGCACCCAGGCCGGCCCGGCCCTGCCGGCGATGGCGCAGGCGTTCGACGGCCTGCACTTCGACCGCTTCGAGATGCGCGCCTCGGGCAGCCGTCGCCGTCTCGACGTGCAGTTCCACGCCGAAGGTTCGCCCCTGAACGCCGGCTACCGCGCCCTGTGCGAGATGCTGGCGGCCGCGGCGGCCGACTCGCCGGCCGCGTCGGCGGGGACGGATTGATGGACGACCTCGGCTTCACGTTCCGGGCCCGCAAGAACGGCGAGGTCGAGATCCTCCATCGCGGCCGCCGGGCGACCACGCTGCGCGGCACGGTGGCCCGGGATTTCCTGGCGACCGCCTCCGCGGGCGATGAAGCGGAACTGCAGCAGGTCATGGCCCGGCTGACCGGGAATTTCAAGCGCGGGAACGAGCGCACGGCCGCCGGGCACCCACGCAACCGGAACCGAGACAAGGGGACCAGATGACCATGAAGCCATCCTCGACGTGCCCGGGCTGCAACGGCAGGCGCGTCTACGCCTCGAAGGAGATCAGCGCCGGAGGCGGTCACGCCCCCGACTATCTGCCGGGCCTCGGGCAGAGCTGGTGGTCGGGCGCGGCCAAGCTCACCGTGGTGGTCTGCGCCGACTGCGGCCTGATCCGCTCGTTCGCCGGGGAGGACGCGCTCCGCAAGCTCCCGGATTCCAAGCACTGGCGCAAGCTGTGACCAGATCGTCCGGGGGGGAGCCGACATGATCCTGCTGCCGCTGCTGGTCGGCTACTCGCTGGCCCTGACCGTCGGGCTGTCCGTCCGGGGTGTGCGGTCCCGGACCGCGATCGCGGGTCCCGCCCCCGCGACGCCGCCGCGCAAGGTGCTGATCGTCGGCGCCACCGGCGGCACCGGCCGCCATCTGCTGGAGCAGGCGCTCGCCCGGGACCTGGAGGTCACGGTCCTGATCCGCGATCCCCGGGCGCTGGCGTCCGATCACCCGCGCCTGCGGGTCGTCGTCGGGGACGTGCTGGACCCCGCCGCGGTCGACGAGGCCGTGTGCGGCCAGGACGCCGTCCTCTGCGCGCTGGGCCACCGGCGCTTCTTCCCGCCCTCGCGCGTCCTTTCCGAGGGCACCCGCAACCTCCTGCGTGCGATGGAGGGCTACGGCGTGCGCCGCTTCGTCTGCGTCACCTCCCTCGGCCTCGGCGACAGCGCCGGACGGCTCGGCCTCGCCTACACGCTCGTGGTCATCCCCTTCGTGCTGCCCTTCTACTTCTGGGACAAGGCCCGGCAGGAGAGGTTGATCGAGGCCGGCCGCGCGGCGTGGGTGATCGTGCGCCCCGGCGGGTTGACGGACGGGCCGGGGCGCGGCGACCGTCGCGCCGGCCGCGACGTCGGCAGCTTCTTCGAGACGGTCCGCGTGCCGCGCGCGGACGTGGCGGCCTTCATGCTGGACCAGTTGACCGACGACACGTGGCTCGGCGCCGCGGTCGGGATCGTGTCGCGGTGATCTCGCTCGGCAACATCAGCAAGAGCTACGGCCGCCAGCTCCTGTTCGTGGAGACGTCCTTCCAGCTCAACCCCGGCGAGAAGGTCGGCCTGGTCGGGCCCAACGGCTCCGGCAAGACGACGCTGTTCCGTCTCATCGTGGGGGAGGAGTTCCCCGACGAGGGGTCGGTGTCGGTGCCCCGGCGCACCACCGTCGGCTACTTCCGGCAGGACATCGGCGAGATGGCGGGGCGCTCGGTGCTCGACGAGGCCATCGCCGGCAGCGGCCTGGTCGGCGAGTTGCACCACGAGCTGACCGACCTGCAGCACGCCCTGGCCGACCCGTCACGGCTGGACGAGATGGACCGTATCCTGGCCCGCTACGCCGAGATCCAGGACGACTACCAGCACCGCGGTGGCTACGAGCTCGAAGCGCGGGCGCGCGAGGTGCTCCAGGGCCTGGGCTTCGCCGACGACCAGGTCGACGGCGACGCCGGCGCGCTGTCCGGCGGCTGGAAGATGCGCGTGGGCATGGCGCGGGTGCTGCTCGGTCGGCCCGACGTCCTGTTGATGGACGAGCCGACGAACCACCTGGACATCGAGTCCATCCTCTGGCTGGAGAAGTTCCTCAAGGGTTATCCGGGCGCCATGCTGCTGACCTGCCACGACCGCGACTTCATGAACCGGGTCGTGACGCGCATCGTGGACATCGACAGCGGCGAGTTCGTCTCCACCACCGGCGACTACGACAACTTCGTGCGCCAGCAGGCGATCGCCGCGGCCAACCAGGAGGCGGCCTACGCCCGTCAGCAGGCCATGCTGGCCAAGGAGCGGCGCTTCGTCGAGCGCTTCGGCACCCACGTCGCGAAGGCGGCGCAGGCGCAGAGCCGGGTCAAGAAGCTGGAGAAGATCGAGCTGCTCGCCCCGCCGCGCCGGCGCCGGGTCGTGGATTTCCAGTTCCGCCAGCCGCCGCGCTCGGGCGAGGATGTCGTCGCGCTCAGGGGCGTGGCGAAGTCATACGGCGCGCGGGTCGTCTACGACGCCTTCGACCTGACGATCCGCCGCGCCGAGCGCTGGTGCGTCATGGGCCGCAACGGCGCGGGCAAGACGACGCTGCTGAAGCTGGTCGCGGGCGCGCTGGCGCCCGACGCGGGTGCGGTGCGACTCGGCGCCTCCCTGAAGCTCGGCTACTTCGCCCAGCAGTCGCTCGAGCTGCTCGACGCGGACCTCACCGTCTTTGAGGAGATCCAGCGGGCCTTCCCCGTGGCCGGCCAGGGCATCCTGCGCAACCTCCTGGGCGCATTCCAGTTCTGCGGCGACGACGTCGACAAGAAGGTCCGCGTGCTCTCCGGCGGCGAGAAGTCGCGGCTGGTGCTGGCCCGCATGCTGTTCGATCCGCCCAACTTCCTCATCCTCGACGAGCCGACCAACCACCTCGACCTCGAGACCAAGGAGATGCTCGTCGCCGCCCTGCGGGACTTCGAGGGCACGATGCTCTTCGTCAGCCACGACCGCACCTTCCTGCGCGGCCTGAGCACCAAGGTCCTGGAACTGCGGCCGGGCGACGGCGCGGGCGAGCCGGCGCTGCCGCCCCTGGTCTACGACGGTTCCTACGCCGAGTTCGTGACGAGCACGGGCAGCGAGGCGGCGGGCGTCCACCGCTAGCGGCGCGCCGGTCCCGCTCGCCCCTGTAACCGATCGACGGCTTCCGTGTCTTCCTGCCGGAGGCGGTCATGGACGAATTCGAAGCGATCTACAGACGGCATGCGGCGGCGCTTCTGCGTTTCGCCTGGGGCCTGACCGGCGACCGCAGCGCGGCGCAGGATCTCGTCTCGGAGACCTTCGTGCGCGTGCTGGTCAAGGCGCCGCGGATCGAGACCCGCACCGCGCTGGCCTACCTGCTGGCGGTGGCCCGCAACGTCCACCTCAACGGCAGGCGCCGCGAGCGGCGCCGGGCGCCCCTCACCGAGGACCTCCCCGCGCCCGAGCGGGACCTCGACGGGGGCCTCGACGACGGCGCGCGGCTGGACGCGGTGCAGTCGGCGCTGTGCGAGCTGCCCGAGAGCGAACGGTCGGCCCTGCTGCTGAGGGTCGACCACGAGCTCTCCTACGAGGACGTGGCCGCGGCGCTCGGCACGACGGCCGGGGCCGCCAAGGTGCGCGTCCACCGCGCCCGCCTCCACCTCGCGGAAATCCTGTCCGGCCGCAGGGCCGAAAACCCGGGAGTCGTATCATGAAGCTGGACGTGACGCGCGATGTGGTGAACGACCTGTGGCCTCTATACGAGGCGAAGGAGGCGAGTCCGGACAGCCGCGCGCTGGTCGAGGCGTACCTCGCCGAAGACACCGCTTTCGTCTCCCTGCTGCGCGGCGGCGGCCCGAAGCGGGCCGTGCCCGAGCTGCGCCTGTCGGCCGACGCGGAGAGGCAGCTCCTAGACGACGCCCGCGCCCGGGCGCAGACCAGGCTCAAGCTCGTCGGCGGTTCGATCGTCCTGGCCTGGTTCCTGGCCGCGGCCGCCCTCGCGGTCCTGCTCTTCAAGGTGGTTAGGGGCTGACGGCGGCCAGGAGCCGGAGAAACGAGAGGACCCCAGCCTCGCGGCCGGGGTCCTCGTTATTTGGTAGCAGGACCCTCTGCGAAGTCCAACAGAGAAATCGCCCGCGCGAAATCGAGGTCATTCCGCTGGTTTCACGGGCCAGGGGACGACCATGGTGCTCGTGGGGGTGGCCAGCGGGGCCGGTGCGTCCATCATCGATCCAGCCCCTTCCACGGTTCCCCGGGCAACTTCGAGATCAATTCGTCGTGAACCAGTTCCGCCGCGGCCGCCGGATCGTAGGTGACGTCGGCCGAGACGAGGGGCCGGATGGCCTCCCGGAAGGCGGCGGTCCTGAGTTTCGCCGCCAGGTTCGCCTCGAACTCGGCGCGCGAAACCGTCAGGTCGTCGTGAGCCATGTAGCGCTGGAAGCACTCGACAACACGAGCGCTCGTGGCGTCTCCGGACCGCAGGGCGACCCAGAGGTCGAACAGGTCGCGCCCCTTCCTGCGTTGGTAGAGCGCGCGCATCTTCGTCCCCAGCAGTTCGTCGAGGTGGTACACCGGGAGTACGGCGGTCCCGCTGAACCAAGGGTTCTCCACCACGAACGGGTATTGCGCAACGGGCAGAACGGCGAAGTGCTCCCGGGTGTTGATCTCGATCTTCAACCGCATGGTCGAGACCGGCGGATAGGTCGTCTCAAAGCGGTAGAACAGGGTGAAACGCCCTTGGCCCTGCTTCCATTTCGGAGTTCCCAGCCACGGGTCGAGGGCACCCCGAATCGAGCCGATCAGCTCGCCGATCGGGCCTGCATCGCGCTGGACAAGATCGATATCCTCAGAATAGCGCCTTCCCGCGCCGAGGAACAGCTTGTGCAAGGCCGTGCCCCCGCGGAAGATGGCCTGGGCCGCACGGTCTCCGCCGTGAACATGGCGACCAGCGCGCGGGAGAGAATCAGGTCCTGCTCCACCTGCTCGTTGGCGGGCCAGGGCGCGTGGGAGCGCCACGCCGTGATGTTGGCGCGCGGGATCAAAGCTCGATCTCCAAGTCGGCATTGGGTCGGACGCGCCAGCGCTCATTGATCTCGGCGCGTGCCGGCTCGGCTGGGAGCAGAGGGACCACCCGTGGATTCCGGGCCTTGAGCCAGTCCGCCAGCGGGGCGGCGAGGTCGTCTTTGCCGACCGCATCGAGCAGGTACCCGAGGCGCTGGACGTCCGAAAGTTTCACCAAGTGCGCGTTGCCCACCAACACCTTGGCGTCGATGCGTTCCGCCAGCTCGCCAAGAACAGTTGCGATGTTGCTCAGATGCCCGGCCGCGGCTTGGTAGCGCACCAAGTCAAACGCGGTGGTCTCGGGCGTGGCCACCCGCATCGTGCCGGTTTCGGTCTGGATTCCGGTCGTCGGCATCTGTTCGACCTTGCTGTTCATCGAGAACCGGATGGTGACCTTTCCGGCGCGTATCTCGCGCGTGGGCTTGCCGGTCACCACTTGGAAGACCATGGGCTGCTGATGGGACGCGCCGTGGATCGCCGCGGCGCTGAGCACTCCCACGTAGTAGGGCTGATCGAGGTGGTGCATGAGCTCGTCGATGAACCAGCTCGCGGGCGGCGAACCCGTCGCCCGATATTCGGGAGGGACGACGACGTAGAAACCGCGTCTGGGGGAGACGATCCTCCCTTGCTCCTTCAGCCTACGCAGGGCGGCCTGGACAGCGACGGTCGAGCGCTCGGTCTCGGATTCGACCCGGGAGCCGGTGAAGGTGTAGCGGCCGGTTGATTGGAGTTGCTCCACCAAATCCAACATGGTGGGTTTCTTAGGCATGCCGGCTCACCCTTTCGCACTCGATCGATTTGCAGATCACAAGCAAAAGCGTACGTTTATCGCAAGGTTTTGCAAGTGGAATGTATGTGCGTCGGCCGCCAGACCTTCGATCTGCCATTTCTGCATGGGTTTCCGAGCCTGCACAGTTGTTGTTGCTGTTGTGTCCAGAAAATGATAGAAATCTTATCGCTTTGCGCGCCCAACAGAAATCATGTCGCTCTTGGCGTTGTTGTTGGGAAAGGAAACCGATAGAAATACTATGAAAAAGCGCGCTGAACAGCAACAAGACTCCCCACGAACCACCGACTTCATGGAGCTGAACCGGATCTTTACGGTCGAGGAATTCGCCAGGCACCTCGGGGGACAAAAGAGCCTCGCCGGGTACCGCGTGCGCTACTACCTCAGCCGGGGGCGACTCAAGCGCCTAGCCAACGGCGTCTACGCAACCGTGCCGGTCGGTGTGGCCCCCGGGAGCTACGAGCCGGATGCCTTCCTGACCGCTGCGGCCATCCGACCCGATGCTGTCTTCGCATATCACTCCGCCCTCGATCTCCACGGGCAGGGGCATTCCGTCTGGTGGACATGCACCGTTTGCACGACATGCCGGCGTTCGCCCGTCGTCCTGGGGCGAACCACGATCAAGTTCCTCTCGCACGCACAGGCCGCACGGCCCCGAACCGGGGTGCTGTCGTCGCGCGGGGAAGCCGACGTCCCTTGGACGACCGAGATTTCTCGCGAGGGCAGGACCCTGCGGGTCACGACGCCCGAGCGGGCTCTCGTGGACGGGCTCAGGGAAATGAGCTTGGTGGGCGGCCTCGCTGAGCTGTTGGAGTCGATGGACGGATTCGCCACGCTGAATCCGGATGCGCTCAAGGAGATCCTGCGCGCGTATGACAATCGGCGCCTCTGGGCGGCCGTCGGGTGGTACCTGCAGAGGCGGCTCAAGGACCTCTTCCTGGAGGCCTCCATTCTGGGTGATTTCCAGAAGCACCGGCCTCGGACCCGGGTCTATCTTGTTCCCGGTCAGCGGGGAGGGGTGTTGGTCAGGGACTGGAACCTCATCGTTCCCGCGCATCTGCAATGCAGCTTTCGCGGTGACGCTGTCGGTGGAGATCCTCCGGAGCAGGAATGAAGAACAAGCGGTCAGACGAACTGGAACGCGACATCGAGCGGGCGCTGCGGCCGGGCTCGTACATCGGGCACCGGGAGAGGGCGGACTTCATCGAAGCCCTGGAGGCCGTCACGGCCAGGATCACGCCGCTGATCCCTCAGGACGGGCCGTCCGTCCGGGCCGTCACGCTTCTCGAATTCTTCATCGCCGGGTGCTTCGAGAAGGCGGAGGAGATCGACGATTCCGACGACGGATTCGGCCAGTTCGTCGGCGATCTCTTCTGCAATTGGATCCGGGCCCGGCAGGCCGCCGGGGCCGACCCGGAAGAGACCGTGAAGTCGCTCTACTCCTGGATGAAGAACGACGACTACGGCTACTGCTCCGATCTGGGGACGGCAGCGGTCGGCGTGCTCGACCAAGGCGGGCTTCGGGCCCTCGAGCAGATGGCGCGCGAGATTGCGGATGCGAGCGCGGAGGAACCGTACGACCACGCCCGGAACATCGAGGTTCTGAAGGCGATCCACGTGAAGGGAGGCGACGTGCGCGCATACCAGGCCCTCTGCGATGCCGAGGGAGACCTGGCGCCGGCGGATTGCGAGAAGCTGGCGGAGATGTCCCTGAAGAGGCGCAAGATCGAGGATGCCCTCGGCTGGGTCGAGCGAGGCTTGGAACTGGAGAAGACGCGTACGTGGTCGCGCCGTTCTGCGTGGCGGCTTCCTGACTTGAAGCGCGAGATCCTGAGGCGGCTCGGCCGCGGCGAGGACGCGCTCGCCTCGGCGTGGGAGGACTACTGCCGCGCACCTTCGATCTACTCGTACGCGGATCTCCTGAAATTCGCGCCGAGGGGTGAGCGCCGGGAGTGGCACCGGAAGGCGCTGGCCGCACTCGCGGACGCGAGTCTCTCCACCCGAATCGATCTCCTGGTCAAGACGAAGGAATGGGAACTGCTGGCGTCGATCGTTGAATCGAGGCCGCGCAAGGAACTCATCGCTCTCAGCCACTACACCATCGAACCGGCGGCGGAAGGGCTGACGAAGGCGCATCCGCTTCTCGCAGCGAAGCTCGAGGTCGCGATGGCGCTCCGGATCCTGGAGGCGAAGAAGAGCAAGTACTACGAAGCAGCTCTGAGGAACCTTGAGCGCGCCCGAGCGGCGATGCTCGGAAACGGGCGCGCGGAGGAGTGGGAGACGCTTGCCACAGAAATCCGGACGATCCACAAACGAAAGAGAGGATTCATGCCCGCTTTCGAGAGCCTGGCGGTAGGTCGGCGGATGCGTGAGCCGTCATTCGCCGAACGAGCGCGGGAGCGCTGGCGGAAGGGGACAGAAGGGGAAGGCGGACCATGATGGCAGTGACTGCGAATTCCGACTGGCTTGTGCCGCACATGTCCCTGAATGATCGTTCTCTGCGGGAATCAAGTGTGCGCTGGGCTGAGTGCCTCAAAGGAGCTCCAAGTGGCGAAGGTATACCGCTTACGTGTATCCATGGTCGGATTTTCGGGGCTGTATCGGATCCTGGATGCGGCATCGGACGCAACGTTCGCGAATCTCCATAACGCGATCTTCCACGCGTTCGATCGAGATGATCAGCATCTGTATTCCTTCTACATGACCGGCACCGACACAAAGGACGTTCGCCGGATCAGACAGGCTCGCGAGATCTCTGCGCAGGATGCCGGGGTCGGCGACGGATTGCTGGGCTTCACGAGCTCCGGCAGTTCGGCCAAGAAGACCCGGATCGGCGATGTCGAATTGGATGAGGGCGACGTGTTCCACTACCTGTTCGACTATGGTGACGAGTGGTGGCACCGAATTCGGGTCGAGGCGGTCCTGGAATCGGATGCCAAGAAGAAGGGCATCGTCCTGGTGCAATCGGTCGGCGCGTCGCCGGCGCAATACCCGGACTTCGATTAGGCTCGGATCACGCGGAGATCTGCAAGTGACCGAACTGCAACGGCCACAGTCCGACCTGCTGAAGTCGCTGCGCGATGGGATCGCCGGCGCCGAAGCCCGCCTGGCGGAGCTGGCCGGTGAGCAAGCCAACGTCGCGGCCGAACTCAGCGAGCTACGAGCCGAACTGGCCGCTGTCGGAGCAACCGATCGTGCCAGCGAGCCGGTCCCAGCCGAAACTGCTCCGCGATCCCCCGCCGAAAAGGTCGCACTTTTCCGCTCCCTCTTCGCCGGCCGCGACGACGTCTTCGCAAAATACTGGCAAAACCCGAAGACCGGCCGGAAGGGTTACGCACCAGCCTGCCGCAACGAGTGGGTCAGCGGCGTTTGCGAGAAACCGCGCGTCAAGTGCGGGGAGTGTCCTGTTCAGGCGTTCGTTCCCGTGACCGACGAGGTCGTGACGGAACATCTGCGCGGCCGACTGGTCATGGGGGTGTACCCACTGCTCCGTGACGAGACCTGCCGATTCCTGGCTGCCGATTTCGATGGTGAAGGTTGGCAGGACGACGTGGCCGCGTTCGTCGCGACGGGCCGCCGCTTCGGTCTCGACCCGGCGGTCGAACGGTCCCGGTCGGGAGACGGGGCCCATGTCTGGTTCTTCTTCGCGGAGCCGGTGGCGTCGGTGACGGCGCGCCGTCTGGGCTGCCATCTCATCACCGAGACCATGGAACGGCGCCACGAGCTGTCCATGCGCTCGTACGATCGACTCTTTCCGAACCAGGACACGTTGCCGCGAGGCGGATTCGGCAACCTGATTGCGCTTCCCCTGCAATACGAGGCGCGGCAAGCCGGGAACACGGTCTTCGTGGATGACGGTCTCGTCCCGTATCCCGACCAGTGGGGCCGCCTGGCGACCGTGGAACGTATCTCGGCGCAGCGGGTCGAGGAAATCGTCCGGGATGCGTCCGCCGGAGGACGGGTTGTCGGTCTGCGCATCGCCGATGCCGACGAAGTGGAGACACCTTGGCTGCGGCCGCTTCAGTGTTCGCCCTCATTGGTACGCGACGTCGGCCCGCTGCCGGACCAAGTCGACGTTGTCGTTGCCCAGAGGGTTTTCGTGGCCAAGGAAGGTCTGCCGCCTGCGCTGATCAATCAGATCAAGCGCCTGGCCGCGTTCCAGAACCCGGAGTTCTTCAAGAAGCAGGCCATGCGGATGCCGACGACGCTCACGCCCAGGGTCATCAACTGCGCCGAAGACCTCCCACAGCACGTAGCGCTGCCCCGTGGTTGCCTGGCAGCGCTGGAAGGCCTGCTCGCCGAGTACGGCGTGAAGCTCGTACAGGAAGACCTGCGCGCAGACGGCGATTTTCTCGAAGTCGAGTTTGGGGGGCAACTGACGGAGGCCCAGAACCAGGCAGCCGCCGCCCTGCTTGCGCACGAAATGGGCGTCTTCGTCGCGCCGCCGGGGACCGGAAAGACCGTGGTGGGCATCGCCGTTATCGCGAAGCGGGCACGCAATACGTTGGTGCTGGTCCACCGGACGCCGCTGCTCGATCAGTGGCGGGCGCAACTCGCTCTGTTCCTGAACCTGAAGCCGGGCGACATCGGGCAGATCGGCGGCGGCAAGCACGGGCCCAATGGGCGTCTGGATGTGGCGATGCTGCAGAGCCTTGTGCGTCGGGAGGATTTCGCCGAGCTGGTCTCCGGGTACGGGCACGTCGTCGTGGACGAGTGCCATCATGTGCCAGCTGTCTCGTTCGAGCGGGTCATGCAGGAAGTGAGAGCGCGGTATGTGACCGGCTTGACGGCGACGCCCCAGCGGCGCGACGGCCACCAGCCGATCCTCGAATTCCAGCTCGGTCCGGTGCGATTGGCGATCGATGCCAGGAGTACGGCGGCGGAGCACGTGTTCGAACATCGTCTCGTGGTCCGGGAGACTTCGTTCCTGCTGGCAGAGGCTGCGGCGCCGGGAATCCAGGAACTCTACGGAACGCTGGCGGCCGATCGGTCGCGCAACGACATCATCCTCGACGATGTCGCCCAGGCGCTGGCCGAGGGACGTTCGCCGGTCCTGCTCACTGAACGACGCGATCACCTCGAGTACCTCGCCGAGCGCGTGCAGGAACGTGTGCGTCACCTGGTCATCCTGCGAGGCGGCATGGGTGCCAAGCAGCGCCGCGAGGTTTCCGAGCAACTGGCGAGCATCCCCGCCGGCGAGGAACGGCTGCTGCTGGCGACCGGGCGGTTCCTCGGCGAAGGGTTCGACGACGCGCGGCTCGACACACTGTTCCTTGCCCTGCCGGTGTCGTGGAAGGGGACGCTCGTGCAGTATGCCGGTCGGTTGCACCGGCAGAGCCACGGGAAGAGCGAGGTGAGGATCTACGATTACGTCGATCGGCACGTGCCAATGCTGGCGCGCATGTTCGAGCGGCGGATGAAGGGTTACCGGGCGATGGGCTATGCATCGGAGGGGGATCTGGTAATCCGGTAGGCGCCGTCCATGGGTGTCGAGCCTGTCGATGGGTCGGCCGGTCGACCAGACGGAAAGCTGTGGCCCTGATCGTTACCGCCTTATCCTGGTAATTCTTCTGCCCACATGAGCGCATGGCGAAAAGTATCAGGGGGAGATTTTCGTGGATGTCGGTGTATCCGGCAGCGGCGAGCTGAGGGTAAAGAGAATCCCCGATGCGCAGGGCATCGGCGACTCTTTCAAAGTGGTAGCGGGGGCCCGTTGTGAAGTCCAACAGAGAGACGGGGCGCGGGAGATCGAGGTGATTCCACTGCGGTTCGCGGGGGAGGGGACGGGGTTGGTGTTGGTGGGGGCGGAGGCCGCCTCGGTGGCCAGTGCCTTGTGAGCGGCTTGGGCGATTGCCGATATAGCCTTATACGGGTATGAAAATTGCCTATATGAGCGCATGGCGAAATTTTCTATTGCCAAGGTGGACTTATATGGGTAGAATAGTTGCCACTATGAGCACAAATCAGCAAATGAAGCCGATCGACTACTTCGACCGCCACCCGGTGTTCCGCTTCGACGACTTCGCGGCGGCTCACGCGGCGGACGGCCGCCGGAGCCGGCAGACCACCGCCTCGGTGCTGAAGCAGCACGTGGCCGCCGGTCGGCTGCTGCATCTAAGGCGCGGCCTGTACGCGTCCGTGCCGCGTGGCGCCGACCCCGAGCGCCACCCCGTCGATCCCTACCTGCTGGCCACCCAACTTGCCCCTGACGGCGTAGTGGCCTACCACGCGGCGCTCCAGTTCCACGGCAAGGCCTACTCCCTGTGGAATCGTTTCCACTACCTGACCCAGGGGCGGCAGCGCCGGTTCACATTCCGCGATCAGGCGTTCGTGCCGGTCCAGGCGCCCGCCGCGCTGCGGGACCTGCGCGATCTGGGCGGGGGAGTTGTGGAGCGGCCGCATGCCGGTGGCGTCGTCCGGGTCACAACTCTCGAGCGCAGCTTGGTCGACGTCCTGGACGCCCCGGAGCGCAACGGCGGCTGGGAAGAGGTCTGGCGCTCCCTGGAGATGGTCGAGTTCTTCGACCTCGACGCGGTGCTCGCCTACACGCGGGCGCTGGGTTCGGCGCTGACGGCCGCGCGGGTCGGCTTCTTCCTCGAGCAGCACCGCGACACGCTCATGGTCGAGGCGCTTCACCTCGACGCGTTCCGCGGACTGGCTCCGGGCCAGCCGCGGTACCTGGATGCCCGGCGTGAATCCGGCAAGCTCGTGAAGGACTGGAATCTGGTCGTGCCCGAGCGGGTGCTGAACCGTTCCTGGGCGGAGGTGAGCTGATGCTGAGTCCCACCGACCTGCAGCGCGAAGCGGCGGCCACCGGGTTCCGGGCCGAGGCGCTGGAAAAGGTGATCCGCCTGCTCGAGGTGCTCGAAGGGGTCCGCAGCCACCCGTTCCTGAAGTCCCGCATGGTGCTGAAGGGGGGCACGGCGCTGAACCTCTTCGTGCTGGACGTGCCACGCCTGTCGGTGGACATCGACCTCAACTACATCGGCGCGGCCGACCGCGAGACGATGCTGGCCGAGCGTCCGCAGGTGGAGCAGGCGCTGCAGGCGGTGTTCGGGCGCTTGGGGCTTCAGACCAGGCGCGTCCCGGGTGAGCACGCCGGCGGCAAGTGGCGGCTCTCGTACACGGGCGTCGACGGGCGCTCAGGGACCCTCGAAGTGGACGTGAACTTCATGCTCCGGACGCCGCTGTGGCCATCGGTGACGGCGGACTCCTGCCGTCTCGGATCATTCGGCATCAGCGGCGTTCCAGTGCTGGACGTCCACGAGCTTGTGGCGGGCAAGCTCGCCGCCCTGTTCGGGCGTACGGCGAGCCGGGACCTGTTCGATATGCACGGACTGCTGACGGCCGGCTCGTTCGATGCCGAGCGGCTGCGCCTCGGGTTTGTCGTGTATGGGGGCATCAGTCGCCGGGATTGGCGGACGGTCTCTCTCGATGAGGTGCAGGCGGATCCGCTCGATGTGGATCGGCGGCTCATGCCCCTGCTGCGCGCCGGGGCGGGACCGGCCCGGGCCGACCTTGCGACCTGGAGTGAAGCGCTGGTCTCGGAGAGTCGTGAACTCCTGTCCGCGGTGCTGCCGCTACGCCCGGAGGAGAGGGAGTTTCTCGAGCATCTGAACGAGAGCGGCGAGATCGTGCCGGAGCTGTTGACCGGTGACGCGGCCATGCGGAAGCTTCTGCGCGGGCATCCGGGGCTGCGCTGGAAGGCGCTGAACGTCCGCAGGCACCGCGGGCTTGGAGGGGGTAGCGGGGATCCGAATGGGGACGCGTGAGGCCGGGAACGACGGACGGTGCCTCGGCTCAAGGACATAGGACCCGATGCGAGGCGGGGAATGGCAGGACGACGGCTGCAACCGATTATGGAATGAAAAGATACGTAAAGGACATTCGCACGATCTTGTCCTTGATTGTCCCTGAGAGCGCAGCGAAAAAAAGGCCAATGGGCGAACACAGGCACAAGAATAAGCACCGGAGGTGTGTGGATACCGGCCCCACGCTTCGTAAGATCCCGAGCTATCGGGGATACAGCAGATCGACCACCGGATAACCAAGGTGTAGCCTGCCAGTTTATTCTGCCCCGCCGTGCCAGATTGCGTAGC
>DYDD01000020.1:13452-21382 GCA_020718045.1 Fibrobacter sp. | reverse complement strand
GCCGCGATGCGGGTCGCTGCCTGACGGTCCCCCGAGGCGCCTGCCGCCTGGGGATCCCGGTCCGCGCGTGCTCCCGCATGGCCGCTGGCGCCGGTGCGGGTCTCCTGGACCGGAGCCGGCCGCCGGTCCTGGGCCGCGAGCGTCGAAGCGAAGGGCGAGGCTTCGGCCCCGTCGCGACGCTCGTCGCGCTGGGAGCGGGCCGCCGGTGCCTCCGCGCGGAAAGCGGCCGGAAGGATCGCGGTCACGACTTGCCTCCCGCAGGGCTCATGCGGGCGCTGATCTCGGCGGCGAGGGCCGGGGTCATGAAGGCGAGGATGCGGGCGGCCTGGCGGTCCTTCAGCCGGCTCATGATCTCCAGCACGATCTCCATGTCGAGGCTGGCGAGGATGGGGGCCGCGCTCGCCGGCTTCATGGCCTCGTAGACCTTCGCCAGCTTCGCGATCTCCACGTCGTGGGAGGCGTCCATGGCGCCCTGCGCCGTGCGGATCTCCGTGGCCAGGGCCTGCAGCCGCAGCTGCGCGTCGTCGAACGCCTTCTGCTCCACGTCGAGGGCGGCGGTGCGCAGGACCAGTTCCTCGCGCTGGCGCTGCAGGACGTCGCGCTCGAGCGCCAGGCGGCCGAGGGTCTCGTCGAGCGCGTCGTCGCGCCCGCCGGTCACCGGGGCGAGCAGCTCGCCGAGCCGCCCCTGGACGACGTTCTCGAGCATGCCGCTGGTCATGAGGATGGTGCCGAACAGCACCAGGAACGTCAGTGTCGAGACGATCAGGATGGTCTTCATGGCTCCGTCCCGTACCTGAGTGTGGCCACTTCGTCCATACGCTTGCGGTCCTCGCGGCGGTCCTGTTCCTGCCAGGTCGCCAGCTGCCGCTCCCGCAGCTGCTCGAGCACCTGCTTGTCGCGCTGCGCCGCCAGCAGGATCAACCGCTGCTGCTCGGCCTCGGCGCGGATGCGCCGGATCCGCTCGATATTGCGCCGGACCTGTCGCCGCCGCTCGCCCGTGAAGTCGGCGAGAAGCCGCATGCGGACCAGGTCGAACCCGCGGGCGCCTTCCCGGCGGGTCGCCGCCTCGCACTCCCCGTCGAGCCTCGCGTTCTCGCGCTCGAGCAGGAAGGCTGCGGACAGGATCCCCTGCAGCTTCCGTGCCTCGCGGTCGACGATCCGTTCGCGGTAGCGGAGGACCTTCTCAAGCCTGAAGCGGAACATTCATCACGCCCCGTTAGTCAATGCCAACAAAGACGATACCGTATCGTTCCAAGTGGTGTGCTCGGCGACCTCCTGGCAGAGGAACCGCCGTACGGACTCGCGCTTGGCCAGGGCCGTGTCGACCAGGGGATCGGATCCGGCCACGTACGCGCCGATGTTGATCAGGTCGCGGTTGTCCTCGAGCGCCTTGAGCCAGCGCATGAGCTTGGTGCCGGCGGCGCGCACCTCGGGCGCGACGACCTCGTTGCGCAGGCGCGAGATGCTGCCGAGCACGTCGACCGCGGGGTAGTGCCCCTCGCGCGCCAGGTCGCGGCTGAGCATGATGTGGCCGTCGAGGATGGAGCGGACGGCATCGCCGATGGGGTCGTGGATGTCGTCGCCTTCGATCAGCACCGTGAAGAAGGCCGTGATGGCGGCTTCGGCGGAGCAACCCGTCCGCTCGCACAGCTTGGGCAGCATGGCGTAGACCGACGGGGTGTAGCCCTTGGTCGTGGGCGGTTCGCCGGCGGCCAGGCCGATCTCGCGCAGCGCCATGGCGTAGCGGGTGACCGAGTCCATCAGGAACAGGACGTTGCGCCCCTTGTCGCGGAAGGCCTCGGCGATGGTGAGGGCTGTCTCGGCGCCCTTGATGCGCAGCACCGCGTTCTCGTCGGAGGTGACCACCACGACCACGCTGCGGGCGAGGCCGTCTGACCCGAGGTCCCGCTCCAGGAACTCGCGGACCTCGCGGCCGCGCTCCCCGATCAGGGCGCAGACGATCACGTCGGCCTCGGCGTGGCGGGCCAGCATGCCCAACAGGACGCTCTTGCCCACGCCGCTGCCCGCGAAGATCCCCAGCCGCTGTCCCTTGGCCATCGTGACCAGGCCGTCGATCGAGCGCACGCCGGTGGTCATGGGTTCGGTGATGCGCATCCTCGTCAGGGCCCGCGGCGGGTCGGCGCGCACCGTCCGCTCGCGCAGGTGGACCAGGGGCGAACCGCCGTCGATGGGCGTGCCGAGACCGTCCAGGATGCGCCCGAGCAGGCGCTCGTCGGCGGGCACGGTCAGCGCGTTGGCGACGACCACCGCCTTCTGGCCGGGCGCGACGCCGTCCATGGTGCGGTAGGGCATGGCGACGGCGCAACCGTCGCGGAAGCCCACGACCTCGGCCAGGACGGGCACGGCCGCGCGGCCGACGTCGATGCTGCACACGGTGCCCACGGCGGCGGTCAAACCCAGGATCTCGACCGACAGGCCCTTGATGCCCGAAACGGTGCCGTTGCCGCGCACCGGGTCGGTGCGCCGCACCTTCTGGATGGTCTCGGCCCAGGGCAGGCTCACGTCTCGGCCCCCGGGTTCTCCGACGGCGGCTCCAGCATGCTCTCGCGGACGACCTCCGCCAGGCGCTCGAAGCGGCCGCCCACCGTGTAGTCCCACTCGCGGCCGCCCGCGGTGATCACGCAGCCGCCGCGCTCGACGCGGCGGTCGGGATTGACGTTGACGATGTTCAGGTCGCGCAGCGTGTCGGCGTGGTCCTGGAGCGCCGCCACGTCGGCGGGGTTGGCGATGAGGCTGTAACTGGTGCCCCGCTCGGCGCGGAAGATGATGGTCTCGACGGCCTTCAGCAGGATGTCGCGGTCCAGGACGACGGCCCGGCGCAGGATCTGCTCGGCCATGGCGATGGACAGTTCCACCGCGTTGCGGGCGACGTCGTGCAGCTCGTCGGCGATGCGGGCCTGCACCTCGGCGGCCAGGCTGCGGATCGTCCCGTCGATGCCCAGGCGCCACTCCTCGTTCTCCAGGCGCAGCTGTCGGGAGACGTCTCCCCGCACTTCGGTCTCCACGAGCTTGAACAGGGTCTCGCGCTCCTGGGCGTCGAGGCGGTGCAGGAAGCCGCCGAGCCCGTCGGCCGGGAAATCCTCGACGAAACCGAGGAGCCGCTCCTCGCGCAGGCGCCCGTCCCCGTCCGCCGGCGCCTCCAGCACGGCCACGGCCCGGGCGGCCTCGGCGATGAGGTCGTCAGGAGACCATGGTCGCAC
The DNA here is from genome assembly GCA_020718045.1 of Fibrobacter sp. Taxonomy (GTDB): domain Bacteria; phylum Krumholzibacteriota; class Krumholzibacteriia; order LZORAL124-64-63; family LZORAL124-64-63; genus PNOJ01. The sequence goes on along the minus strand of DYDD01000020.1, from coordinate 18,161 downwards.
TGGCGCCGCCCTTTCCGAGCGTGATGACGCCCTCGTCCATCAGGCGGCGCACGACGGCCACCATCTTCGACTGGGCCTCCTCGACGTCGGCCAGCGGGACGGCGCCCATGTACTCCATGTCTTCCTTGATGCTCACGGTCGCGCGCTTGGACATGTTGCGGAAGATCTTCTCCTGGATGTTCTGCGGGGTCCCCTTCAGCGCCAGCGCCAGGTCCTTGCCCGGGACCTCCTTGAGCACGTCCTGGATGTAGCGGTCGTCCAGGTTGATCAGGTCCTCGAAGACGAACATCAGGTTCTTGATCTCGTTGGCGCACTCGTCGTCGATCTCGCGCATGTCGTCGATGATCTCGAGCCAGCTCTCCTGGTCGATCTCGTTCAGCAGCGCGGCCACCTGCTTGCGGCCGCCGAACTTCTTGGTGTCGCTGGAGTACTCGCCCTGCACGGCGGCGCTCACGATGTTCTCCACCACGCGCAGGGCCTCGCGGCTGGGCTTGTCCAGGATGGCCATGCGGTGGGCGATGCTGCCCTGCACGGACGGCGGCATCAGCTTCATGATCGGTCCGCTGAAGCGGGGGTCCACGTGGGACAGGACCAGGGCGACGGTCTGCGCGTTCTCGTTCTTGAGGTAGTTCATGACGGTCAGCGCGTCGACCTTCTTGAGGTTGTCGAAGCCGGCCAGCTCGCTGTAGCCGGTGGCGCGGTTCATGACCGAGTCGGCGGAACGCTTGCCGAGGGCCTCCTCCAGGATCTCCAGGGCCGAGTTCTCGCCGCCGAACTCCACGCCAGCGGCCTTGCGCCGCAGGTCGACGAAGTCCTCGATCGCCTGCGCCTTGTCCGCGGCGTCGACCATCTTGACCTCGGAGATCTCGGCCGTGATGCGGTCGATCATCTCCTCGGGCAGGCGCTTCATGATCTGGCCCGCCACCTTGGGGCCCAGGGAGATCATGAGGATCGCGATCTCGCGCATCGTGGTCACGTCGGCACCTTCCTAGCCGCGCGGGGACGCCGCGGCGCCCTCGGCTTCGTGGACCCAGGCCTGGACGAGGTCGGCGATCTCCTGCGGGCTGGCGCCCGCGTAGTCGCGGATCTCCTTCAGCTTGTTCTCGGTGCTGGTCACGCTCTCGTCGGTGTCGAGCAGGTCCGACTTCGTCTCGGCGAACTCCTCGCGGGACGCGCCCTGCGGGATCAGCTGCTGGCCCATCATGTCGCCCAGGGCCTTCTTCAGCCGCAGCGCCATGAACAGGGCCAGGCCGAACAGCAGGACCTTGCCGATCACCTGCGGCAGGGAGCCCGGCAGCGGCAGCCCGCCCAGGCCGCCCTGCTCCGGCTCTTCCTCTTCCGGCGCCCGGAACTGCATGTTGACGACCTCGATGCGGTCGCCCCGCTCCGTGCTCAGGCCCACCGCGGAGGTCACCACGCGCTGGATCTGCTGCAGCTCCTCGTCGCTCAACGGGGTGTAGACGGGGGGCGCGTCGCCCTCCGCCTCCCCGTAGCGGCCGTCGACGAAGACGGCCACCGTCATGGACTTCACGTCGCCGACCTCGCCGACGACGGTCTCCACGACCTCGTTGATCTCGTAGTTGGTGACCGAAGTCTCGTTGTTGCCGTCCTGCGCGCCGCTGGCCTCGCTGCGCTCCTCGCTGCGCACCACGGTCTTCTCGGGGTCGAAGCTGTGGCGCTGCTGCTCGAGGCGGTCGAAGTCCAGCGTGGCGTCGACGCGGACGATCGAGCGGCCCGGGCCCAGGACGCGGGCCAGCATGGTCTCGGCCTTCTCGGTCAGGTAGGCGTCGACCTCCTTCTTCAGGGCGAGTTGCCCCTCGGACTGGCCGTAGCCCTCGCCCTCGTAGCTCTCCGACAGCACGACGCCGTACTGGTCGAGCACCGCGACGTTAGGCAGTTCCAGACCCTCGACGCTGCCGGAGACCAGGCTCTGGATGCCCCGGATCTGGTTGGGGGACAGCACGCTGCTCTGGCCGAGGGTGAGCACGACCGAGGCCGTGGCCGGCGCCTGCATCTTCTTGAAGATCGAGGGCTTGGGCATCACCAGGTGGACGCGGGCGGCGCGGATCCCCTGGATCGACTCGATGGTCTGGGTCAGCTCGCCCTCGAGCGCCCGCTTGTAGTTGACGTTCTGCAGGAACTCGGTCATGCCGTACTGCTTGCCGTCGAAGATGCCCCAGCCGACGGTGCCGCTGGAGGGGATCCCCTTGGCGGACAGGTCGACCCGCAGCTTGTGCACCATGCCCTCGGGCACCAGGATGGTCGTGCCGCCGTCGGTGAGCTCGGATTCGACGTTCTTCTTGTTCAGCTCGGAGATGGCCAGCGACGCGTCCTCGGGCGAGAGGTTGGTGAACAGGACGGTCTTCTCCTCGCTCTTGAGCCACGCCCCGAACATGCCCACGCTCAGGACCCCGGCGGCGACGATCGCCAGCATCAGGATCTTCTGGTTGAACGTGAAGCGGTCCGTGAAGACCTTCAAGGAGTCCAGCAGTTGCCTCATGTCGCGTCCTCAGCTCCTCCGTGAGCGCCGTCGCGGCGCGGTGTCGTCGATCCGATCACATCTGCATCTGCATGACCTGCTGGTAGCTCTCCAGCAGTCTGTTGCGGACCTCGAGCATCAGTTCGAAGGCCAGCTGCGCCTCCTCCGCCGCGACCATGACGTCGTGGACCTCGCCCACCCGGCCGGTGACGGCCCCCTCGACCATGTCGTTGCGGTGCGTCTGGGCGCGGTCGACCGACTGGACCGCGCTCTTCAGGGCGTCGGCGAAGCTGGCGCCGCCGGTCGTCGGCGGGACCGCCGCCGCGCCGCCGTAGGCCAGGCGCGGATCGATCGTTCCCGGCATCCTCACGCTGGTGATGGCCACACCGTTCCCCCCGGTCAGATGTCCAGAGCCTTGCCGAACATGTCCTTGGCCGTCTGCACCGCCGAGACGTTCGCCTCGTAGGCCCGGCTCGCGGTGATCATGTCCACCATCTCGGTGATGACGTTGACGTTGGGCATCAGCACATAGCCGTCCTGGTCCGCGTCGGGGTGCCCGGGGTCGTAGACGACCTTGAACTCCGACGCGTCGGGCGACACCTCGACGCCGGTCTCGACCCCGCGCGGCATCAGGCTGCCGCCGGCGGCGTCGGCGCCGGCGAGGTGGGCGCGGTGGGTGCGGGACAGGCCGCCGGCCGCGCGCGATTCGGGAGAGGGCAGCGCCCGCTCGCCGAGACGCTCGGCCAGGGTCTGTTCGAAAACGACACGCTCGCGCCGGTAGGGCGTGCCGTCGGCGGTCCGGGTGGTCTCGGCGTTGGCAAGATTCTTGGCGACCGTGTCCATTTTCGTGCGCATGCCGGACAAGCCGGTGCCGCTGATGTGGATGGATCGGAACAGTCCGTCGCTCACGTCACCCTCCCCTCGCGCTAGCGGACACGGCCGCCGATGGCCTCGCGCAGCTGCGTGTACCTCATGCTCAGGACCCGGGTCGCCAGGCGGTAGGACAGGTCGGTCGTCGCCAGGCGGGTCATCTCCCGGTCCACGTCCACGTCGTTGATGCCGTTGTCGTAGCCGTCTTCCTGCACGGCGACTTCCCCTTCGGTGTCCTCCAGGCCGCGCCGGCCCACAGGCAGGTGCGCCTCGTGGGTCCTGGCCCCGTCCAGGTTGCGGCCCTCCGCCTTGCGCAGCAGGTCCTCGAAACGGTATTCCTGGGCCCGGTAGCCCCGGGTCTCCACGTTGGCGATGTTCTCCGAGACCACCCGCTGGCGGCGCGAGTAGACGGTCAGCGCCTTCTTGAGGTCGCCGAGATGGGCCCGGTCGAAGATCGTGGTCGCCATCATGGTGGTGCCTGCCGCCTCCTACGTCTGAGGATCCCGGCCCCGCCGGGTCCGCTGCCCCTATCAAGTTCCGTTCCCGGCCGCCGTCAGGCCGCGCCGCGGGCCAGTTCGAGGAACAGCCGGTCGTTCTCCGCTTCGACCATGAGGATCTCCTCGATGAGCCCGCCCAGCTCCTGGAGCAGGCGTTGCAGGTCGGCGGCCGCCGGCAGGCCTCCGTGGCGCCGCCGGTCCCGCCAGCTGCGCCGGGGCGCGGCCAGCAGCCGCTCCAGCCGCGCGACCTCGTCGAGGCGATCCCGCTTGGCGGTCAGGACCCGGCGCACGGCGGCGAGGTTCTCGCCGCGGCGGATCATCGCCGTCTGTTCGCGCGAGAGCCGCAGAACCTCGACGTAGAGTTCCCGTTCCCGGGCGTAGACCTGCAGCAGCACGGGCACGGGCGATTCCCGCTCCAGCGCGCCGTCAGGGCAGGCTGTCGTGCGCGTCGTCATGACGAGCGACCCCCTTCCCCACGCCGACGAGCTGCTCGGCGGTGCCGGCGAGCGCCACGGCCCGCAGCTGCCAGGCCGCGACGGGAGCCGGCCCGGCGCTGCGGCGATAGAGCGCCGCCGCACCCGCGTAGTCGCCGTCGCGCAGGGCGAAGTTGGCGAGCTGGTAGCTGGCCCAGAGCGGGGCCTCTCCGATCGGATGGACGGCCAGCATGCCGTAGAGGATCGCCGCGGCGCCGCCGCGACCGGCCATGTAGAGCCCGTCCGGCAACGCGCGCACCACCCAGATCCGCTGCCAGCCCTCCAGCCCCGCCGCGGACTGCGCACCCGAGACCAGTCGCAGCAGCAGCGGCACGGTCTCGGCGCGCCGGCCTTCGGCCGCCAAGCAGTAGGACTGCCAGAACAGCAACT
>DYDD01000020.1:0-13375 GCA_020718045.1 Fibrobacter sp. | reverse complement strand
TAGTGGCGGTAGGCGACGACGGCCGCGCCCTCGTTGGCGGACAGATCCCCGGCCGCCAGCAGGTCGCGGCAGCGCTCGTCGATGCGCAGCGAGTCGCCCGACAGCACGGCCGTGGCGAACATCTCGTGGGCCAGCGGGCCGGTGGGCAACGCCAGGCCGGCGGCCTGCTGCGCGACGGCGTACCAGCGCAGCGCCAGTTCGTACTGGCCGACGTCGCGGTAGCCGCGCGCCGCCGCCAGCGCGGACGCTTCCGTCTTGAAGCTCGAGGCGTCCCAGGCGTCGGTCAGGGCGTGTTCGCGCACGCGCAGCTCCCGGGTCAACGCGGCCAACCGCTCGGGGCTGCCCTGGACCAGGGCATCGTGCGGCGACAGGCCCAGCGGGTACAACCGGATGGGAACGCTGTCCGCCGCCGCGACGGCCAGGTCCTGGACCCAGCAGCCGTAGCCCAGGATCGTCAAGGGGGTCAGGTCGGCGGCGGCGCGGGCCGGGCCGGGCGGCAGCACGGAGAGGAAGGCGATCCACACCAGTGGACCGACGATCCGGCAGGGAATTGGGCGGCGACGCATGATTTCCGTGCTCCTGGAGGGGGTACCACGCCTTTCCCCCCATCGGTCGCAAGGGTCATGCCCTAGGTTCCGGCCGCAACACCGTCCCTAACCATGCTCTTATGTGACCTGAGCCCGCACATCCTGCGGTGACAGGGGTGTACTGCAGGCCCTGAAGCCAGGATGGCGAAAGGGCCGAAAGTCCAAGCGCTCCGGGCACACGAGGTGCCCGGAGCGCGTCCCCTGTCACCGCAGGATGTGCGGATCTCAGGATTCGGATTCGTCGGCGAGGTCGGCCTGCGGATCCCCGTACTGCTTCAGCTTCTCCCGCAGCGTCTGCCGCGAGATGCCGAGGATCCGCGCGGCCTGCGACTTGTTGTTGCCGGTCTTGTCGAGCGTGTAGAGGATCTGCCGCTGCTCGACCTCCGACAGGGTGACCAGGCCCGCGTCGGGACCGCAGGTCGCCTCGGCGACGGTGCGCGGGTCGCGGCCGTCGGTGACGTGGGTGGGGAAGTGCTCAGCCCGCAGCTCCGCTGGCTCCTCGAGGATCATGATCCGCTTGAGCACGTTGCGCATCTCGCGCACGTTGCCGGGCCACGGGTACCGCTGCAACACCGCCACCAGCGCCGCGTCGGGCGGGGCGGTGGCGAGGCCGAGGCTGGCGTTGAACTCGCGGACGAAGTGCCCCAGCAGCACCCCGATGTCGTCGGGGCGCTCGCGCAGCGGCGGGATGTCGACCTCGACCACCTGCAGGCGGTAGTAGAGGTCGTTGCGGAAGGCGCCCTCGCGGATGGCCGCCTCGAGGTCGCGGTTGGTGGCGGCCACCACGCGGGCGTGGACCTGCTGCTCGTCCTTGCCGCCCACGCGGCGGAAGGTCCGGTTCTCGATGACGCGCAGCAGGCGGCTCTGCAGCAGGAAGCCCATCTCCCCGATCTCGTCCAGGAAGATGGTGCCGCCGGCGGCCAGCTCGAACAGGCCCTCCTTGCGCGCCTTGGCGTCGGTGAAGGCGCCCTTCTCGTGGCCCATCAGCTCGCTCTCGAGCAGGGTCTCGGGCACGGCCGCGCAGTTGATCTCCATGAAGGGCTCGCGCGCGTTGTCGCTGGTCTCGTGGATGGCGCGGGCGACGATCTCCTTGCCGCTGCCCGATTCGCCGCGGATCAGGATCGAGGTGTCGTTGCCGGCGCGGCTCTGGCCGACCTTCTCGAGCAGATCGGCGATGCGCCGCAGGCCGGGGCAGGCGCGGATCATGTCCATGTAGTAGGTGCTGCCCACGTGGGCGGCCGCGGCGCGGCGCGGGCGGGAGGCCGGCGCGTCGCCGGAAGGCTCGGGCGCCGCCTGGACGCGGGTCGCCTTCAGGGCCGCCGCGACCTGCTTGCGCATGACGCTCAGCTTGAACGGCTTCTGGATGAAGTCGTAGGCCCCCAGGCGCATGCACTCCACCGCCGTGTCGACGTCGCCGTAGGCCGTCATCATCAGGACCGGCGTGGTGCGGCCCGTGTTGCGCAGCGCCTTCAGCAGCTCGAGGCCGGACACGTTGGGCATCTTGAGGTCGGTGACCACCAGGTCGAAACCGCCGCCGTGCAGGCGCGCCAGGGCCTCCTCCCCCGTCTCGGCCGTCTCGGTCGCGAAGCCGTCGGCGGCCAGAGCCTCGGCCACGGACATGCGGATGGCGGCCTCGTCGTCCACGATCAGGATCCTGTGGCTCATGTCGACTCCTGTTCTCGGGCGTGGGCACCGGCGTCGGCCGGCAGGAGGATCTCGAACACGGTGTCGCCGCCCTCGCGGCGGGCCCCGATCGCGCCGCGGTGGGCGGCGACGATCTTGCGACAGAGCGAGAGGCCGAGGCCGGTCCCGGCGCTCTTGGTGGTGAAGAAGGGGCGGAACAGCTGGTCGTGGTCCGCCGGCGCGAAGCCCGCCCCGCGGTCGCGCACCGCCAGCCGGCAGGCCGGCGCCACCCGCGAGCCGCCGGTGTCCGGGTCCGCCAGCTCGCGCGGCGCGACGGCCGCGAGCTCGACCACGACCTCGCTGCCCGCGGGCGCCGCGTCCAGGGCGTTGAGCAGCAGGTTCAGGAGCACCTGGGTGATCTGGGCTCCGTCGGCCGGCAGGACAACCGCCGCGGCGGGCAGCGCGGCCGACAAGTCGACGCCCGCCTGGCGGGCCCTGGCGCCGGCGAGTTCCAGGCAGTCGCGCACCAGGGGCACGAGATCGACGGCCGCCAGGTCGGGCTCGTAGGGTCGCACGAAGTTCAGCATGCGCGTGATGGTGGCGTTGATGCGGTCCACTTCGCCGGTGATCACGTCGAGGTAGCGGCGGCGGCGGTCGTCGGCGCCGAGGCTGTCTGCCAGCAGCTCCGCCTGGGCGCTCAGACCCATGAGCGGGTTGCGGATCTCGTGCGCCAGGGTCGCGGACATCTCGACCAGGCCCTGCAGCGACTCGGCGCGGCGCGTGGCGGCCGCCAAGCGCCGGGCCGGACGCAGGTCCTCGAGCACGACCACCAGCCAGTTTTCGCCGGGGGTGCGCCCGCGCATGGCGCTGGACTGGACCAGCACGGGCAGGGACTCGTCGCCGGCGCGCAGCAGGCGGCCTTCGCCGCGGAACGGTTCGCCGTCGCCGCCGGGCAGGCGGGACAGCACCGTCCCCTCCCCCGGATCCAGGCGCAGCCGGGCGTCGAGGCAGAGCTCCGGCAGGTCGTCGAGCCGGAAGGTGTCGCGGCGGAAGAAGCTCGCCGTCGGGCGCTCCGCGCCGGCGGCGCGGCCGCGGCCGATCCCGTAGTCGGGCTCCGCCACGATGCGCGCCGCCTCGGGCACGCCGGTCAGGAACTCGCGGGCCGTGCGGTTGCAATACACCGTGGCGCCGGTCTCGTCCAGGACCCAGATGCCGTTCTGGACCGTCTCGAGCACCCGGGAGTTGAAGGCGCCCAGCTCGCGCATGCGGTCGAGGATCTGGGCCGACGCCACCTCTTCGGACAGGATCACCTGCACCGTGCGCAGGAAGGCCGGCACCGCGGCGGCTTCGCGCTCGCCGGGGTCGTAGCCGAGCAGCAACAGGTAGCCCAGGCGCCGCCGCATGTGGTCCAGGGGCAGGGCGGTGACCGTCGGACCCGTAACATCGGGATCGCCCGACCTCAGCACGAGGAGCGACTCGGGATCGCCGTCTTCCTGTTCCCGTTCGAGCCGCTCCAGGACCCGGCCCCAGGCCGGATCGTCCCAACGGTAGGTCTGGCGCGGGGCGAAGGGCGCGTCCGGCCCCGGACGCAGCACCAGGGCGGCGCCCTCGGCGCCGATGAAGCCGGCCAGGGTCTTGAGGATGGACTCCAGCGTCCGGTCCCAGTTGCGCGCCGTGCTCAGCTCGCGGCCGAAGCTGTACAGCAGGGTGAGCTGGTTCATGTGGCGGCTGAGGTCCCGGTTCGCCTCCTCGAGCTTGGCGTGGGAATGCGCGAGGTCGAAGCCGGCGCGGGCGAGGTCGTCCTGGAGGAGCTTCTGGTGGTCCTTGAGACGACGGGTGGCCGCGACCTGCTGGTCCGCGAGCAGGCCGGATTCGAGCCGGCGCGCCGCACGCCCGACGGCGTCGGCGAGCAGGCTTCGCCAGGCGTCGGGCGGCGCGTGGCTGGAGACGGCGTCCTGAAGGCCGGCGCGGAAACAGGCGGCGAGGACGTCAGCGGGGAGTTCGTCGTAGACAAGGACCAGCTCGCAGTCCGGCAGCGCCCGGTGCAGCTCGGCGATCGCGGCCGGATCGGCGCCCCCCGCCGGCGCCGCGGGCGCCAGCAAGACCAGCGCGGTGCGGCGTGGGCCGAGGAGCCGACGCACCGCCGCCGGCGTCAGGCCTGACGTGCAGACAGGGGCGACGGGCAGGTCCGGCCCGTCCCAGACGGCGCGGCCGGCCACGATCAGCAGCAGGGAAGCGTCCGCCGGCGCGTCGTCGGTGCGGGGGCCGGTTCTGTGGGGAGGCACGAGCGTCATGCGACCTGGCCGATCGGGATGATCTCACGCGGGCCGCGAACCGGCCGGGGCAGGCTGCAGCGTAAGATTTCCGACCACTTGCGGCAAGGAAAAATCGACGTCTCGGCGGGAAGCCGGTCGCGGCGGACGCGAGCGGCCGATCAGTCGAGGAGGCGGGACAGGTCCTGCAGGACGGGCGAGAGCTGTTCCGCCGTGCGCTGGCGGGCTTCGACCGTGGTGTAGACGCCGGCTTCCAGCCGTCGCTTCGCCGCGGCCACGCGATCGGCCCGCACCTCGGGTTCGGCCTCGATCCGGGTCCGGCCGGCCTCCACCAGGGAACGCATGTCGGCCACCTTGCGCGCCGAGGACGAGATTTCTAGCTTCTCGCCGGCTGCGTGCCGGACGTCGCCGGTCTTCGCTTCCGCGAGCTTGCGGGCCTCGGCATCGGCGTCGCCGCGTTGCGTCTGCTGGAAGCGGGCCAGGATGCGCGGGTCTGAAACCAGCGGCCGTTCGATCTTGTTCGCGCCCATCCGAACCCTCCCCGACTTGATGACCTTATCAGCTCGCTCACGTGAGGGTAGCAAACCCGGGACCAGTTGGCGCGTCCCTTTCGCCTTGACATCCACGAGATGCACCCTGCTCCCACGGAATCGGCCTTAATGTCAGATTCTTTAGTATTGCATGATATTCGATCATCAATTCGGGTCGAACATGCGGCGATCCACACTCCGGCGCCACGAAACTGGAAAATGCCCCTCAAGTTCTCAGCTGTCGCGACCGATAGCAGGCACAAGTTCACCACCAAGGTCCCAAGCCGTCGGGGTGCAGGAGGAACTACGCAGGCGGCAGGATCCCCGGCCCCACGCAGGGGCGCCATCAGGCAAGGACGTCTGAACCACTGTCTTTCAAGGAGGAATCGGAACATGCGCATCAACACGAACACCGCCGCGATCAACGCCCAGCGCAACCTGTACAACACCGAGATGAAGCTGAGCAAGTCGCTCGAGCGCCTCAGTTCGGGCCTGCGCGTCAACCGCGCCGGCGACGACGCCGCCGGCCTGGCCATCAGCGAGAACCTGAAGTCGGACATCCGCGCCCTGGAGCAGTCCTCGCGCAACGCCGCCGACGGCATCTCGGTGATCCAGACCGCGGAAGGCGCCCTGGACGAGGTCAACGGCATCCTGATCCGCATGCGCGAGCTCGCCCAGCAGGCCGCCAACGAGACCCTGGGCGCCAGCGAGCGCGGCTACCTGAACACGGAGTTCCAGGCCCTGTCGTCGGAGATCACCCGCATCTCGGACACGACCCAGTTCAACGGCACCTACCTGCTGAACGCCTCGGTCACCGGCACGCTGGACATCCAGGTCGGCCTGGGCAACGGCGCCCAGGACCGCATCGGCATCACCCTCACGGGCGACCGCGACGCGACCGGCCTGGGCATCAATGCGAGCGTGCTGACCGGCGCCGACAACACCACGGCGCTGGCCTCCATCGCCACGGTCGAAGCCGCGATCGGCACGGTCAGCTCGGCCCGCGCCGACCTGGGCGCCGTCCAGAACCGGCTCGAGTCGACGATCCGCAGCATCAGCAACACGATCGAGAACCTCTCGGCTGCGAATTCCCGCATCCGTGACGTCGACATCGCGGCGGAGACCTCGGCCATGACCTCCGCCCAGATCCTGCAGCAGGCCGGCGTGGCCGTCCTCTCGCAGGCCAACACGACGCCCCAGACGGCGTTGATGCTGCTGCAGGGCTAAGCCTGCGGCAGGGGATCGCCGGCGGGGCTGCGGCCCCGCCGGCGGTGACGCACCAGGGAGGGCGACATGAGCACCATCTCCTTCGGCGGCCTGGCCTCCGGGCTGGACACCGGCAAGATCGTCACGCAGCTGCTCGCGATCCGCCGCCAGCCGATCGACCGCCTCGAAGCCCAGAAGACCAAGTTCAGCGCGACCAAGATCGCCCTGCAGGGCGTGGAGTCCCGCGTGCGCGGCCTGATGGAGGCCGCCGCCGCCCTGGACAGCAACAACGAATTCGCCTCGCTGACCGCCACCTCCGGCAACGAGGCCCTGCTGACCGCCACCGCCGGCCCCCTGGCCACGCCCGGTGGCTACGACCTCGTGATCACCGCCCGCGCCCAGGCGCAGAAGGAGCGCTCGCAGGGCTACGACGCCGCGAGTTCCAGCGTCGGGACCGGAACCTTCTCCATCACCGTCGGCGGCCAGACCACGGATCTGCAGATCGTGGCCGGCGCCAGCGGCCTGGCCGACCTGGCCTCGGCCATCAACAACGGCGACGCCGGCGTCACCGCCACCGTCCTGTTCGACGGCTCCGAGACCGGCGGCTACTACCTCTCGCTCACCGCCGAGGCGACCGGCACCGCCGCGGCCTTCACCGTCGACGCCAGCGGGCTGACCGGCGGCACCGTCCCGGTGTTCGGCAACGTGCAGCAGGCGCAGAACGCCGCCTTCACGATCGACGATCTGCCCGTCGTCTCGCAGACCAACACCGTGACCACCGCGATCCAGGGCGTGACCCTGAACCTGGCCGGCGCCGACGCGGGCGCCACGGTGCATCTGGACGTCGCCACCGACGGCGAAGCCATCGAGGCCAAGGTCCAGGCCTTCGTGGACGCCTACAACGACCTGTTCGCGTACATCGACGAGCAGGGCGGCGAGGAAGGCGTCCTGCGCGGCGACAGCACCGTGCGGTCGCTCGTGGCCAAGATCCGCACCGACATCACCTCGCGCCTGAGCGAGGGCCCGATCACGATGCTCTACCAGGTGGGGATCCGCCAGACCGCAGGCGGGGACCTGTCCTTCGACACGTCGGTCTTCCAGCAGGAGCTGTCCGGCGACTACGCCGCCGTGCGCGACCTCTTCATCAGCAGCACCGGTCACGAGGGGACGGTCGCCAAGCTCGGCGAATCGCTCGACGCCGTCCTGGACACGGTCGACGGCGTCTTCAAGCTGCGCAGCAACGCCATCGACGACCGCATGGAGTCGATCGACGACACGATCGCCCGCTACGAGATGAGCGTCGACAGCTACGAGAAGACGCTCAACGCCCGGTTCACCGCCATGGAGACCCTGCTGTCCACCCTGCAGGCCCAGAGCGGCTACCTGTCGGCGATCTCGACCCGCAGCAGCAACTGAGAAAGGTCCGGCGACATGGTCCATCAGGGAATCCGCCAGTACCAGCAGACGACGATCTGCAGCCAAAGCCCCGAGCGTCTGATCGTCATGCTCTACGAAGGCGCCCTGCGCTTTCTCGAGAGCGCGCGGTCCGCCGCCCGGGACGGCGACCTCCCGGCCATGGGGCGGCACGTGGGCCGCGCCCAGATGATCATCCTGGAACTGCAGTGCAGCCTCGACCGCGAGGTCGGCGGCAACGTGGCGGCCAATCTGGATTCGCTCTACGGGTTCATCCTGCGGGAACTGACCGCCCTGCGGCTGGACGCCGACGTCCAGCACATCGCGGACATCCGCCGCGTCCTGCTGCCCCTGCTGGCGGCCTGGCGAACGATCCCCCCCGGCACCGCCGAGGCGGCGCGCCGGCAATCGAACCATGCTGTCGCCGGATCGGGCACGGATGTTGCGAGTCATGCCGTCGGCTCGGGGTTCGAGCCCACTCTGAGCCCGCAAGCGGAACTTTGCCTGGCAGTGTGAGATGGACGACAGCATTCTCAAGTTGCTGGAACTATCCCATGCCCTGCGGGCCGGCCTGGACAAGGGCGACCTGAAGGACTGCACCGCCATCCTGGAAGAACGCGGGCGCCTCTTGCAAGAGCTCGCCGCCAGGTTCGATCCCGCGTCCGGCCGTCTGCCGCCGCCGGAGCTCCAACCCGCGCTGGTCGTGATCCGCGACCTCGACCAGGCGCTCGAAGCCCGGTTGTCCGAGGACCTCGCCGCCACGGGCCAGACGCTGGCCCGCCTCTCACCAACACGGAAACGGGATGCCGATCCGGCACCCCGCTGTCTCGATCGCCAAGCCTGATCCCCCGACCCTAGGGTTTCTTCGCTCCGTTCGCGCCCTCGCCGCCCGGGAAGGCGTCCGGATCGGGCGGCGGCGACTCGGCGGCCTTCAGCGTGATGTTCTTGATCTCTTCGTAGATCTCGTGGCGGTGCACGGGGATGCTGCGGGGAGCGTCGATGCCCACCTGGACCTGATCGCCGCGAATATCGACGATCATGATCGAGATGTCGTCCCCGATCATGATCTTCTCATTGCGTTTGCGACTGAGGATGAGCACGTGACCTCCATGTCCCGCTCGTGCCTGGAACGGTCCGGCATCGCCTGGGCGACAACCCGACCCCGTGCCTAGGTCGTCCCGACCAGGTCTTCGACGTTGCCGGTCTCGCGGCTGCCGGCAGCATACCCGCCGATTCGATCCTTGTCCACCGCCGTCGGCCGGCCGTCCGCCACCCCGACCGACCGGACGTCGCGGCAGGCGCGACCGAACCGGGCCTGGTCGATGGGATGCCTCAGGTTCCAGCGCTCGTCGACCAGGATCATCTGCAACCCGTTGCGATTTTTCGAGTTGACCAGCAGGGGCGCCGACAGGTTGCCGGTGATGCCGTCGCCGCCGACCGCCACGGTCGCGATGACCATGACGACCAGATCCTGGGGATCGGCCACCCCGAGCCGCTCGAGCACCGGCGCCTGGACCTCGAAGCCGTACTCCCCGTGGAAGTAGCCGGGATCGGCCACCGGCACCCGGAAGGCCACCCGGTCCAGGGACTGGAGCCATTTCATCGGCAGCGGGGGATCCATGTCAACCAGAATCCAGCGCTTCAGTTCGGGCAACCCCACCAGACCGTCGCGGAAGGTCAGGGTCGCGGCATCTTCGTTCTGCACCATGATGGCCACTCCTTCGTGTCGTGCTCGTCTACAGGTAATCGAACAGGCTCATCTGCATCAGCTGGCTCGAGACCATCAGGCTCGCCTGGTAGGTCGTCTCGGCCATCTTCAGTTCCGAGGACAGCTGGATCAGGTCGGCATCGCGGATGTCCGACAGGTTGCGGCTCAGCGAGATGTCGTGCTCGGCGTTGAGGCCCTCCATCCAGTCGAGCATGGTCTCGCGGCCGCCCAGCGAGGTCTCCAGCCGCAGGAGGTGCTCCTCGAGGGCTTCCAGTTCGCCCAGGCCGCGGCGCATGCCGTCCAGGTCGCTGGCCTGCATGGCCGCTTGCAGCTCCTCCAGGACGCCGAACAGCCGCTGCGGGTGCCCCTCGCCGAGCAGGCCCAGGGCCGCCGCGGTGCCGTCGGAGGGCAGGGCGGAGATCGTGAAGGCCGTGCCCGACGCCGCGCGGACGTTCAGGGCCGCGCCGTCGAGCTGCAGGGTGAGCGGCGGCAGGCCGGCGGCCGTCACGGCCGCCTCGAACAGGGTGCGGACGTCGCCGAGCGTCGTGGCGCCGGAGAGGTCCACCGTCGCGGTCGCGCCGTCGACCTCCACCTGCAGTGAGCCCAGGGGCAGCTGCCCTGCGAGCGAGGGCACGTCCACCAGGGCGACCGTCCAGTCCGGGGCCGCCCGCACGTCCGTGCCGGTCACGACACCGTCCGCCGAGCTGCCGACCAGCCCCAGGGAGAGCGCCGTGCCGCCGCCGGTGGGATCGCCGAAGGTCAACGGGCCGCCGGCAGGGTCGGCGACCTGCAGGCGCGAACCGTCGGCGGAGAGCGAGGCGGTCAGGCCGGCCGCGTTCAGCAGCGACAGCACGTCGCCGACGGTGCCTGCGCCGGACAGGTCGAGCTGCATCTGCACGCCGTCGGCGCCCGTCCACTGGACGAGGCCCGGCGCCCAGCCCTCGCCGTAGGCCAGGTCGTCGAGCGAGGTGGCGGCGGTCAGCGCCGGGGCCAGGTCGCCGATGCCCATCAGCGTCGAGGCCGCGGTGCCGATCAGCTCGCTGCCCGGGATGTTCACGGGCATGTTGGTGTGGGGGCCGATCTGCACGCCCATGACACCGAGGTCGCCCTGGTAGACGATCTCCCCGCCCACGCGCACGAACGAGGCGATGTCGGTGCGGAAGCCGCCGAACAGGGAGTTCCCCTCGACGGACTGGTTCACGATCCCGAGCACCTGCTGCACGATGGCGCCGATCGCCGTGGCCCCGATCCGGTTGGTCTCGACCGAGGCGGCGCCGCTGACCTCCCGCTGCGCGAGCTCGCGCGCGTCGCGCAGCACGTCGACCAGGTCCAGCAGCGCGGTGTCGGTCTGCTGCACCATGGTGCGGGCGCGTTCGATGTTGCGCGCGTACTGGCCGTTTTCCCGCAGCAGCGTCTCGTAGCGGTTGATCAGGCCGACGCCCTGCGGGTCGTCGGCATAGTCGTTGACGCGCCAGCTGCTGGACACCTGCTCCTGCAGGTGCGTCAGGGTGAGCAGGTTGGCGTTGTTGTGCCTGTAGATCAGGCTCGCGATGTGGCTGTTGGTCACTCTCGAGATCATGCGCGTCCCTCCGGTCAGACCATCGTCAGGATGGTGTCGAACATGTCCTGCACCATGGCGATGACCTTCGCGTTCGCCTCGTACGCGTTCTGGAACAGCGCCAGGTTGGCCGCCTCCTCGTCCAGGCTCACGCCCCGGATCGAGTCCAGCCTCGTGCCCAGCGATTCCACGAGCTGGGACTGGGAGGAAAGCCGGTCGCCGCTGGCCGCGCTGCGGGAGGCGAGGTCCAGGACCAGGGAATTGAACATCTCCGTGAGGCCTTGCTCGCCCGCCGCCGAGGCGCCGGACTGGCCGAGCGCGGCCATCTCCCGCGCGATGTCGGTGTCCCCCTCCAGCCCGGAGCGGGAGGCCGCCACGCGGGTCGGATCGTCCGCCAGGGCCGGGTTCAGCGCGATGTTCGCGGCCGAGTCGCCCGTGAAGAACAACACGCCGCTGCCGTCGGGGGTCCGGCCCTGGGAGTGCAGCGCGTTGACCCGGGCGATCAGCGCGGCCGCCACTTCGTCCAGGCGGGCCCGGGCGTGCAGCACCTGCTTGTCGCGGGCCTCGATCAGCCCCTGCAGCGAGCCTTCGCCCAGCACCACGGCGTAGCCGCCGGCGACGGTCGACACCCGCGCCGCGCCGGCGCCGGTGCCGTCGCCCTCGTCGCGCGAGACGGTCAGCGCCTGCACGTGCTCGCGCGTGACCACGGTGCGCCCCCCGATCAGGACGTCGACCGTGCCGTCGTCGCGCTCGATCGCCTCGGCCTGCGTGAGCAGCGCGATCTCGTCCAGCACCACGCTGCGCTGGTCGCGCAGGTCGTTGGCCGACGCCGCCGACGATTCGCTCAGGACGATGAGCCGGTTGAGGTCGGCGACGTTGGTCAGCAGCGCGTTGAGGCGGTCGACGCCGTTCTCCAGCCGCGAGTCCAGATCCTGCGACAGCTCGTCGAGCGAGGTGCTCATGTCGCGGAAATCGTCGGCCAGCCGGCCGGCGGTGTCGGCGACGTTCTCCTGCAGCGTCAGGGTGACGGGCGGCGTGGCGAGGCTGCTCCAGGCGTTGAAGAACTCGCTCATGGCGGTCCCGAGGTGGTTGTTCTCGACCGAGCCGAAGATGGCCTCGACGTCCCCGAGCGCCAGGTCCACGGTGTCGAACTGGCTCAGGCGGGCGTCCTGCGCCCGCAGCCGGCCGGTCAGGAACTCGTCGGTCATGCGCCGGACGTCGAGTACCATCGTGCCGGTGCCCAGCACGCCGTAGGTGAGCGACTGGCCGCGCTGGGCGCCGGTCAGGGTCCGCTGCCGGCTGTAGCCGGCCGCGCCCGCGTTGGCGATGTTGTGGCCGGTGGTCTGCAGGGACGTTCCGGCCGAGAACATGCCGCTCAGCCCGATCCGCATGATGCTGTTGAGACTCATTTCGCTCCCTCAGGCCTGTCGTTCCAGGACGTTGGCCGCGCCGCCGGTCGGCCGGTGGCCGCGATCGTCGTAACAGGGATCCTGGCCGGCCACGCCGCGCCGGAACACGGCCGACTCCCCGGCGACCAGGTCCAGGCAGAAACGCGCCAGCACGCCGTTGAGCGAGTTCTGCCGCACCAGGTCGGTCGCGGTCCGCTCCCAGTCCCGCAGGACCCGCCGCAGCTCCTCCCCCGGTCGCCCGGCGGCGGTCCGGGAGAGGCGGGTCATGCGCAACTCGTCGAGGGGGATGCCCAGACGTCCGCCCACCTCGAGCAGGAACCGTTCCCGTCGGGAACGGGCTTCGCGGGCCGCCGGCAGGTAGCGCCCCCACTCCCGGGCGTTGAACTCCAGCCTGGGCACGTCCTGGCGGCGCAGGTAGCGGTTCTGGCGCACGGCCAGGCGCAGCAGTCGCCGGTATTCGCGGTCCTCGTTCGCGAGCAGGCCGGTCAGCCGCTCGCAATCGTCGGGCGCCGGGCGCGCCGTGGCGATGTGGTCGCTCATGAGTCCTCCTTCGCCGCCGGCGCCTCGGCGACGGCGCCGGTCAGGCGGCGGAACATGTCCGTGATGCGCGCGACGTACCGCTGCGTCTCGCGGAACGGCGGCACGCTGCGCCCGGCGCGGTCGACGTTGCCGGGGCCGGCGTTGTAGGCCGCCAGGGCCAGGGTCAGGTCGCCGCCGTAGCGCTCCTGCATCTGCGCCAGGTAGCGGGCGCCGCCGCGGACCCCCGCCGCCGGGTCGTGCGGGTCGCGCACGCCCAGCTCGCGGGCCGTGGCCGGCATCAGCTGCATGAGGCCGCGGGCGCCCCTGGGAGAGACGGCGCGGGCGTCGCCGCCGGATTCCTGCATGATCACCGCGAGGACCAGCTCAGGCGCGAGCCCGGTCTCGCGGGCCGCCGCCTCGATGGCCGGGCCGTGGACGCGGACGGTGTCGGCCGCCGCCTTGCCCAGCAGCGACGCGCGAGCGCCCAAGCTGTGCGTAGTCATGGCGCTGTCCGCGGTGTCGGCGGCCGCCGCCGTCGTGCGCGGCGCC
>DYDD01000248.1 GCA_020718045.1 Fibrobacter sp. | reverse complement strand
CCTGCCGCCGGACCGGTCCGCCGTGCTGAACGTGTTCTGGGAGCGTCACGCCTTCCGCGAGGACGGCATCCTCGAGCTGGGTTACGTCCTGGAGCACCGCGGCGCGATGGCGGATCCCTGGCTGCCCGGCGGCCCCGTCGACGTGCCCGCCCGCACGCTGCACCACCTGCTGGCTTCGTTCCGCCTGGTCGGCGCCGACCTGGGGATCGAGCTGCGCAACCTCACCGGCGTGACCGCGGCCGTCGACGAGCTGCTCCCGTCCCCGGGACGCGAGATGCGCTGGCGCCTGCAGTGGACGCTGAAGCGCTGACCTCCCGTCACGACTCCCGCCACGGGCGTCTCCCACGCTCCTGACCGCCTCCCCGCCGCCGGCGCGCGCCGGCCGGAGACGACATGACCCGACGCGAGGCCGCGGGCCTGCTGCTGCTGTTCGCCGCGGTGCTGGCCGGCCGCTGGGTCCGCCATGCCCTGCTCGTGGACGCCGACGGCGCCTGGCGCGATCCCGGATTCCTGGACGCGATGCTGCCGGCCCTGGTCGTCGAGGAGGTCGTGCCGGAACCGCCGTCGCCCCCCTTCCACGTCAACCGCACCACCGCCGACACCCTGACCTTCCTGCCGGGCGTCGGGGAGGTGCTCGCGGGCCGCATCGTGGCCGAACGGGAACGCGGCGGGCCGTTCCGCGACCAGCAGGACCTGCGGCGGGTCAAGGGCATCGGGCCGAAGCTGTCGGCGCGCCTCGGCCCGCTGCTGCTCTACGACACGACACCCCCCGTCTCCCGCGCCGGCGGGTCAAGTTCCGGCCCTTCCGGCCGATGATCAGCCGGTGGCCGCGCGCGGTGCGCGGCGCGACCGGGAGGCCGCCGATGCCCTGGGCCCTGTCGGGCTTGCTGCTGATCGCGAGCGCGGAGCTGCTGCGCCGTTTGCGGCGCGCGCGCGCCGAGGGCCGCATGGCGCTGGCGCGCGAGCGGTCCCTGCGCACCGACCTGCGCAACGTCCTGGCGAACCTCGGCAGCGGCCTGGTGATCTCCGACCGCCACGGCGTCATCCAGCGCGCGAACCCCGCCGCGGCGCGCATCCTGGGCGTGCGCGAGGAGGACCTCGCCGGCCAGACCGTCGCCGACGCCTTCGACGAAGGACGCCGCGAGTTCGCGCGCGCCGTGGTCCAGGTGCTGGCCGGCGGCGACGCGGTGGCCCGGCGCGAGATCCGGTTGACCTTGGCCGAAGGGCGGCAGCTGCCGGTCGGGATCAGCGTCCATCCGGTCCGCGACGAGGCGGGCCGCCAGGCCGGCGCCGTCGCCATCTTCCAGGACCTGAGCGAGGTCATCTCCCTGCGCGAGCGCATGCGCGAGAACGACCGGCTGGCCGCGATCGGCGAGCTGTCCGCCAGCATCGCGCACGAGATCCGCAACCCCCTGGGCAGCATCCGCGGCAGCGCGGAACTGCTGTCCGCGGAGATGGAGGTCGGCGGCCAGGAGCGGCGGCTGCTGGCGCTGATCCTGAAGGAGAGCGAGCGGGTCAATCGCATCGTCAGCGATTTCCTCGCCTACGCGCGGCTGCGGCCGGCGGTGCGCCAGCTGTCGGAGCTGAAGCCCTTCCTGGAGGACGTCGCCTTCCAGGTTCGCATGCACCAGCAGGGCCGCGAGGGCCTGCGCATCGTCACCGCGATCGAGCCCGACGACCTGCTGGTGCTCATGGACCCCGAGCAGATGCAGCAGGTGCTGCTGAACCTCTCGCTCAACGCCTGCGAGGCGATGGACGGCCGCGGCATCCTGACCCTGAGCGCGACCCTCGACGAGGACAACACCGTCTGCCGCCTGGTCGTCGCGGACACCGGGCCGGGCATCGCGCCGGAGGTGCGGGACACCCTGTTCCGGCCTTTCGTCACCACCAAGACCGGCGGCACCGGGCTCGGGCTGCCCGTCGTCCAGCGCATCGTCACGGCCCACGGGGGCGGGATCCGGGCCGCCGCCGCGCCGGACGGGGGCGCCGAGTTCCGCATCGACCTGCCCCTGGTGCTGGACACCGCCGGGGCCGCCGCCGCCCACGACCTGCTCGCCGTGTAGCCGTCGTTGCATTCTGCCCCGGCCGGGCGGCGCCTGATGAGGATTCCTGCACCTTCGGACTCAAGCCCCTTGCAATCTGACCGATAACCAACGGGACGGACGGGAGATGCACGGCCGCCCGCGCGGCATGACCCAAGGAGCGATGCATGACGGAGAACCGGATCCTGGTCGTCGACGACGAGGAATCGATGCGGCAGTACCTCTCCATCCTGTTGGAGAAGGAAGGCTACGAGGTGGTCGCGGCTGGCTCGGGCGCCGAGGCCCTCCAGCTGATGGAGGCCGACCCCTTCGCGGTCGTGCTCAGCGACATCCAGATGCCCAAGGTGGACGGGATCCAGCTGCTGAAGGGCATCAAGGCCATCGACCCCACGACGCCGGTGATCATGCTCACGGCCTACGCCAGCGAACAGTCGGCCATCGACGCCGTGAACCTGGGGGCCTACTCGTACCTGCAGAAGCACTGCAAGAACGACGAGATCAAGGTCGCGGTGCGCAACGCGCTCCAGCTGCGGCAGACGCGCCGCGAGAACGTGCACCTGAAGCGCGAGCTGACGCGCTCGCGCGGCCAGACGCGGATCATCGGCCAGAGCGCGCGCATGCAGGAGGTCTACCGGCTCATCGGCAAGATCAGCGCGACGCCGGCGACCGTCATGATCAACGGCGAGAGCGGCACCGGCAAGGAGCTCATCGCCCGCTCGATCCACGAGCGCAGCGAGCGGGCCGACAAGCCGTTCGTGCCCATCAACTGCGGCGCGATCCCCGAGACCCTGCTCGAGAGCCAGCTGTTCGGCCACGTGAAGGGCTCGTTCACCGGCGCGGACCGCGACCACGACGGCTTCTGCCGCCAGGCGCAGGGCGGCACCATCTTCCTGGACGAGATCGGCGAGACGCCCCACGCCATCCAGGTCAAGCTGCTGCGCATGCTGCAGGAGCGGGAGATCTACCCCGTGGGGTCGAGCAAGCCGGTCAAGGTGGACCTGCGCGTCATCGCCGCCACCAACCGCGACCTCGACCTCGAAGTGGCCGCCGGCCGCTTCCGCACCGACCTGTTCTACCGCCTGAACGTCATCCCGATCGACCTGCCGCCGCTGAGGGCGCGGCACGACGACATCCCGCTGCTCTGCGACCACTTCCTGCGCAAGACCTGGCCGGACTATCCCGGCAAGCTCGGCGCGGCGCTCGAGGACGACGCCCTGCGGGCGCTGACGGCCTACGACTGGCCCGGCAACGTGCGCGAGCTGGAGAACGTCCTGGAGCGGGCCAGCATCATCCGCGAGGGCGAGCGCATCATGCGCCACGACCTGCCCCCGGCGGTCGCCACGCCGCTGCCCTGCTCGGTCACGGCCGCCGAGGCGATCGGCACCCACGTGCCCCTGGAGCAGATCGAACGCCTGCACATCGAGCAGGTGCTCGCCAGCGTCTCGGGCCACAAGAAGCGCGCCGCGGACATCCTGCAGATCAACCCTTCGACCCTCTACCGCAAGCTGCTGCGCTACGAGACGGGCGAGACGTCGCCCTACGGCGAGGACGAGGCCGTGGACACGGTCGCCGGCGACACCGCCAACGCCATCGCCGCAGCCGTGAGGGCCGGAACGGCGGAATCGGCGGACGAGCTGGAACCCGTCGGCGTCGGCGAGATGGTCTAAGCGGCCACCGGCCGGGTGATTCCCGGCCGCCGCTCCGCAGGGGCGCCGGGGAACACTTGCCCGGCGCCCCCGTTTTGCCTATGCTCGCCGCCGGCACCCCTACGGGTCGGAGGCACGGCGTGTGGATCTCCCTGATCGGCTTCATGGGCAGCGGCAAGAGCACCGTGGCGCGACTGCTTGCGGAGCGGGCGCTGCTGCCGGTGGTCGATCTCGACCGCGAGGTCGTGCGGCGCGAGGGCGCCACCATCGGCGAGCTGTTCCGGTCGCGGGGGGAGCCCGGTTTCCGGGCCGCCGAACTCGCGGCGCTGGGCGCCCAGGCGCCGGACGCCGATCTGGTGATCGCCTGCGGCGGCGGCCTCGTCACGACGCCCGCCGCGGTGGCCCTGATGCGCGCCGCGGGCTGCGTGATCTGGCTGGACGCCCCCTGGGAGACGCTCCAGACCCGGCTGGCCGCGGCGGCGGCGGCCGGCGACGACCGCCCCCTGCTG
>DYDD01000247.1:2693-4228 GCA_020718045.1 Fibrobacter sp. | reverse complement strand
GTTGGGCAGGTCCCAGGCGCCGCTGATGGAGATCGCGGGTCCGCCGTAGGAGTAGACCATGAAAGCCACGTTGTCGTAGTAGGGCGCCGGCGTGCCGTCGATCCCGATGTTGTAGCGCGCGTCTTCCGACACGCCCAGGGCGATCTGCACGTGGGTCGTGCCGGGCTCGAGCAGGTCCGTGACGACGTAGGCGGGCCGGTTGTAGGCGGGGCCGCCGTAGTAGATCGTGTTGCGATCGGCCCAGCCGTGCCAGGTGTTGCCGCCGTCGGTCGAGCAGCGGATATGCCAGACATCGAAGACGCCGTCGAACGTCTGCGTCCCGTACGGCGAGTGGATATACTCGCCGTACGTCAACCGAGCGCCGACGTAGTCGCCGGCGGGCCAGGCCAGGGGCGGCGACCAGATCTCGTTGGCGAGCAGGTTGTCGTCGATGTCCGCGCCCAGGGCGCCGCCGTCGCAGTTGCGGCTGTAGCCGCTGGGACCGTAGGTGTACAGCAGGTTCGAGGACGGGCCGACGCCGGGGACGACGAGGCCGTCATCGATGAACGCGAACTACGGAGTGTCGTTCGTCAAGCAGGGGTCGAGATCCTCGAGCCGCGGCCAGACCCGGCTGAAATCGCCGTAGCCCTGGGGCAAGACGGTGAACCAGTTCGGGCCCATGCCGGCCTCGAAGTCGTCGAACGACTGCTCGACATCGTCGAAGTACACGGTGATGTCATCGATCTGGCTGTGACCCATGGACGGGTACAGGCAGTCGCTGTCGGACCAGGCGCCGTCGGCGTCGGCCTGCCAGCGCAGGTGGACCTGGTCGGTGTTGACGTAGTCTGCGGAAATGAGGGTGAACGACTCGTCGACGGACTCGGCCACGGCGAAGCCGTTCCACACCGCATGCTCCACCATACCCGCGGGGGTCTCGTAGCGCAGAGACAGGAAGTCGTAGCCGGGCTCGTTGTCGTAGCTGAGGACCGCGGTCACGCGGACCAGCGTGTCGGCGAGCGGGTTGGCCACGGTGCCGACCCAGTCCAGGTACTCGAGGAAGCCGTTCGAGTAGCCCTTGAAGTCGCCAGTGCCGCAGTCGTTGGGGAATGTCTCGCCGGCCCACATGGCGGGGGTGCCGGTCGGGCTCTGGTAGGTGTTGACGTTCCAGCGGGAGAACGCCGGCGCGGTCAGGTCCACGCCCGTCCAGCCTTCCGCGTCGGGAAGGTTGGGGTTGGCGTCGTTCTGGAACTTGCCGTCGCTGCGGGCGGGACCGCCGATCAGGTACACGGTGTCCTGCTTGGCCGCCGAGCCGCCTGACGTCAGCGCCGTGGTGTTGGCGACATCGACCAGATTGCGGTCGACGAAGCGCCGGGAGCTGTCGTCGGCGAGGACGGAGCCGGCCGTCAGCAGCAGGATCAGGCAGGAGGATGCGGTTCGGTTCATGACGTACCTCCATGGGGATCCACGCGGGCGATGGTGTCTGCCCCTGTGTCAGATTAGGGATCCGGAGCCACGGGTGCAACGCCTCAATGCCGGCACCGCGGCACGCCGGAGCC
>DYDD01000247.1:0-2673 GCA_020718045.1 Fibrobacter sp. | reverse complement strand
CTCCCGGCGGTCCTGTCGTACGCGGGCGCTCGTGCGAGCGCCCGCCGACTCATTTCAGCAACGTCAGTTTCACGACGCGCCTCTCCCCGGCTGCCGTCGTCAAGCGCAGGAAATAGGTGCCGCTCGTCGCGGCGCGGCCCCGGTCGTCACGGCCGTCCCAGCTCACCCGGTGCCATCCGGCCTCGCGCCCGCCGCCGTCGAGCACCGCGACCGACCGCCCCGCGAGGTCGTGGACCGCGAGCGTCACGTCCGCCGCCGACTCGAGCCGGTACGACACGAGCGTCGACGGGTTGAAGGGGTTCGGGTACGCCGTCAGCGGCGTCGGCGCCGCGGGCAGGTCCCCGGCGTCCGTCAGGTCGGGATGCGAGTACGCCAGCACCACCTGGTCCATGCCGCTCACGTCGCCGTAGACGTAGCCGGTCACGTACAGGGCGCCGCCCGGCGCGAGCGCGAGCGACCGCGCCTCGTCGGTCAGATGAGCGGGACCGTCGTAGCGGCGCGCCCAGCGCTGGGCGCCGGTGGTCGGGTCGTAGCCCAGGGTCGCGACGTCCCAGCTCGTGCCGGTGCCGTCGCTGAAGCCGGTGACCAGGATCTCGCCGCCGGAGCCGAACGCCACGCCGTTGGCTACGTCGTACCAGCCCTGCGGGCCGTTGTAGGTCGACAGCCACGTCCGCGAGCCGTTCGCCCCGCTCAGCTTGACCGTCAGGTAGTCGCCGGCGGTGACGCCCACCACGATCAGGTCGCCGGCGGGGTCCACGAGCATGCCGCCGGGATCGTCCGCGCGGGTGCCGTTGGTCCAGTCGATGCGCCAGAGCTGCAGCCCGTCGTCGCCGTCGAGCTTGGCGCAGAGCACGTCGTACGAGGTCGACGAGTGCCAGGCCTTGCCGGCCAGCAGCACGTCGCCGGCGCCGTCGATGCCGATCCAGCCGTCGCCGCTGGCGTCGTTGACCAGGCCGGTCGTGAGCACGCCCCACCGCGGGCTGCCGTCGGCGCTGGCGTACTTCGCGGTCAGCAGCGAGGCGGTTCCGTTGGCGTTCTGGACCAGGCCCGTCACCACGGGGTCGCCGTCGGGGCCGACGGCCACGTCCAGGGCGCGGTCGTCGAGGCGGGCGGCGCCGCCGTCGAAGGCCGTCCACAGCAGCTCGCCGTCGACGTTGGCGAACTTCAGCAGCGCGATCTCGTCCAGCCGCCCCTCGACGTTGACGCGGCCGGCGATGAAGATGTCCCCGGACCCGTCCAGGGCCAGGGCGTAGGCGGAATCGTTCTCGGCGTTCGGCGAGGCGTAGGACTGGGACCAGAGAACCTCCCCGGTCGCATCGTCGAGCTTCAGCACGACGATGTCGTCACCATGGCCTCACCCCACGCAGCCCAGGACGTGCCCGGCCACGATCAGGTCACCTGCCTCGTCCCAGGCCACGTCGGCGACCGACATGTTGGAGGTGTCGAAGGCCGGGATGCGGCGCGTCCAGACCGGGGCGCCGTCCTTGGCCGCCAGGCGGCGCACGAGGATGTCCGAACCGCCGATCCCGTCGTGGCTGACGCCGGCCACCACGGCGTCGCCCGAGACGTGGGCGACCACGACCCGGCCGTTGTCCTCCAGCAAGGCGCCGCTGTCCAACAGCGACGACCAGGCGAACTGGGGTTCGGCCGTGGCCGCGAGCGGCAGCAGCAGCAAGCCGATGCAGGCGAGGAACGGGGACGTTCTCATCGGGTATCTCCTGGATGCTGGATGATTCGACTTCGGTTGTTTCACGCGTTCGGCGCGCCGAACGGGAACTCCGACCAGTCTAGCAGAATATCAAGGCTCATCCCAGCCCGCGGTTCGCGTTCTTGATTCTCTTTCTCGATATGCGCGACCCGGCTCGGGGCACCTTTTTTTTATTTGGGGCGGCCCGGACCGATCGTTTACATTCGGGCCCTCGGGAGCGGCGGCGCCACCCGTACGTTTTCCGGCCGGGACACCGATACGGATCCGGCCGATCACCCGGCAAGGAGGAAGCATGAAGAAGTCCCTGTTGGTCCTGGTCGCACTCACGGTGGTCGGCGCCGTGGTCGCCCAGGCCGCCGAGCCCACCATCATCGGCGTTCCCAAGTGCGTCATGTGTCACAAGGTCAAGACCGGCGACCAGGCTAAGATCTGGACCGAGTCGGCGCATGCCGGCGCCTTCGCCACCCTGAAGGGCGCGGCGGCCATCGCCATCGCCAAGGAGAAGGGCTTGGGCAATCCCTGGGAAGAGGCCGCCTGCCTGAAGTGCCACACCACGAAGGCCTTCCTGGGCGCCGCGCTCGAGGCCGCCACGAAGTGGGTGCCCGAGGAGGGCGTGGGCTGCGAGGCCTGCCACGGCGCCGGCTCGGAATACAAGTCCAAGGCCGTCATGGAGGATCACGCCGCCGCGGTCGCCGCCGGCATGAAGATGGGCGGCAAGGAGACCTGCGTGAAGTGCCACAACGCCGAGAGCCCGACGTTCAAGGCTTTCGACTACGACAAGATGTGGGCCCTGATCAAGCACCCGGTGCCCGAGGCCGCCGCGAAGTAGCCGCGACACCCGCACCGCTATTCGCACGGAAGCGGCCCCCGCCCACGCGGGGGCCGCTTCTTCATGTGCTGATCGGCTGAGGTCTGCACATCGTGTCGTGACAGGGGTGTCCAGGAGGCCCCGCAGCCAGGATGGC
>DYDD01000246.1:2232-4260 GCA_020718045.1 Fibrobacter sp. | reverse complement strand
CACAGGATGTGCCCGACGAGCGCCCCCTGTCACCACAGGATGTGTGGATCCAAGTCGCAACACTGCATGGGCTGGGTTTATTGAGGGGAGAGAGCCGCGTCGATGGCGGCCCGGAGATCAGGAGCGTCGGGAGCGGTGCGGGGGCCGAAGCGGGCGATCACGTGGCCGTCGCGGCCGATCAGGTACTTGGTGAAGTTCCAGGTGGGCTCTTCCAGCCCGCCCGCGGTGAGGAAGCGGTAGAGGTCGCACTTGGCGTCGCCCTTGACCGCCACCTTTTCGAAGAGCGGGAAGGTCACCTGGTACTTCGCGTCGCAGAAGGCGCGGATCTCCGCGGGGGTGCCCGGCTCCTGGCCCATGAAGTCGTTGCTCGGGAAGCCGAGGACGGCGAAGCCGGCCCCGCCCAGTTCCCGATACAGCTTTTCGAGGCCCTCGTACTGGGGGGTGAGGCCGCATTTGCTGGCCGTGTTGACCACCAGCACCACCTTCCCCTTGTAGACGTCCATGGAAGCGGGTTCGCCCGCCAAGGTGCGGGTCTTCAGGTCGTAGAACGATCCCCCGTCGTCGGCGGCCCCGGCCTGCTGGACGCCGGCCGCCGTGGCGGACCTCAGGAGCAGCGCGGCGGCCAGACCGACGGCGGCCGCCAGGGCGAGCAGGACGAGCAGGAGCGCTTTCAAGAGCGGGACCTCCGGGGACTTCGGGACCGTCTGCCAGACACACAGGATACCCGGCGAACCGGGAACCTGCCACGCCGCCGCCCTAGAGGGCGGGCCCGACCTCCAGCACCTCCCAGTGCCGGCGCTCGCTCTCCTCGCCGTACTCCACCTGGTCGCCGGGCCGGGCGCCCATGAAGGCCATCGCCAGGGGCGCGCGGTAGGACAGGATGCCCGACTCGGGCAGGGAGTCCCACACGCCCAGGAAGCTGTAGGTCTCCTCGGCGCCGGTCAGCAGGTCGCGCACGCGCACGCGGGTGCCGACGTTCACGAAGGCCGAGCGCACCATCTCGTCGGTGATGATCTTGGCGCGGGCCAGCTCGTTCTCCAGGCGCGTGGCGCGGCTGGTGATCTGGTCGCGCTTCTCCAGGGCCGCGGTGTACTCCGCGTTCTCGCTCAGGTCGCCGTGGCTCGCGGCCTCGCCGATCTGGCGGGCGACGGCCGGCAGGTCGACCTGGACCAGCTCGTCCAGCGCCGCCTGGCGGTGCTGCAGGCCGGACATCGTCGTGTAGTAGACGTCCTCCTCCCAGGGCCGCGACATCTCGGCGAAGACTTCGGGGTGGGCGGTGCGCAGCCAGTTCAGCAGGCTGGTGCGGGTGCTGGCGCGGATGCCGCCGTTGCGCTCGATGCGCTCCTTGAGCACGCGCGCCTCGTCCGGGCCGGTGGCCGACAGGTAGATGCGGATCGGCTCGCCGTCGTGCAGTTCGAGCCCTTCCTGACCCTGCTCCAGCACGCGGCGCAGGCGCTTGTCGTCCGACAGCGCGGTCATGCGGCCGGTCGCATCCATCAGGTCCAGCAGGGCGTTCATCAGGCGGCCCACGCCCAGGTCCTTCATGGCGGCCAACGCCTGGCCGGTCTTGGTTTCGGCGAACCTGGTCCGCCACAGCCAGCCCAGCACCTCCGGCGACGCGGTCGGGTGGGACATCACGTCTTCGAGGGCCGCGACCAGGACGGGCTCCTGCCCGGCGGCGAGCAGCTCGCGCGCCATCATGTCGGCGGTCATCCGGCCGGTGCGGGGCAGCACCCGCCCCCAGAAGACGGTCCACTGGTCGGCCGGCAAGGTCTTGCGGACGAAGGCCAGCACCAGCTGCAGCAGCCGGTCGCCGAGGTGCGAGGGCAGCACCGCGGGCTCGTGGATCCGCTGGATCACCTGCGCGGCGGCCCGCGGGTTCACCTCCACGACGTCGCCGCCCAGGTCGGCGGCCTCGGCGTGGAGGGCCAGGCAGGCCAGCGTCAGCGCGGCGTCCTTCTCCAGCAGCGGCCCGGCCAGGCGCGCGGCGGCGTTGCCCAGCTCCCCGACCATCGCGCGCGAGACGGA
>DYDD01000246.1:0-2204 GCA_020718045.1 Fibrobacter sp. | reverse complement strand
CTCGCCGAGCCGCTCTTGGATGAACTGCAGCCGCGGCGCGGGCTCGGTCAACCCGCGCAGCTGTTCGCGCACCCGCTCCTCGTAGGAGCTCTCCTGGCGCAGCAGGTGGAACGTCGGCTGCCCGATGCCGGTCATCTCGATCCGGTTGGAGGTCTTCAGGGCCGGACGGGCCTTTTTCCACCAGTTCGTCCAGCCGTCCTCGCCGTGGAGCGCGACGTAGTAGGTGCGCAGCTCGCGGTGGGCGAGGGTCCGGTCGCGGGTCGACATCAGCGCCTTGATGACGAACGACTCGGGATCGGTGGCGGCCATACGGCGCAGCTCATCGGGCCGGTAGAGCAGCAGCGATGGGAAATGGTCCGGCGGCAGGACGATCACCTCGCCGACGCGGGCCCGCTCCAGGACTTCGCGCCGACCGCTGAACGAGACGGTCAGCTTGGTGTGTTCGGCGTCGACCTCCTCGACCATGCCGGGCTCGAGGTGGGAGCGGTCGCTCAGGAACGAGCCCGGACGCAGCTGCAGGAAGCGGTCCAGCACGGCCAGGCCCTCGGGCAGGGCCGTCCCCTCGGCCAGCAGGCGCGAGGTGAGCGTGCCGGCGTGCTCGTAATCGGTGTGGAACGAGGGCATCAGCTGCCGCAGTTCCCGCCGCAGCACGACCGAGGCCGGGAGCAGCGATGCGGCCTGGCGGGCGACGTCGAGCCGGGCGCGACGGCCCCCGCGCTGCTCGGACGTGTGCAGCAGTCCCTGGAGCATGCCGTCGGCCCGCTCCTCCTCGCCCAGACGGCGCACCTGCGCGGCCACGCGCAGCATCTCCTCGACCTCGACCTCGGGCTCGTCGAGCGCCTCGCTCCACAGCACTTCGAGGTCGGTGAACTGGCGCGAGTTGGCCAGCTTCTTCAGCTTGATCAGGTTCATGATCGTCCCCGTCTCCGGCGTGCGGACAAAAAATCACCCGCCGTTGATTTGCAGCGGCCGGGCTCACTCGGTCTTCTCGAGGTTAGCAGTCGATCTTCAAGATAGCAGATTTACAGGGCGGGAAAAGGCGGGATCGGCCCTTATTTCACCATGGTCATTTTCCAGGTCGACGTCCGCCCGCCGCAGACCAGCCGGACGATGTAATGCCCGGAGGAGAGCAGGGTTCCGGCGTCGTCGCGGCCGTCCCAGATCGCGGTGTGCCAGCCCGGGGTCTCCGCGGGGTCGAAGCCGCAGACGCGCTGACCGCGGATGTCGAAGAGTTCTAAGGCGATCCGCTGGTCCTGGGCACCCTCGGGGATGCCGTAGCGGATGGTGGTCTCGGGGTTGAAGGGGTTGGGGTAGTTGGGGCGGAAAGCGGCGTTCGGCGGGGGGCTGCCTTCCTCGGGCTGCAGCTCCGGCAGGAAAACGACCTCCGAGGGCGGGCTCATGGCGCCGTCGCGCTCCAGGGCGTCGACGCCCTGGACCAGGACCCGGTATTCGACCCCCAGGTCGGCCTGGAGCGTCCAGGTCGTGTCCTGGGCGGTCGCTTCCAGGCGGGGTTCGCTCCCGTCGCGGGAGACCCAGACGTTGTAGCTGACGGCCTGGGTGCCCTGAGTCGGGGCGGACCAGTGGAAGGGGACCGGCACCACCTGTCCTGCCGCCAGCACCGGCAGCGACAGCAGCAGCAACGCGAACAGACCGGTCGTCGTCCCTTGCAGCCGGTGATTCAAGTCGCCGCCCTCTCCCGGAAAGACCGCTGCCGAGCCGCGGATCGTGGTCGCCGTTGTCGCCGCATGAAACTGCAACTACGGTGCCATCCGTTCCGGACCCCCTGGCTTGATCCGGCAACGTCTTGTTTTATAATAAATTGGGAGATTCGACCGGGTCGGTGCCGGCATCGCGGGGACATCCTGTCCGCCACATCTTGCCTGCCGGGTCTCCCGGCGGTCACACTCCTTCAGGGCAACTATGGGAATCCGGCGCCGGCTGTCAATGATCGGATGGTGAGAATGGAAGTTTCCCGGACTTCCTCCCCGGCCCCCGTGACGGGGCATGGTGCCCCGAGCGACCGTCGCCGAGGGCGCAGGCTCCCGCCTCGACACGCCGGAAACGTCCCTGCACGGCCTTATCATGGCCGTGGCGCATCCTGCACGACATTCCTGCTAGTGAGGTTCAGCCTCGATTCCGGGACGCTCCGGGGGATGGTCGTCCAGGGCGGCGAAGCGCCGGCGGTCGCGGCGGCGGCGCGCGAC
>DYDD01000245.1 GCA_020718045.1 Fibrobacter sp. | reverse complement strand
CGGCGATGATGACGACGCGCCCCTGCAGACGGCCGCGTCCGGGAGCGGCGCGTCGGGCGGCCGCTCTGCGGGCAAGGCCGCCGAGGACATGGCCCTCTACACCCGCTGCGACTTCGTGCCGGGCGACCGGACGATCTTCTGCGACGTCCTCGACCACGAAGAGGTCGGCGAGTTCCCCAGCCGTTGGAACCTGGTCGACGGCGTCTTCGAGGTCGCGCGCAAGGGCGACAAGGGCTGGATCCTCTGCACCGACACCGGCAACCTCAGCCCGAAGCTGCCCGCGGGCCCGTTCCCCGAGAAGTACACCATCGAGATGGACATCTTCGACAACGGCGAGCCCCACAGCGGCCACTGGTATACCATCAAGCTGATGGAGGGCGAGACGGAGGCGATCGTCTTCTTCTTCGGCGACAGCCAGAACACGCGCGTGACCGTCGGCGGCGAAACGAAGTCCGACAAGGCGCTCACGCAGCGCATCGGCAAGGGCCGGCACACCCTGCGGATCATGGCCACGTCGACCACGTTCAAGTGCTACATCGACAGCGAGCGCGTAGGGAACGTGCCGAAGGTCGAGGGCCTCACTCCCGACGGGATCAAGGTCGCCATGGACCGCTGGGACCAGGAGGGCAACCCGATGTTGATGTCGGGCTTCCGCTTCGCCGCGGGCGGCAAGACCCTGCGCGACCAGCTCGCCCAGGACGGCCGCATCGTCACCCACGGCATCCTGTTCGACTCCGGGTCGGCCGTGATCAAGGCCGAGTCCTACAAGACGCTCGCCGACCTCGGCGAGCTGCTGAAAGGCGACCCCGGCCTGCGCCTGTCCATCGAGGGCCACACCGACAGCGAGGGCGCCGACGACGCCAACCTCGCTCTCTCGCTGCAGCGGGCATCGTCGGTGAAGGACTACCTCGGCAGCGCCTTCGGCGTCGCGGCAAACCGCCTCGAGGTCAAGGGCCTGGGCGAGACCAAGCCGCTGGGCGCGAACGACACGGCCGAGGGCCGCGCGAACAACCGGCGCGTGGAGCTGGTGAAGATCTGATTCCCGGCGGGAAGACGCGGCGGCCGGTCGGTGCGAGGGGCGCCGGCCGGCCGCCGCGCGTTCAGTCGGTCTTCGGGGCGGACTTGCGGAACCGCGGCGCCAGCCACGCCACCAGCAGCGCCCACAGGCAGATCACGAACCCCAGCCCGAGGCCCGTCCCCACGAAGGTCAGCGGCGCGATGGCCGACTGCGCGCTCGAGAGCCACTGCTGCGGCACGTTGGACAGGAACAGGCGGTGGAAGATCAGCCCAAACACCACGCCCAAGGCGAGGCTGCCGACCAACGTCAGGATCAGACCGGTGCGGATGCTCTGCATGGGACACCTCCGGATGACGGCACGTGACGACGCCGCGCATCCTACCAGCCCGTCCCACGTATGTCTCTAGTCGTGGCCTCGAATCTGTCCCCGCCCAAGCGACTCGATGCCGTTCGACTCGGATCCTCACATCCTGTGGTGACAGGGGTGTCCTGCAGGCCCTGAAGCCAGGATGGCGAAAGGGCCGGAAGGCCAAGCGAGTCGGGCACAGGATGTGCCCGACGAGCGCCCCCTGTCACCACAGGATGTGAGGATCCGAGTCGCATCGCATCGAGCCCATGATCAGGCACAGAATCGCGGCTGGAACCTGAGTTATTGACGGAGCCTATCCATCCCGGTACCATCCCGCGGGGGTTCCCGCCGACCGCGACCGCATCCCGACTGGAGGCGACATGGCCTGGTGGATCTGGATCATCGTGGGCGCCGCCCTGCTCGCCGCCGAGGCGGTGATCACCGCGGACTTCTACCTCGTCTTCTTCGGCCTCGCCGGCCTGATCGTGGGCCTGCTCGGCGTCTGCGGCCTCCACCTGCCGGCCTGGACGCAGTGGCTGCTGTTCGCCGTGCTGGCCGTGGCCGGCCTGGTCCTGTACCGGGGCCCGCTGAAGCGCAAGCTCGCGAAGGTCGACCGGGCGATGGGGCCCGAGCTGATCGGCGAGACCGCCAGCGCCCAGGCGCCGATCCCGGCCGGCGCGCGCGGGCGCGTCGACCTGCGCGGCACGGCCTGGGACGCCCTCAACGACGGCGACGCCGACCTGGCCGCCGGCGCCCGATGCCGGGTCAAGGGCGTGGACGGGCTGACCCTGCTCGTCCGCGCCGAGTGAACCGAACCGTTAACCGCCTATATCGGAGGACGCCATGGACACCATGATCGCCGCCGTCGTCGTCGTATTCCTGGTCCTGATCGTGATCGCCAGGACCGCGATCGTCGTGCCCCAGCAGTCCGCCTACATCGTGGAATACCTGGGCAAGTACCGCAAGACCATCCAGGCGGGCTTCCACATCCTGGTGCCCTTCGTCGAGAAGGTCGCCTACAAGCACAGCCTCAAGGAGCGGGCCTTCGACATCGCCGAGCAGGTCTGCATCACGCGCGACAACGTGCAGGTCGGCGTCGACGGCGTGCTGTACCTGAAGGTGCTCGACCCGCAGCGCGCGTCGTACGGCATCTCCGACTTCAACTTCGCCATCACGCAGCTGTCCCAGACCACGCTGCGCAGCGAGATCGGCAAGATCGACCTGGACCGCACCTTCGAGGAGCGCGCCACGATCAACCAGCAGGTGGTGCAGGAGCTGGACAAGGCGTCCGACCCCTGGGGCGTCAAGGTGCTGCGCTACGAGATCAAGAACATCAACCCGCCGCGCGACGTGCTCAGCGCCATGGAGAAGCAGATGCGCGCCGAGCGCGAGAAGCGCGCCACGATCCTCACCAGCGAGGGCGAGCGCGACGCCCAGATCAACCGGGCCGAGGGCGAGAAGCAGCGGGTCATCAAGGAGTCCGAGGCCAACCAGCAGCAGCAGATCAACGAGGCGCAAGGCGAGGCCGCGGCCATCCTGGCCGTCGCCACGGCCACCGCCGAAGGCCTGCGCCAGGTCGCCGCGGCGCTCAGCAACCCGGGCGGCGACCAGGCCATGCGCCTGCGCGTGGCCGAGCAGTACGTCAACGAGTTCGGCAAGCTGGCCAAGGCGGGCAACACGCTGGTCCTGCCGGCGAACCTCAGCGACGTGGGTTCGATGATCGCGTTGGCGACCAACATCGTGAAGAGCGGGTCCGCGGGCGAGGCGCGCTAGCGGCGCGTCCAGCG
Source organism: Fibrobacter sp. (assembly GCA_020718045.1). GTDB lineage: Bacteria > Krumholzibacteriota > Krumholzibacteriia > LZORAL124-64-63 > LZORAL124-64-63 > PNOJ01. The sequence continues at coordinate 1,078 of DYDD01000245.1, read as the reverse complement.
CAGGCGCGGCGGCGCCGGCGGCTGCCACGAGCGCCAGGGGAGGCGGCGGCCCGTCTCGTACAGGTGCTCGCCGGCCCAGATCACCAGCGCGCCCAGCATCAGGCCGCCGATGACGTCCACCACGTAGTGGTAGCGGCAGTAGACGGTCGCCGAGCAGAGCAGCGCGAACAGGGTCGACATCCACCAGCGGTGGCGGGGGAAGAGCCGCCAGACGTGCCACCAGGCCACCATCGAGGCGGCGACGTGGCTGCTCGGGAAGGCGGCGCCCAGGATCGCGCCGTTGGCGTGGATGTAGCGCATGAGGTCGGTGAAGATCCAGCCCTCGACGGGGATCGGTCCGGTGCGGAAGTACTTCGGCCCCCACGCCGGGAAGAACGTGTACAGGGTGTAGCAGAGCAGCATCACGCCGCCCAGGTCGCGCGCGAAGGCGCGGATCGCGGGCCAGCGCCGGCCGGCGGGCAGGCCGCCGTCCCGCACGATCATCGCCAGCACCAGCGGCGCCAGGGCGTAGTAGCTGAAATAGGCCATCTCCATCAGCTCGTGGAACCACGCCCACGGCCAGGCCCGGCTCCAGGACAGGCTCGGCTGCAGCCCGAAGATCCGCTCCTCCCAGCCGATCAGCACCGGGTCGAAGCTGTCGTGGAACCCGTGGAAGACGATGCCCAGGTATTCCATCTCCGCGTAGAACAGCGGGAACGCGAACGGCAGGTAGATCTCGCCCAGGAAGCGCACCACGGCCGAGCGCGACATGCGGGCCAGCGGCGGCAGGAACCAGACGAAGAGGGCTGCGCCGAGGTGCCAGACCAGGCGTTCGTAGGGCCGCGCCACGACGTCGGGCCGCAGCAGCGGGTAGAAGCCGCTGACCACCAGGTACACCACGGCCCAGCGGTCCAGCTCGATGCGGAAGAGGGCCAGCGCCTGCAGTCTACGGCGCACGGAGCCATCCTTCCCGGCGGTAGAAGTCCAGCGTCTCGGCGAAGCCCCGCGCCAGGTCGCGCGCGCCGCTGAAGCCCAACTCGTCGCGCAGGCGCGAGCCGTCGCAGACCCATCCCGGCGCCGCGGCGTCGCGCAGGCGGTC
>DYDD01000019.1 GCA_020718045.1 Fibrobacter sp. | reverse complement strand
TCGACCGATAGACGTCAGAGGACCCCGCTCCCGACCAGGGAGCGGGGTTTCTTCATGCCGGCGACCGCCCCGCAACGCAGAGGCGCCGCCGCTTGCGCGACGGCGCCCCGTATGGATCAGCTTCGGTGGCGCTGGGTTCCCCCGCTCGGGGCGAGCCCGCGGACCACGTCCGGGAGTGTCCCCTCAACGCAGGGGCGCCACCTCCGCCGAGCCGTATCTGTCAGAACCCACTGGATCACCTCCTGTTCGGGCGAGCCACCGGCGGCGAGTCCCACCTCGCCCGGCTCCCCCGGCCGCCCTGGCCTCGGGAACCGCCGCTTCGCAGCGCGGAGTTCATGGCTTGATTCTACGGGAACTCCGACGCGTCGGCAAGCCCCCCGTCGGATACGGGGTTGCGTGCCTGTGCCGCCGTGGCCATCGTGGAGGCGGGTACCGCGCCCGACCGTCCCGAGCCGCAGGATCATCGTGACCGACCAGCTGATCCGCCTCGCCGCCGCCTGCCTGCACCGCGGGGAAGAACCGCCGCTGGGCGGCGGCCGCCCGGTCGGCAACCTCTTCTTCGCCGGCTGCAACCTGCGCTGCGGATTCTGCCAGAACCACCAGATCAGCCACCATCCCGAGGCGGGTGTGTCGATCACGCCGGCGGCGTGCGCGGAGCGGATGCTGGAACTGGCTGCGGCCGGCGCCGGCGCGATCGGCCTGGTCACGCCCACGCACCAGGGCGCCGCGGTGGCGCGCGCCGTGGAACTGGCGCGGCTGCAGGAGCTCGCCCTGCCGGTGATCTACAACTCCAACGGCACCGACGGCCCGACCGTGCTGGCGCGCTTCGACGGACTGGTCGACGTGTATCTGCCGGATTTCAAGTACGGCTCCGACGCGATCGCCCAGAACCTGTCGCGGGTGAGCGGCTACGTCGCGCGGGCGCGTCGCGCCGTGACGGTCATGCACGCGCAGGTCGGCCACCTGCCCGACGACCAGGCCGAGGGGGAGGCGCGCCGGGGCCTGATCGTGCGCCACCTGGTCCTGCCCGGGGGGCTGGCCGGAACCGCGCGCGTGGCGCGGGAGCTCGTGGGCGCCGTCGGCGACGGCCTCTGGCTCTCGCTGATGGCTCAGTACCACCCCGACGCCCTCGCCCGGACCGGGGCCGGCCGCGCGCTGGCGCACCTCCATCCCGAGCTGGCGCGGCCGATCGCGACCGCCGAGTACGACCAGGCCCTGCAGGACGTGGAGGACGCGGGGCTGTACCGGCTGTTCACGCAGGATCCCGGCGCGTCTCCCGCCGAGGGCCGGCCCGATTTCGACCGCCCGGAGCCCTTCCGCTGGAGCTAGTGTCCTGAGTCAGAAATACGTTGCCTTTTCGGCGGCCCTCCCGACTCCCGGCTGCGTTGCTCCTCCTCGGCGTAGCTGGGCTACGCTCTCGTCGTCGCGCCTTGCCGGGTGCCGGGATGACTCGCCGAAAAGGCAACGTATTTCTGACTCAGGACACTAGGGGCCGGTTGGCGCCGCCCCGGTCCGGCGTGGTATACTTACCCGTGCCGACCCTCGCCACGACACCGCGACCGATACTCGAGCAGGGAGCCGACGTGCTGCATTACGACCGGAACCCCATCTTCGCCGCGCGCCTGGGCCCGGCGGCCTGCGCCCTGATCGCGCTGGCCGCGACGGCCGCCTTCGCCGCCCCGCCGGCCGGCTACTACGACACCGTGATCTTCACCAGCGTCGAGGCCATGCGCGCCTCGGTGAACGCCGTCATCGACGGCCATGTGAAGATCCCCTACACGTCCGCCTCGACCGACACCTGGAACGTGCTGGAGCTGGCGGACGAGGATCCCTACAACACGACCCGCATCCTCGACCTCTACCAGAACCGCGTCTTCACCAAGTTCGGCGGCGGCACCGGGCCCTACAATCGCGAGCACAGCTGGCCCAACAGCTACGGCTTCCCCGACGACGGCTCGACCAACAAGCCGTACACCGACTGCCACCACCTGTTCCTCTGCGACGTGGAGTACAACAACGACCGCGGCAACAAGCCCTTCGGGGAGTGCACGGCGAGCTGTTCGAGCGACCCGGCCGACAGCTACGACGGCGCGACCGGCGTCAACTACTTCAACAGCCTGCTGCCCGCCGGCGTGTGGGAGACCTGGGACGGGCGCAAGGGCGACGTGGCGCGCGCGATGTTCTACATGGACGTGCGCTACGAGGGGACCGTCGGGGAGCCCGACCTGATCCTCACCGACAACGTCGCGCTGATCTCGGCCTCGGCGACCGGCAACAACGAGAGCGTCGCCTACATGGGGCTGCTCACGACGCTGCTGGCCTGGCACGTGCAGGACCCCGTCGACGCCAAGGAGCAGGACCGCAACGACGTGGTCTTCGCCTACCAGGGCAACCGCAACCCCTTCATCGACCACCCCGAGTGGGTCGACGACATCTTCGCCGACGGCCTGGCCACCGGTGCCGGCGACCTGCCCGTCGCCTTCCCCCGCATCACGGGGGCCTACCCGAACCCCTTCAATCCTTCCACCATCATCGACCTGAGCCTGCCGGCGGCCGCCGTGGTGCGGCTGGACGTCTACGGGGTTGACGGCCGCCTGGTACGGGCCCTGTGGCAGGGCACGCGCGAGGCGGGCGACTTCATGGTGAACTGGGACGGCCGGGGGGACCAGGGGCATAGCCTGCCCAGCGGGACGTACTTCCTGCGGGCGACGGGCGCCGGCGGCGTCGACACCCGCAAGCTGCAGCTCCTGAAGTGAGCTCCTGAAGTAGCCGTCAGGCGCGGCGCGACCGCGGCCGCAGGCGCAGCCATGCGCCCGTGCCCAGCAGCAGCACGGCCGTCAGCGGGATGCCGGAATGGAAGACCTGGTGGAACTCGCCGCCGTCGTCGTCGGGCGCGAGCACCAGGTCTTCCGTCATCTCGTCGGGTGAATAATTGCGACGCAGCTTGGTGACGAAGTCGCCCGCGTGCACCAGGGCGCCGAACGCGGGGTAGGCGTCCCGGATCTCCTGCAGCTCGCCGTCGGTCACCCGGTTGGCGTAGAGGGTCGTGGCGCCGGGGAAGGTCAGGCGCGAGCCCGCGACGGTGTAGAGGCGCACCTCGGTCGACGGCGCGGCGCTGAGTGCGGAGATCTCCAGGGGGTAGACGGGCTCGTCCGCGGCGAAGTCCAGGCGGATCGGCTCCATCACCCCGTACCAGTAGCCGTCCTCGGTCTGCCAGTCCTCGAAGGCCTCCGGATCGATCTTCATGGCCACGAAGTACCAGGACCGCGCGATGTAGGAGTCGAGCACGGCCAGGGTCCGCTCGGCGTTGCCTGCGTGCAGGAAGCCCCAGGCGGTCAGGGAGTCGGCCAGCGCCGACGCGTCGTCGGCCCCGAGCACGAGCGTGCGGTACACGCCCACGACCCGGTCGTCGATGATGTCCACGCCGTTGTCGTCGGGAGAAGCACCCGTGTAGTAGTCGTATTCCGAGCAGCCCCAGGTCGAGTCGCGGGACCGCCACGCGGGGGCCGTCAGTTCGCCGGCTTCGCGGAACAGGTCGAGGTCCGAGACGCCGACCTGAGGCAGGGCGGGCACGGGCACGATCCAGGCGAAGTCGCTGGCGTCGCTGCGGAAGCCGGGCAGCACGTGCAGCGTCTCGGCGCCGGATGCCGCGTCGTGGATCACCACGGCGGTCTGCCCGGTCTCGTGCAGGTCGAAGCCCCAGGGGGCCACCATCATGCCGTCGGCCCTGGCCGCACCGGCGGTCAGCAGGGCGAGCGTCGGGACCAGGATGGCCGACGTTGCGGCGGGGATACGGTTCACCATGGGAAGCCTCGCTTTCTCGCCGGCCGCGTCGCGATCACAGCCGCCACAGGACGTGGAATTGCAGGCCCGTGCCCGTCAGGTTCACCTCATGCCGTCGCCCGTCGCCGAAGACCTCGCCGCCGGATGCGCTCCATTCCATCGTGAAGCCGACGACGCGACGGTCGTCGGCCGAGCGCCACTCGGGCCCGAAGCCGAACCGCAGCCCCTCGCCCCAGCCGTCGAAGTCCACGTGGTCCGGGGAGCCGGCGACGGCGGCGGCGGGCAGGCGCTCGCGCATCCACACCAGCTCCGCGGACAGGCCGCAGAGGAGGTGCAGGCGCGGGTGGGGCGAGAGGTCGCTCTGCAGCCCGATCCGCAGGGGGACCGTCGTCAGCTCGGCCTCGTCGCCGCCTTCGTAGCCCGTGACGTCGTGGAAAGGGTTGCCGCGAGCGGCCCCGCGGCCGGCGCCCAGCACGAAGCGGGTGTCGGCCGAGACGTCCGTGACCATCATCAGGCCCGGGATCGCCACGGTGCCGTAGGTCTCGGACATGACCTGTTCGTTCAGGAACAGCCAGCCGAAGACGGGACCGAGCTTGACGTCCAGCGGCGGGGCGTCGCGATCGCGGGCAGAGACAGGCGGTGGGGTGGGGCCGCCGATCTCCACCTGGCTGCGGGCAGCGGTGGTCGCGCCGACGGTCAATGCCAGGACGAACAGGCAGCAGCGGTGGCGGAGCAGTGCGCACTGCGAGGTCATGGTGCCTCGTTTCGGTGATGGACGCCACGGGACTGCCCAGGGGGGGGGGCCGCCGATCCGGCGGTCGGCAGTCCGGCGGGGGGCGTGGGGACCCCCGATCGCCGGTGAGCGTACCATCGCAGGCTCCATCGCGTCAACGGGTTCCGGGCCCGGCGCTGCCGATTTGGCGGTGGATCCTTGCTTTTCGGCATGTTTCCTGCTATCGTCTGCGCCAGGGACTGGCCATCTCGGCCAGTCTTTTTTAGCAGGGACCAGGGACTCCCCGAATAGTCGTGGGAGCCCGAGGGTCCAGCAGGTTCAAGGGAAGTGACCAGTTTGAAGAAGATCTACGTCGGCAACCTCAGTTTCAACCTCACCGATCAGGACCTCATGAAGGTCTACTCGCAGTTCGGCGAGGTCAGCAGCGCGACCGTCATCATGGACCGCGACACCGGCCGCTCCCGCGGCTTCGGCTTCGTGGAGATGTCCGATGACACCGCGGCCACGACCGCCATCGAGAAGACCAACGGCATGGACGTCGACGGCCGCCCGCTGAACGTCAACGAGGCCCGTCCTCGCGAGCCGCGCTCGAACGATCGGCCCCGCTGGTAGGACGCGACCAGCCGCGGCGGGATCGCCGCGCGACCGAGGTCGACCACATCGTGACATCACGAGACGCACGGGCCCCGTCCTCTCCGGAGGGTGGGGCCCCTGCCATGGGAGCCAGGATGTTCCGCCCGAGCCTGTTCGCGGAGCTTCGCCATTACACGCCGGCCCGTTTCTCCGCCGACCTCACCGCGGGTCTGGTGGTGGGCGTGGTGGCGCTGCCGCTGTCCATCGCCTTCGCCATCGCCTCGGGCGTCTCGCCCGAGAAGGGGCTGGTCACCGCGGTCGTCGCCGGCCTGCTGGTGTCGCTGCTGGGCGGCAGCCGCCACCAGATCGGCGGTCCCACCGGCGCCTTCATCGTCATCGTCGCCGGCATCCACGCCCAGTACGGCCCCGCGGGCCTGACGACCGCCACGCTGATGGCCGGCATCATCCTGGTGGTCATGGGGTTCGCGCGTTTCGGGTCGGTGCTGAAGTACATCCCCTACCCGGTCATCGTCGGGTTCACCGGGGGCATCGCGCTGATCATCCTGGCGTCGCAGGTCAAGGACTTCCTCGGCCTGCAGATGGGGGACGTGCCGCAGGGCTTCCTGGCCAAGTGGCTCGAGTACGCGCGGCACCTGCGCACGGTCAACCCCTGGGCGGTCGGCGTCGCGGGCCTGTCGGTGGCGGTCATGGTGTTCTGGCCGCGGGTGACGCACCGGCTGCCCGGGTCGGTCGTCGCGCTGGCGCTCGGCACGACCGTGACGGCCGTGTTCCGCCTGCCGGTCGAGACGATCGGCGGCCGCTTCGGGGAGATCCCCAGCTCACTGCCCCTGCCCGTGATGCCGGCCTTCGACCCGGCCACGATCAAGGCGCTGGTGCGGCCGGCCACCACGATCGCCATCCTGGCGGCCATCGAGTCGCTGCTGTCGGCGGTCGTGGCCGACGGCATGACCGGCGACCGCCACGACTCAGACACCGAGCTCATCGCCCAGGGCGCCGCCAACATCGTGGTGCCCTTCTTCGGCGGGATCCCCGCCACCGGCGCCATCGCGCGCACCGCCACGAACATCCGCAACGGCGCCACGAGCCCCGTCGCGGGCATCGTCCACGCGCTGACGCTGCTGCTGGTGATGCTGTTCTTCGGGAAATGGGCCGGCCTGATCCCGATGCCGGTGCTGGCGGCCGTTCTGGTCCTGGTGGCTTACAATATGAGCGAGCTGCGCTCGTTCGCGGCGATCATGCGCGGGCCCCGCAGCGATGTCGTCGTGATGGCGACCACCTTCGGCCTCACGGTGGTGTTCGACTTGACGGTGGCCATCGAGGTCGGCATGATGCTGGCAGCCTTCCTGTTCATGCACCGCATGGCGGCCGTCAGCAACGTCAAGGTGCTGACCCGCGAATTCACGCACGACGTAGACGGCGGCGAGGACCCCGGCGCGGTCGCCCGGCGCGAGATTCCCGACGGCGTGGAGGTCTACGAGATCAGCGGCTCGTTCTTCTTCGGCGCCGCCACCAAGTTCAAGGAAGCCATGCGCCAGGTGGAGAAGCCGCCGCGCGTTCAGATCGTGCGCCTGCGCCACGTCTACGCCCTGGACTCCACCGGGATCCACCTGCTGGAGGAGATGCTGCACAACGCGCGGCGCCACGGCACCTCGCTGATCCTGGCCGGCCTGCACTCGCAGCCCGTGCAGGCCCTGCAGCACTCCGGATTCCTGAAGCAAGTGGGACAGGACAACCTCTGCGACGGCATCGACGGCGCCCTGACGCGGGCGCGCGAGATCCTCGCCAACGACCATCCGGGAGAAGCATGATGGAAATCCGCAACGTCGCGATCATCGCCCACGTCGACCACGGCAAGACCACGCTGGTCGACCAGATCCTGCGCCAGTGCCACGTCTTCCGCGACGGGCAGCAGGTGCGCGAGCGCATCCTCGACTCCAACGACCTCGAGCGCGAGCGCGGCATCACGATCACGGCCAAGAACTTCGCCGTCACCTACCACGACGTGCGCATCAACCTGATCGACACCCCGGGCCACTCCGACTTCGGGGGCGAGGTCGAGCGCGTCCTGAAGATGGCCGACGGCGTGCTGCTGCTGGTCGACGCCTTCGAGGGCCCGATGCCGCAGACGCGCTTCGTGCTGCAGAAGGCCCTGCAGCTGAACCTCAAGCCGCTGGTGGTGATCAACAAGGTCGACCGCCTGAACGCCCGCCCGCACGAGGTGCTCGACGAGGTCTTCAACCTCTTCTGCGAGCTGGGGGCCAGCGACGAGCAGCTCGACTTCCGCGGCGTCTACGCCGCCGGCCGCGACGGCTGGGCCATCGGCGAGCTGGGCGACGAGCGCAAGGACCTGTTCCCCCTGCTGGACATGATCGTCAGGCACATCCCGGCACCCGCGGTGCTGGACGGGCCCCTGCAGATGCTGGTGGCGGCGATGGACCACAGCGACTACGTGGGCCGCATCGCCGTGGGGCGCATCGTGCGCGGGAGCATCCACACGAAGGACCGCGTCACGCTGATCAAGCGCGACGGCAGCCAGACCGACGCGGTCGTCAAGCAACTGTTCGTGTTCGACAACCTCGGCCGGCGCGAGGTGACGGAGGTCGGCTGCGGCGACATCGGCGCGGTGGTCGGGCTCGACACCGTGGACATCGGCGACACCCTGGCCGACCCCGAGCACCCCGAGCCGCTGCCGATCATCGACGTCGACGAGCCGACCCTCTCGATGAGCTTCATGGTCAACGACAGCCCCTTCTTCGGCCAGGACGGCAAGTACGTCACCAGCCGCCAGGTGCGCGACCGCCTGCACCGGGAGTCCGAGCGCGACGTGGCCCTCCGCGTGGAGGACACCGTCAGCAGCGACACCTTCCGGGTCAGCGGCCGCGGCATCCTGCACCTGTCGATCCTGATGGAGACGATGCGTCGCGAGGGTTTCGAGTTCATGGTCGGCCAGCCGCAGGTCATCTACAAGGAGATCAACGGGCGCAAGGCGGAGCCCGTGGAAGTGCTGGCCGTGGACCTGCCGGCCGAGTACGCGGGCACGGTCATCGAGTACGCCGCCGCGCGCCGCGGCGACCTGATGAAGATGGAGCAGAACGAAGGCCGGGCCCGCCTGGAGATCCACATCCCCAGCCGCGGCCTGATCGGTTTCCGCAGCCGCATGCTGCGGGCCACCGCCGGCGAGATCGTCATGCACCACCGGTTCTTCCAGTACGAGTTCTTCAAGGGCAGCATCCCCCAGCGCCAGACCGGCAGCCTCATCAGCCAGGGGCAGGGTCAGGCGCTGGCCTACGCGCTGGACGCGCTGCAGGATCGCGGCCGCTTCTTCATCGAGCCGGGTGACGTGCTCTACACGGGGCAGATCATCGGCGAGAACAACAAGGACGACGACATCGTCGTCAACGCCCAGAAGGCCAAGCAGCTCAGCAACATGAGGTCCTCGGGCGCCGACCGCAAGATGAAGGTCGCCCCGGCCATCCGCATGGGCATCGAGGAGTGCCTCGAGCACATCAACCATGACGAGTGCGTGGAGATCACGCCGAACAACGTCCGGCTGCGCAAGCTGCTGCTCGACGAAAATGATCGCAAACGGGCTTACAAGAAGGCGCTGAATCCCGACGGGTGATCCGTCTTCGTGCAGATCATGCAGACCCGCTTCGTCGGGGGACGCGCGCCGGACACCTCGTGTGTCCGGCGCGCTTGGATTACGGCCCCCGGCGCCCTCCTGGCGCCGGGGGCCTTCATCACACCCCCGACTTGGCGGGTCTGCATGATCTGCACGAGATGGATCTGCGACAGGAGATGGGGCCCCTTGTTGTGGGCGGGCGAGCGACATGATCACCGGAATTCAATATGGTTGATCGGGTGCAAGCGTGTGCTACCCTTTCGGGTGGGACTTCCACCGAAAGGGGCGGATATGCAGAGGATGCTCGGGAGCGGGGCGTGGATCTGGGGGCTCGCGCTGGTGATCTTGATGACGGCGGGCGCGGCGTGGGGACAGGAAGGCGAAGGCGAGGGGGGCGACCCGTACAAGGACCCGACGATGGCGCCGCTGATCGTGCCAGCGGCGGAGGAGTTCGCGCCGGCGCCGGAAGCCGACAAGGCGCTGACGGGCGCCGGGGTCGGCGGGTACTTCGAGGTGACGAGCGACCAGAAGGCCGGGCTGCTCACGCCGTCGTACCGGTTCTCGCCCGCGTTCGTGCTGAAGGCGCGGCTGCCGCTGATCTTCGACCGCACGCTGCACTACTTCGGCACGGATGCCTCGGCCGGCGGGCTGGGCGACGTGGTCCTGGACGCCGAGTACGCGCGGCCGCTGTCCGCACCCGGGTCGGTCGTGCGCCTGCAGCTGAGCGCGAAGCTGCCGACCGGCGACGAGGAGAAGATGGACGGCGTCTACGCCGTGCCCCTGGGCACCGGCACGCTGGACCTGATCGGGCGCGCGCAGTACGCGCGCTCGACGCCGACGCACGGGCTGCTGGCCTCGCTGCTCTACCGCAGGAACACGCCGAACGAGACGATCACCGACCTGGGTGGCGGCGACACGCGCACCTTCGAGGTGACCGGCGCCGACCAGCTCGTCGCCACGGTCTTCGGGCGCAAGCTGGTGGGCGCGAAGTGGTGGCTGAACCTGGGCCTGGGCGCCACGCTGCTGGGGGACGGCAAGTCCAAGACCACCTGGAGCGACGGCTCGCCCGGCTCGGAGGCCGACCTGCAGATGGGCGGCACCCTGGTCGACCTGTACCCCGGGATCGGCTACGCGCTGGGCCGTCTGAGCCCGTTCCTGGGGCTGCGCGTGCCGGTGGTGACCGACTACGACAACGAGTTCGCCGACGACGAGCGCGACGTCGCGGTGGTCTTCCAGTTCAGCTGGCGGCCGACGCGGTTGGTCGAGGGGGAGTAGTCCCGGAACGGTTCGTGGGACTTGTGACGACGACAGTCGCGCTCCGGGCATCTCGTGTGCCCGGAGCGCGCCGCGTTACGGGCCGCGCATGTAATCCATTGTTATTAATAACATTATAATATCCCTCTCCGTGGAGGATGGGGTCTTGACGTCTGACCCGACAACAGATAAACTCATCCGTTGAGATGTTGAGTTGCGGCCGCCGACACGGCCCGCAAGAACCTGTCGCCGGGGCGATCCGGCCGATTCCCGTGACCAGGAGGCGATCGATGATCCGCTGGATGTGCAAGGTGTCCGTGATGGGGGCGGCCGCCCTACTGCTGCTGGCCGCGGCCGGCTGCGGCGGCGGTGGCGGCAAGTCGGAAGAGGCGAGCGCGCCGCTGACCCCCATCACGGCGGCGGACCGCGCCGAAGCCGCGCAGCTCTTCGCCTCGCGCTGCGCCGCCTGCCACGGCACGACCGGCATGGGCGACGGCCCGGGTGCGCTGGCGCTCACGCCCAAGCCCCGCAACTACCGGGACCGCGAGTGGCAGAAGAAGGTCAAGGACGAGGAGATCGAGCGGGCGATCGTGTACGGCGGCACCTCGGTCGGCAAGAGCGCGCAGATGATCGCGAATCCCGACCTGCAGGCCAAGCCGGGCGTGGTCGCCGCGCTGCGCGAGATCATCCGTGAATTCGGCGCGCAGTAGCGGGCCGGTGTCGTCACGTTCCAGGAGGTGTCCATGAAGAAGAGCATCCTCGCGACGCTGTGCGTCTTCGTAGCGGCCGGACTGGCCCTGGCGGTGCTGGCGACGTCCTGCGGCCCTCAGGGCAAGGGCGGCGCCTCGGCCGACCTGCGCGCGCTCATGAGCGCCCGCAATCTCAGCGAGGCGGACGTGTCGGCCGCGCTCAAGACCTACACCCCCACCGGAGGCAAGGACGAGTTCTACCTCTTCGCCTCGGGCGGCCACGGCGGCAACCTGATCGTGATCGGGGTCCCGAGCATGCGGATCCTGAAGTACGTCGGCGTCTTCACGCCCGAGCCGTGGCAGGGCTACGGCTTCGACGAGGAGACCCGCGAGATCATGCGCGAAGGGTCGCCGCCGGGCCTGTCCCTGACCTGGGGCGACATGCACCATCCCGCGCTGAGCGAGACGAACGGCGACTACGACGGCGAGTTCATCTTCGTGAACGACAAGGCCAACGCGCGCATCGCCGTGGTGAGCCTGCGCGATTTCGCCACCAAGCAGATCGTGATGAGCGACCTGATCCAGGGGGACCACGGCGGCACCTTCGTGACGCCGAACACCGAGTACGTGATCGAGACGGCCCAGTTCCCGGCCCCCCTGGGCGGCGGCTACGCCCCGCTGTCCGACTACGACGACAAGTACCGCGGGGCCCAGATCTTCTGGAAATTCGACCGGGCGCGCGGCCGGCTCGTCCCGGAGGAGTCGTGGGCGATCGAGCTGCCGCCCTACATGCAGGACCTCGCGGACTCCGGCAAGCTCGTCAGCGAGGGCTTCATCTTCTGCAACTCGTTCAACACGGAGCGCGCCCACGGCGGGATCCAGCAGGGCAACCCGGCGCTCGAGTCGGGGGCCTCGCAGAACGACATGGACTACCTGCACGTCTTCGACCTGCGCAAGGCGGAGGCGGTCGTGCGCAGGGGCGGCACGACCACGATCGCCGGCATGCGCGTGATCACGCTGCCGACCCTGATCGAGGAGGGGCTGCTGCACTTCGTGCCCGAGCCGAAGAGTCCCCACGGCGTGGACGTCGCCCCGAACGGCAACGACATCTGCGTGGCCGGCAAGCTCGACACGCACGTGACGGTCTACGATTTCGCCAAGATCAAGGCCCTGATCGAACAGAAGCGCTACGACGGCGTCGACGCCTACGGCGTCCCCATCCTGCCCTTCCGCGAGGCGATCCGGGGCCAGGTCGAGATCGGCCTGGGCCCCCTGCACACGCAGTTCGACGACCGCGGCTTCGCCTACACGTCGGTGTTCATCGAGTCGAAGGTCGCCCGCTGGTCCCTCGCGGACCTCGCGCTGCTGGAGAAGACGGCCGTCCACTACAACATCGGCCACCTCTGCGCGGCCGAGGGCGACGCCCTGCACCCGAAGGGCAAGTACCTGATCGCCATGGACAAGTGGTCGATCGACCGTTTCAACGACGTCGGACCGCTGCTGCCCCAGAACTTCCAGCTGATCGACATCTCCGGCGACCAGATGCAGGTCCTCTACGACCTGCCGATCCCGCTCGGCGAGCCCCACTACGCGCAGATGATCGCCGCCGACAAGATCAAGACGATCGACATGTACACGCCGGTCGGCACGAACCCGGTCACCGGGCAGCCGCACGCCAACGCGGTCGTCCAGGAGTCCGACGCCCGGATCGAACGCCGGGCCGACGGCGTCCACGTCTACATGACGCTGATCCGCAGCCACCTGACGCCGGACGTGATCGAGGTGCGCAAGGGGGACCGGGTCCACATGCACGTCACGAGCCTGGAACAGGCCCGCGACGCGACGCACGGCTTCGCGATCGACAAGTACAACCTCAACCTCAGCGTGGAGCCCGGCAAGACGTGCGACGCCGTGTTCGTGGCCGACCGCAGCGGCGTGTTCCCGTTCTACTGCACGGAATTCTGCTCCGCCCTGCACCTGGAGATGGCCGGCTACCTCCTGGTGAAGCCGTGAGCGGGATGTCAGGATGAGGCGACGGTCCCGGTTGGGCGCCGCGCTGGCCGTCGTGGGGGTGCTGGGCGGCGTCGCGACGGCCGCGCTCGCCGGCCGGCAGGGCGACGAGCACGCGCCGGGAGGGACGCCGCCGGCGTCCGCTCCCGACCGGCCCTCGCCGCGCCGCGATTTCGACGCGGTCACCTGGCCGCGACCCGTCTACGCGCCGCCGCCGCCGCCCGCCGCCGGGATCGACGTGAGCCCGGACGAGTCCCTGCAGGGCGTACTCCAGGCCCTGCCCGCCGGCGCCGAGGTCCGCCTCGGCGCCGGCATCCACCGCGGTCCGGTGCGCATCACCCGGCCGGTCACCATCTGGGGGCCGCCAGAAGCGGTGATCCGGTCTTCGGGGACCGGCACCACCGTGGAGGTGCTCGCGGACGGCGTCAGCCTCCTGGGGTTCACCGTCGAGGGCAGCGGCCGGCGCTTCGACACGACCGACGCGGCGGTCCGCGTCCACGGCGACGACGCGCGGGTCGAGGGCCTGCACCTGCGCGACGCGCTCTTCGGCATCACCGTGGAGGACGCCCGCCGCGCCGGCGTCCGCGGCAACGTCATCGTCGGCACGGGCGAGCGCGACCTCGGCCTGCGGGGGGACGCGATCCGCTTCTGGGAGGTGCGCGATTCGGAGATCGTGGACAACCTCGTCACCGACAGCCGCGACATCGTCGTCTGGTACTCGCCGGGCAACCGGGTGCGCGGCAACTTCGTGGAGTCGGGGCGCTACGGCACCCACTTCATGTATAGCCACCGCAACGAGGCGTCCGCGAACACCTACCTCGGGAACCTGGTCGGCATCTTCGTGATGTACAGCGACACCGTGACCGTCCGCGACAACCGGATGGCGTTCGCCGATCCCGCCGGCGGCATGGGGCTCGGCGTCAAGGAGTCGGGCGAGCTGGTGGTCACCGGCAACGTCCTGCTCGGGAACCGCGACGGCATCTACCTGGACGCCTCGCCCATGCAGCGCGGCCACCGCAACGTCTTCGAGCGCAACGCCGTCCTGTTCTGCGAGACCGGCGTCGCCTTCCACCGCAGCGGCGCCAACAGCAGCTTCACCGGCAACGAGTTCGCGGGCTGCGGCTCGCCGGCGCGCATCGACGGCGGCGGCGACGCCATGCTGACCGCCTGGCACGGCAACAGCTTCGACGACTACCAGGGCTACGATCTCGACCGGGACGGCGTCGGCGACGTGCCCTACGAGCTCCACCGACTCTCCGACCAGATCACCTCGGTCCGCGAGGACCTGAAATTCTTCCGCGGCACGCCGGCCCTGGCCCTGCTCGACCTCGTCGGCCGGATCGTGCCGCTGCTGGCGCCGAGGATCCTGCTGCGGGATCCGGCGCCGCGTGTCGCACGGGAGGCGCCCGGTGCGCATTGAGATCGACCGCCTCACCCGCCGGTTCGGGCGCACGACGGCGCTCGACGCGCTCACGCTGCGGATCCCCTCGGGCCAGCGCGCGGCGCTGATCGGGCCGAACGGGTCCGGCAAGTCGACGCTCACCAGGATCCTGACCGGCATGCTGTCGTACGAGGGGAAGGTCGGGATCGACGGGCTCGACCCGGCGCGCGACCGCGAGCGGATCGCCGCCCGCCTCGCCTACGTGCCCCAGGCGCCGCCGCAGCTGCAGGCCTCCGTGGGGGAGATCGTGGGCGCGATCGCGGGCGCCCGGCACCTGGACCCGGGCGCGATCGCCGGCACGGCGGCGGCGTTTGGGCTCGACCTCGCGGCGGTGTCGGGCCGCCCGGTGCGCGCGCTCTCCGGCGGCATGAAGCAGAAGCTGCTGCTCTCGCTGGCCTTCGCGAGCGAGGCGGGGCTGATGCTGCTGGACGAGCCCACGGCGAGCCTGGACGCGGCGAGCCGCCTGGTCTTCTACCGGCTCGTGCGCGAGCGCGCCGCCGGCGCGACGCTGCTGCTCTGCTCGCACCGGCTGGACGAGGTCCGCCACCTCGTGCAGCACGTGATCGTGCTCGAGGAGGG
Source organism: Fibrobacter sp. (assembly GCA_020718045.1). Lineage (GTDB taxonomy): Bacteria > Krumholzibacteriota > Krumholzibacteriia > LZORAL124-64-63 > LZORAL124-64-63 > PNOJ01. Next base: position 6,669 of record DYDD01000019.1, on the reverse strand, counting down.
GCGCCTGGCCTGGCAGGGCCCGATCGTCGACTACCTGCGCGGGTCGGCGCACAGCCTGATCGAGGTGCAGACGTCCGCGGCGCCGGCCGCCGCGTGGCTGCGCGCGCGGGGGTTCGCTCCCGGCGGCGCCGGGGACTGGTCCCGCGTCCTGACCCGCGCCGAGGGCCTCGCCGTCCTGCGCGAGATGTTCACGGAGCTGGAGGGCAGCCTCGGATCCGTGCTCGTGCGGGACCTCGAGACGATCGACGGGACGTACGTGCCGAAGGAGGATTCATGAGCGCTCGCTACGTGGTCTGGCGCCGGTACCTGTGGCCCGCCGTCGCGGTCGTCCTGGCCGCGGGAGGGCTCGCACTCTTCGTCTCGCGGTCGGAATCCCTGCCGCAGGGGCCGCGGCCCGTGGTCTGGGACAAGACGTCCTGCGCCGAGTGCCGCATGGCGGTCAGCGAGCCAGCCTACGCGGCGCAGCTGCAGCTCGCCGACGGGACGGTGCTGGATTTCGACGACGTGGGCTGCCTCTTCAGGTACCTCGACGCGGCCGCGCCGCAGGTCCACGCCGCCTACCTCCACCACTTGCGCGAGGAGCGCTGGGTGTCGCGGGAGGAGGTCGGCTTCGTGGCGGCGGGGCCGTCGCCCATGGACTACGGTTTGGGCGCGGTCGATCGCGCGACCGAGGGTGGTTTCGACTTCGACGAAGCGCGGGAGCGGGTCCTGGCTGCGAGCAGGGCGGCGGGCCATGCGCAGGACTGACCGCGGGCGGGTGGCGGCGCTGGCGCGCCTGGATCTCGCCGAGGTCTTCCGCTCGCGCTGGCTGGCCTTCTCGGTGACCCTCTACGCGGTCCTGGCGGGGATCTTCGTGCTCGTGGGGCTGCGCGAGTCCACCGTCCTGGGCTTCACCGGGACCGGCCGGGTGCTGCTGTCGGTCAGCCACGTCCTGGTCCTGCTGCTGCCCCTGCTGGCGCTGGTGGCCACCGGCCAGCTCGTCAACCGGGCCCGCGAGGACGGTTCGCTCGAGCTGCTCTTCAGCCATCCCTTCGCGCGCCACGAGTACTTCCTGGCGCTGACCGCCGTCAGGTACGCGGTGATCTTTCTGCCTTTCGCGGCGCTCATGCTGGTCACCGCCCTGCTCGGTCGCCTGCTGCTGGCGAACCCGGTACCCTGGCTCGTGCTGGGCAGGAGCCTGGCCGTCTGCGGCGCGCTGATCTGGGCCTTCACGGGCGTGGGGCTGACGATCAGCGTCGTCGTGCGGCAGCCGGCGCGGGCGGTCTTGGTGCTGCTCGGGGTCTGGGTTCTCGGCGCCGCGCTGCTGGACTTCGGCCTGATCGGGCTGATGCTCCGCTTCAAACTCCACGCGCCGACGGTCATCGCGCTGGCCGCCTTGAACCCGGTCGAGGCCGCCCGGCTGGCGCTGCTGAGCTCGGCAGAGCCCACGCTCGCCATCCTAGGGCCGGTCGGCTTCTACCTGACGCACCGTCTCGGTCCCGCCTGGGTGACGGTGCTGGGCGTCGCCTCGCCGGCGATCCTGGGCACGCTCGCCTGGCTCGTCGCCCTGCGCCGCTTCGTGCGCGGCGACCTGGTCTGAACCGGCAACCACAAAGGAGGAGGCATCATGGCGTCGATCCTGCAGAAATGGACCCGGGTCCTCGACCGGCCGATCCGCAACGGCGTCCGGCTGGGGATCGCGCTGCTGGTGCTTCCGCTGGCGGCCAGCTTCCTCTTCCCCCTGTGGACGATCCGCATGGAGGCGCCCCAGTACCCGCAGGGCCTGAGCATGGACATCCACGCCTACCGCCTGAGCGGCGGCCACGACGGGCGCGACATCGCCGAGATCAACAACCTCAACCACTACATCGGGATGATGAAGATCGAGCGCAGCAGCATCCCGGAGCTGGGCTGGATCCCCTTCGCGTTCGGCTTCCTGGCGCTGCTCACGCTGCGCGCTGCGGCCCTGGGCACGCTCCGCGACCTGGTCGACCTGTGCGTGCTGCTCGCCTACGTCACGGTCTTCTTCTTCGGGCGCTTCGTGCTGATGCTCTACAATTTCGGGCACCGGCTGGCGCCCGAGGCGGCCATCAAGGTCGAGCCGTTCATGCCCGTGGTGATCGGGACCAAGCAGATCGCGAACTTCACCACGCATTCCCTGCCGAACTTTGGTACTCTGTTCCTCGTCGTGTTCGCGGCCGGAACGGCCCTCGCGACCGCGCGGAACATCGGACTGGAATGGAAACGGACGGACGCCTGATCATGCTCAGCCAGACGGCGCGCTACGCCTTGATCATCCTGGGGAACCTCGTCGACGCCGGGACGGAGTGGCGCCCCGTCGAGCGGATCTCCGCCGAGACCTGTGTGCCGGCCAACTATTTGTCGAAGATCCTGAGCCGGTTGGCGAAGGACGGTGTCGTCGAGTCGCTGAAGGGGTGGGGCGGGGGCTACCGCATCCGACCCGCGTCCCTGAAGCGGCCGATCGGGGATGTCCTGGCCATCATCGACGGCAAGGGCGCCGCCGGGGTCAGCACCTGCGTCTTCGGGTTCGAGAGCTGCGACGACGCGGCCCCCTGCCCTCTGCACAACCAGTGGAGCCTCGTGCGGGACAGCTACGAGGGGATGCTGGACAACACGACCATCGCCGGCTTGCGTTCGCAGGCGGGAACGGGGTCGCGGCGGAAGCCTTGCGCGAAGCGCGGGGGAGCCGGTCCGGCGGCAGTCCCGGGGCGGGCCGCGAGGGCGAAAAAGGGTCATTGACCGCCTCCCACGATTCAGGGTTGACAATCGGCATCTCAATGGATATATGCATCCATTGAGGTGTTTGAGATGATCAGCCGGACTGCCCGCTACGCCCTGCACGTGCTCGCGATCCTTGCCGCGCGTCCCGCCGATCGGCTGCGCGGCGAGGAGATCGCGAGCGCGACCGGGATCCCCGTCAACTACCTGTCCAAGATCCTCAACCAGCTGCGCAAGGCCGGGTTGGTGGAATCCAGGAAGGGCTGGGGCGGCGGTTTCCAGCTCCAGGCGGAGGCCGGGCAGCGCCCCATCCGCGACGTGCTGGTCGTGTTCGACGGGCTCGAGAGCGCCGATCGCCACGATTGCGCCCTCGGCCGCACCGCCTGCGACAACGAGCATCCCTGCGCCATGCACGACGAATGGGCCGGGGTGCGCGACGGTTTCACCCGGATGATCACGGCAACCAAGGTGGCCGATCTGGCTCAATGAGGGGGGCCCCTTTGTTGCGCCAATAATGGATATGTGGATGTGTTGATCGTGTGAATTCGGAGGTCTGATGATCACGACGGAAAGGATGGTGCGATGAGTTACAAGAGACTCTGGATCGTCTTCGGGCTGGTGGTGGGGCTCTCCTTCGCCGTGCTCGGCTACTTCGGGCGGGAGATCTACCGCCAGGCGCCGCCGGTCCCCGCCCGGGTGGTGGGCGCCGACGGCGCGGTGCTCTTCACCGGGCAGGACATCAAGGACGGCCAGAACGTCTGGCAGTCCACCGGCGGGCAGGAGTTGGGCTCGGTCTGGGGGCACGGCGCCTACGTCGCGCCGGACTGGTCGGCCGGCTGGCTGCACCGCGAGGCCGAGGTCATGCTCGATGCCTGGTCGCTCGCGGAGCATGGCGTCGAGGCGGACCGCCTGGACGTCGAGACGCGCGCCGCCCTCGAGGCGCGGCTGCAGGCCGAGCTGCGGTCCAACACCTACGACGCTGGCTCGGGCGACCTGCGCCTGTCGGCGGCGCGGGTCGCGGCGGTGCGCACCGTGGCGGATCATTACCGCGGACTGTTCGGCGGCGACCCGGCGCAGGCCGACCTGCGCGAGGCCTACGCCATGCGCGAGGCCACGGTCGGCGATCCCGAGCGGCTGCAGGACCTGACGGCGTTCTTCTTCTGGGCCTCCTGGGTCTGCGTCACCGAGCGTCCGGGCGCCGACATCACCTACACCAACAACTGGCCGCCGGACAACCTGGTTGGCAACCGGCCCACCGGCAGCCTCATCCTCTGGACGGGCTTCTCGGTGATCCTGCTGATCGCCGGCATCGCGCTGCTCGCCTGGTATTACGCGGCTAACCGCGAGGAGGGGTTCGACCCGAGCATCCTGCCCGAGCGCGACCCGCTGCTCGCGCTCGCTCCGACGGCTTCCATGAAGGCGACGCTGAAATATTTCTGGGTGGTCACCGCCCTGATCGTGGTGCAGGTCGTCCTGGGCGCCGTCACCGCCCATTACGGCGTGGAGGGGAACGGCTTCTACGGCCTGGACCTGAGCGCCGTGCTGCCGTACTCGCTGTCGCGCACCTGGCACGTCCAGCTGGCCATCTTCTGGATCGCCACCTCGTGGCTGGCGACCGGGCTGTTCATCGGGCCGGCGGTGTCGGGGCACGAGCCGCGTTTCCAGCGCCTGGGCGTGAACGTGTTGTTCGGGGCCCTGCTGATCGTGGTCGTCGGCTCGCTGGCCGGGCAGTGGTTCGGCATCATGCAGCGGCTGGGCCTGGTCGGGAACTTCTGGTTCGGGCACCAGGGCTACGAGTACGTCGACCTGGGACGGCTGTGGCAGATCCTGCTGCTGGTCGGGCTGCTGCTGTGGCTCGGGCTGATGGTCGCCGCGCTGCGGCCGGCCCTGCGGCGGGCCGACCAGAACCGCCCGCTGCTGGTGATGCTGGTGATCTCCTGCGTGGCGATCGCCGGCTTCTACGGCGCGGGGCTGATGTGGGGACGGCAGACCAACCTGGCCATCGCCGAGTACTGGCGCTGGTGGGTGGTGCACCTGTGGGTGGAGGGCTTCTTCGAGGTCTTCGCCACCGTGGTCATCGCCTTCCTCTTCGTGCGCCTGGGGCTGCTGAAGGTGAAGACGGCGACCGCCGCCACGCTCTTCTCCACGAACGTCTTTTTGGCCGGCGGCATCATCGGCACCTTCCACCACCTCTACTTCACGGGCACCCCGACGGCGGTGCTCGCGCTGGGCGCCACCTTCAGCGCCCTGGAAGTGGTGCCCCTGGTGCTGATGGGCTTCGAGGCCTACCACAACCTCACGCTCAGCCGCGCCAAGCCGTGGCTAGAGGCCTACAAGTGGTCGATCTACTGCTTCATCGCGGTGGCGTTCTGGAACCTGGTGGGCGCGGGCGTCTTCGGGTTCCTCATCAACCCGCCCATCGCGCTCTACTACATGCAGGGTCTGAACACCACGCCGGTGCACGGCCACACGGCGCTGTTCGGGGTCTACGGCATGCTGGGCATCGGGCTGATGCTCTTCGTCCTGAAGGGCCTGGCCGCGCGCCGGATCTGGAAGGACGGGGTCATCCGCTTCGCCTTCTGGGCCATCAACCTCGGCCTGGCGGCCATGGTGCTGATCAGCGTGCTGCCGGTGGGCCTGGCCCAGACGATGGCCAGCGTGCGCGACGGGCTGTGGTACGCGCGCTCGGCGGAGTTCCTGCAGCAGGACTACCTGCAGACGCTGCGCTGGCTGCGGGTGATCGGCGACACGATCTTCGCGGTCGGCACGCTGGCGCTGGCGTGGTTCGTGATCGGGCTGAAGACGGGGTGGTCGTTGAGGGGCGAGACAGACCTGCCCGTGCTTGATGGTGTCGGGTCGTCACGGGACGGCTGATCTCGGCGAGGCCTGCGTGATGACGACAGGGGCGGGATCCCGATGGAACCCGCCCCCTCTGTGTATTATCGGCGTGGAATTCTCGGGGACGTCGGCCGTGTCATTACCGAACTTCGCGAGCCATGTCGCCCGTGTCCATGGGGTGGCACTTGTTGCACAGCGACCGCTGGTTGGTCACGAATGTGTACCTGTAGTACCGGTTCGCGACATCGTTGGCGCTGGCGCCGTTGTCGGTTGCCTGGGGATGCGAGTCGGCGAGGAACGTGGCCGTGAAATCCCAGCGTCCGGCATCGGAGAACGGCGAGGCGTGCGCCCGGTGGCATGAGAGGCACATCACGTGGTCTTGCGCGGCCGGGCCCTGGGTGTAGCTCTGCGGATTGACCGAGGCCAGATCCACGTTGACGGCCTCGAATGGCACGAGACCCCAGTAAGCGGCGGCCGCGTTGCCGCCGATCTGGTCATCGCTGCTGACATAGGTGTTGTAGGAGTTGGCGATGGTCGGGCCTATGGATACGCCGGTGGGATGTTCGAAGCCGGTCAGGTCGCCGTCATGCAGCATGTCGTGACAGTTCGCGCACCAATCGCTCATCCCTGACTTATAGACCGGGTGTCGTGCGTTGGTCTCGGCGGCGTGATCGTGGATGCTTTTATTCGACGGAGCTCCGTGGATGTTGTGGCAGGAGAGGCAGGGCAGGGACCAAGTCGTGAGCGGGCCATTGCCGACGGCCAGCGGTGCGGGGTTGGGGAAGTCGAACCGCTGGTTATCGAAGAACGAGGCCTCGCCGGCTCCGTAGAGCATCATGTAGTTCGTGTTGCCGTGCGGGTCGTGACAGCTCGTGCAGCCCAGATTCTGACTCGGGAACTCGCCGCCGGGGCCGACGGCGAGCAGGGGGTCCTGGGTCAGTCCGTAGGCGGGCGCGATCACGTTGTGGCCGTGAGTGTACCCGGGACTGACGCCGGACGGACTGGGGCCGCCGACCCAAGAGTAAGTTTTGGTCAGCCAGTAGAAGTCGCCGCCCGGGCCGTAGCCGAACCCGGCCGCGATGTAAACGCCGGAGCAAAAGTGCGGCACCTGCC
>DYDD01000244.1 GCA_020718045.1 Fibrobacter sp. | reverse complement strand
GTCATCGCCGACAACCGCCTGGCCCTTGATGCGGGTTGGGACGAGGACCTGCTGGCTGAAGAGTTGAAGGCGCTGGAGGACCTCGACTTCAACCTCGAGCTGACCGGGTTCGGCTTGGACGAGCTGCACGAGCTCCTCGACGATGAGACCATCGAGGAAGTCCCCGCCCCGGAACCTCCCGATGAACCCGTGAGCCAGCAGGGCGACCTGTGGGTCCTGGGCAACCACCGCCTCTTGTGCGGCGATAGCTCCGATCCCGCATCCGTCGATCGGCTGCTGGGCGGCGCCGTGATCCACCTCGTGAACACCGACCCGCCCTACAACGTGAAGGTCGAGCCCCGGTCCAACAACGCGATCGCCGCAGGGCTGTCGAGCTTCCCGGCCGCCAAGAGCGCGGTGGAGGCCTCCGACGCCCGCGGCATGCACCACCAGGGGTTCGACCTGGCCCGCCACAAGACCAAATCGAAGCCCACTGGCAAGATGCGCGCGAAGGACCGCCCCCTCGCTAACGACTTCGTCTCGGACGAGGCCTTCGACGAGTTGCTCCTGGCCTGGTTCGGGAACATCGCCCGCGTGCTGCAGCCCGGTCGCTGCTTCTACATCTGGGGCGGCTACGCCAACTGCGCGAACTACCCTCCGGTCCTGAAGGCCTGCAGCCTCTACTTCAGTCAGGCGATCATCTGGGTGAAGGAACACCCCGTTCTTACCCGCAAGGACTTCATGGGCAACCACGAATGGTGCCAGCCGCCGGAAACGCAGGTCCTCACCCCGGAGGGGTCGACTGCGATCGCCAGCCTGCGCGACGGCGATCGGGTGGTCACGTTCAGCCGCCACCACAACGCGATCCTCGGCCGGCGAAGCGGCTTCCCTGTTCGCGTCGGCAAGCGCCGTTACCAGGGCGAGATGTTCGGCGTCACGGTCGGCAGCCGCGTGACCCGCGCGACCGATGGCCACCTGTGGACCGCCAAGATGACGCCGGAGGCCAAGAGCCGCTGGTGCGTGTACCTGATGCGCCGCGGCTCATGGTGGCGCGTGGGCAAATCCAAGCTCTACACGACCTGGGGCTTCGGGCCCAAGCAGCGGCTTCTGAAGGAGGAGGCCGACGAGGCGTGGATCCTCAGCGTGCACACATCCAACGTTGAGGCGACCGTCGCCGAGCAGATGATCACCGTGCGCTACGGCATTCCGACCACGTTCTGGACGCCGTGTGCGGCGACGAAACGCACGATCCCGCAGATCCAGAGCATCTACGACGCCATCGACCCCAATCTGCTGTGCGCCGGTGCATTCCGGGCGCTGCTGGATCACCACCGGCGCATCGAGTACCCGCTCCTGCGCCGCGATGAGTCGCGCGAGAAGATCGGTGCCCGGGTCCCATCCCTCGTCCGCAGCTGCAATTTGCTGCCAGGTGTGATGGCCGTTCCCGTGCCGACCCTGGGCTTGAAGTTCGACTGGCTGCCCATCGATGAAGTTGCCACCGAGCGTTACGACGGGGATGTCTACTCGCTGGACGTCGAGAAGCACCATCACTACGTCGCCGACGGCATCGTGACGCACAATTGCTTCTACGGTTGGCGTGAAGGGGCCGGGCACAAGTTCTACGGCCCGACGAACGCCGTCGACGTGTGGGCGATCAAGAAGGTCAACCCGCAGAGCATGGTCCATTTGACCGAGAAGCCGATCGAACTGGCCGTTCGCGCGATCCAGTACTCCTCGAAGCCAGGCGAGAATGTGCTCGATCTGTTTGGCGGCAGCGGTTCGACACTCATGGGTGCCGACCAGATCGGCCGGCATGCGTTCCTCATGGAACTCGATCCCGCCTACACCGACGTGATCGTCATGCGGTGGCAGGAGGCTACCGGACAGCAGGCCACGCTCGACGCAGACGGACGCACGTTCGACGCGGTCGCCGCTGACCGCGGGGCTGCTCGGGATGAGTAGCCGGTGGCCAGGCAAGCGAAGAAGGAGTTGATCTCCCAGCGCGAGTACGCTCGTCGGCTCGGTGTCTCCCACGTGGCCGTCCAGCGCGCTGTGAAGGCGGGCCGGATCTCGACGGTGAATGGCAAGGTCGACCCCACCCAGGCCGACCAGCAGTGGCAGGAGAACACGGACCAGAGCAAGCCCCGCAATCGGATCACGGGCAGACCCAAGCAATCCCGGGTCCAGGGAGAGCCGTCTGAGCCCATGGACATGGGCGGGGCCGACGAGGTCATGGGCGGCACCAACACGGCGAGCGGCTACGCCAAGGCCCGCGCTGCGCGCGAGCTCTACCAGGCGCAACTGGCCAAGCTCGAACTGGACCGTCAGCGCGGCACCCTGATCCGGGCGGATGAGGTCCGCATCGGGGCCTTCAACATGGCCCGCAAGGCCAGAGACCAATTGATCGCGCTGCCCGAGCGCGTCGCCGCTCTGCTGGCTGCTACCCAGGAGCCCGCCGAAGTCCAACGCATCCTCGAAGAGGAGATCGAACGGATCTGCCAGGAGGTCGCGGATGCAGAACGGCCGTGACGTCTACGAGACCGCCTACCGGGCGGGCTGGCGCCCCGAGCCGCGGCTGACCGTGAGCACCTGGGCCGACGCGCACCGTGTCATGGGCAACCGCGCTGGCCACGCGGCGACCCACTGGCGCACGGCGACGACGCCCTACCTGCGCGAGATCATGGACGCCCTGGGCCCACGATCGCCGGCGCGGCGAGTCGTCTTCATGAAGGGCTCGCAGTTGGGGGGGCCGCTTGCCCTGGACACACAGATCCCGACCCCGGTTGGCTGGACGACCATGGGCGAGATTAGCGCCGGAGATTGCGTCTTCGATGAGGATGGTCACGTCTGCTCGGTCACCTATGTGTCCCCGGTGATGGTCGGCAACCCGTGCTTCGAAGTTCGGTTCAGCGACGGGACAGCGATCGTGGCGGACGCCGGACATCTCTGGACAGTCGATGACGACATCCGGGGATCAGATCGGACCACGCGCCGCACTCTGACCACCCAGGAGATCGCAGTCACTTGGCGGCATGGCAAGAACAGGAACCGCTACGCGATCCCCGTGACGCGGCCCCTCGACCTCCCGGAGCAGGAGCTACCGATCGATCCCTACACCCTTGGCGTCTGGCTGGGGGACGGCAACGCCAGTTCAAACCAGATCACCGAGTTCGAGGACGACGCGGTAGAGATCGGTCGCCGAATTGCTGCCGGCGGTTACCTGGTTGTCGTTCGCCGCCCCGCCTGGGTCAAAGGTCGCTGTGTAAATCTGATCATCGATCCAACGCTCCCGTCGCGTACCTGCCGGCGGGGCCATGACCTGGCTCAGGTTGGCGTGCACCGATTCATGAAGCGCGGGAAGCCGGCTCAGCGTTGCGCGGAGTGCGGTCGTCAGTCCTCCATGGCTTCCCAATACGGTCGGCCGCGGGACCCGGTCGTCCAGGCTCCTTCCTTCTACTCGCACCTCAAGGCGCTCGGGCTGATCGGCAACAAGCACATCCCGCAGCTCTACCTTCGCGCGTCACCTGAGCAGCGACTTGAGCTCCTGCGCGGCCTGATGGACACGGACGGATCGATCACCAAGGGCGGACGGTGTGAGTTCTTGTCCTCCCTGCCCGGGCTCACTGACGACATTCTCGATCTCATGCGCAGCCTCGGACTGAAGCCGACCCTGAAGATCCGCAAGGGCTGTGGATTCTCCAGCAAGACGGAGACCGGCACGGATCACTACGTGCTCGGATTTCAGGCCTACGACGATCGGCCTGTCTTCGGCCTCAAGAGAAAGCGCGACCGCCTGCGGAGCCGCGCCTCCGGACGGCCCTCCGAGACCGAGCGACGACGGATCGTCGAGGTCCAGCCGGTCCCGAGCGTGCCCGTCCGCTGCATCGCCGTCGACAGTCCGAGCCACCTCTATCTGGCGGGGGCCGGGATGATCCCGACCCACAACACCGAGGCCGGCAACAACTGGCTCGGGTTCGTCATGCACCATTCTCCCGGTCCGATCCTGGTCCTGCGCCCCACCGTGGACGAGGCCCGGCGCTTCAGCCGGCAGCGCCTGGACCCCATGATCGCCACCACGCCGGTGCTGCACGACCTGGTCCGCGAAGCGCGTTCACGCGACGGCGGCAACAGCCTTCTTATCAAGGAATTCCCCGGCGGGGTCCTGTTCCTGACGGGGTCGAACTCGGCGACCGGCGTCAAGTCGATGCCGATCCGCTGGCTCTTTTGCGACGAGATCGACGAGTACCCGGGTGACGTGGACGGCCA
>DYDD01000243.1 GCA_020718045.1 Fibrobacter sp. | reverse complement strand
GCGGCGTCGGCGCGGCCGCCGGCACGTCGACGCCCGGGAGCGGCGCCGCGCGCTGATCCCGGACGGTGGCCGCCGGACCGCGGCCCCGTTATCCTGCCACGTGAACCGGTTCGTGAAAGGGGGCGGTCGCAGATGTTCCGACGGTGCGGATGGATCCGGGAATCGCTGGTCGCCGTCTCGCTGCTGGCGATCGCGTCGTTCCAGGCGGGCGCGCAGTCGGCGGCCGCCGACGACGGCCTCGGGATGCTGGCCCGCGTGCGGGCGCTGTCCGCCGACGGGCTGCAGGGGCGCGGCAACGGCACCGCCGCCGCCCTGGCGGCCGCGGACACGGTCGCGGCCTGGTTCCGGGCGGCCGGCCTCACGGCGCCGCCTGGTTGCGACGGCATGCACGGCGATTTCGCGCTGCGCGGGGAGGGACTGGACGGTCTCACCGGCCGCAACGTCCTGGGCTGGTCCCCCGGCCGCGGCGCGCAGGCCGGCGACCTCGTGGTGATCGGCGCCCACTACGATCACCTCGGCCTGGCCCGCGCCGCCGACGGCGCGACCGTCACGGGGATCTACCACGGCGCCGAGGACAACGCCTCCGGCGTGGCGGTGATGGTCGAGCTCGCCCGACGCCTGCACGCCGACCCGGCGGCCGCCGACCGCTGCGCGTTGCTCTTCGTCGCCTTCGCGGGCGAGGAGGCGGGGCTGCAGGGCGCGACGGCGTCGCTGCGCGCCGCGCCGCTGGCGGGCCGCGACGTGCGGCTGATGCTGAACCTGGACTCCGTCGGTCGGCTGCGCGCCGACCGTCTCTACGTCGGCGGCCTGGGTTCGTCGCCGCGCCTGCGCCCGCTGGTGGCGGGCGTCAACCGCGGGCACGGGCTGGCCCTGGAGCTTAGCGACGGCGGCTGGGACGCGAGCGACCACGTCGCCTTCAACACGGCCGGGATCCCCGTGCTGTTCCTGTTCACCGGCGCCCATCCCGAGTACCACACCTGCGAGGATCGCTGGGAGCTCGTCGATCCCGCCGGCCTGGCCCGCGTCGCCGCCTTCGCGCACGCCCTAGCGGCGGCCGTCGCCGCCGATCCCGGCGGTTTCCCGTACGCTCCCCAGACCGCGCTGACGCCGGCGGCGGGCGAGCGAGGGAAGACCCGCGCCTGGCTCGGCACCATTCCGGACTTCGTGGAGGGCGCCGGCGGCGTGAAGCTGTCCGGCGTCATGCCGGGCAGCCCGGCCGAGGAGGCGGGCCTGACGGCGGGAGACGTGCTGGTCGCGATGGCGGGAGGCGACGTGGCGGACCTGGCGGGGCTCACCGCCCTGCTGCAGGCGCACGGCGCGGGCGAGACCGTCACCGTGACGGTCGTGCGCGGCGGCGAGCGCCGGGACTTCGCCGTCACGCTGCGCGAAAGGCCCCGCTGAGCGCGGGGCGGCTCAGATGTTCGCCGCCTCCCCGTACATGCCGTCGATGACCGCCGCGTACTTCTTCTGGATCACCCGCCGCCGCACCTTCAGGGTGGGGGTCAGCTCGTCGTTTTCGAGGGTCAGCTCGCGTTCGAGCAGGGCGAACTTCTTCACGGTCCCGAAACCGGGGAACTTGCTGTTGGTGCGGTCGAGCCCGCGCTGGTACTTCGCCAGCACGGCCGGCTCGCACAGCAGGGCGGCCCGGTCGGCCGCGTGCACCTTGTGCTCGGCGGCCCACGCCTCCAGCTCCTCGAAGTTCGGCACGATCAGGCAGGTCAGGTAGGGCCGGTGGTCGCCCAGGACGACCACCTGGCTGATGAACTTGTTCTTCTTGAAGGCGTTCTCCAGCGGCTGCGGCGCGACGTTCTTGCCGCCGGCCGTGACGATCAGGTCCTTCTTGCGGTCGGTGATGTACAGGTACCCGTCATCGTCGAAGCGCCCGATGTCGCCGGTGTGGAGCCAGCCGTCCTCGGATAGCACCTCGCGGGTCGCGACCGGGTTGTTGTAGTAGCCGAGCATGACGTTGGGGCCGCGGGTGTCGATCTCGCCGTCCTCGGCGATCCTCACTTCGACGCCGGGAATCACCTTGCCGACGCTGCCGACCCGGAAGTGCTCGAAGCTGTTCACCGAGATCACCGGCGAGGTCTCGGTCAGGCCGTAGCCCTCCAGGATGATCATGCCGGCGGCGTAGAAGAACTCGTTGATGTGCGGCGCCAGCGGCGCGCCGCCGGAGACGAAGAAGCGCAGGCGGCCCCCGGTGCGGGCGCGCAGCTTCGAAAAGACCAGCCGGTCGGCGAGACGGCGCTGGATCGCCAGGCCGGGGGAGACCTTCTCGCCCGCGCGCACTCTGCGCCCCCACTCCTGGCCCACGCCGCGGGCCCAGTCGAAGATCAGGCGCTTGACCGGCCCGCCGGTCATGGCGGCGGCGGTGACCCGGGCGTAGATCTTCTCGTACAGCCGCGGCACGCTGATCATCACCGTCGGGCGGACCAGCCGCATGTCGTCGGCGACGGACTCCACGCTGCTCGCGTAGGCGATGCCCGTGCCGACCGCCATCATGATGTAGAACCCGGCCATCCGCTCCAGGACGTGCGACAGCGGCAGGAAGGACAGCACCTTGTCGCGCGGCCCGATGTCGATCAGCGAGGCGCTGGCCAGCACGTTCGAGACGAAGTTGGCGTGCGAGAGCATCACGCCCTTGGGGTCGCCGGTGGTGCCGCTGGTGTAGATGATGCTGCACAGGTCCTGCGGCCGCGCGGGTCCGGCGTCGTCGCCGGCGGCTGCCGGGTCCCGCGCCAGGAGGTCGCGGCCTGCCCGCTCCAGGTCGGACATGCGCGCCACGCCGGGCAGCTCCAGGTCGTCGTAGGCGTGGACGTGCTTCAGGAAGGGCAGCCGGCCGCGGATCCCCCGCAGCTTCTCCGCCTGTTCCCGCGTCGAGACGAACATGGCCACCGGCTGGCAGTCCCGCAGGATGTACTCGATGGTGTCGGGCAGCAGGGTGGGGTAGATGGGCACGTCCACGGCGCCCAGCGAGAGTGCCGCCAGGTCGGTCAGCGCCCACTCCAGCCGGTTCTCCGACAGGATCGCGACCCGGTCGCCGGGGGCGACCCCCAGCGAGCGCAGCGCGGCCCGCAGCGCGCGCACCCTCTGCAGGGCTTCGGCGCTCGAGACGTCGACGTACTCGCCGTCCGGACCCTTGTGGGAGAAGCAGTCGGGGCGGGGATGTTCGGCCACGGCGGCCAGGAACAGTCCGGGGATGGTCGCGGCGGACATGCCGGCTCCTCATCGTCGGGGATAGCTGCATGGATTCGCAGTTGACAACCTGTAGCAGCGGCTCCAGCCTGTGTCAACGCCATTCGACCCGCAGCGACCCACAGGAGGCAGCATGCGAAGCCGTATCCCGTTCCTCGTCCAGTCGTGCGCGCTGTGCATCGCGCTCGTCCTCGCCGCGCCGGCCGCCGCCTCGGGCGATCTCGCGGTGGAGAAGGCGTCCCTCGCGGCCGCCGTGCAGGCGAACCCCGGCGACTACGCCGCGCAGTGGAACCTGGCACGCGTCCTGATCGACCTCGGCAACCAGGAAGCGGACGGAGGCAGGAAGAAGGCCCTCTACGAAGAGGCGGTCACCCACGCCCGCGCCGCCGTCGCCCTCGAACCCGGCGACACCTGGGGCCACCATTACCTGGCGGCTTCGGTCGGCAAGCTGGCGCTGACCGTCGGCGGCAAGCAGAAGATCGAGCTCTCCAAGGAGGTGCGGGACGAGGCAGAGAAGGCCGTCGCCTGCGACCCGGACAACGACCGTTCGCACCACATCCTGGGCCGTTGGAACCGCGAGGTGACCCACCTGAGCCCGGTGCTGAAGCTGGCGGCCAAGGTCGTCTACGGCGGCGTGCCGCAGGGCGCGAGCGACGAGAAGGCGGTCGCCGAGTTCAAGGAGGCCATCCGCATCAACCCCCAGCACGTGAACCACCGGCTCGAACTCGGGATCACCTACATGGAGATGAAGCAGTTCGAGGCGGCGATCGCCGAGTTCGAGACCGCGCTGTCCCTGCCGGAGGCCGATCCCAACGACGCCCGGTACAAGGCCGAGGCTCGCGAGAACATCCGCGTCTGCGAGAAGAAGGTTGACCGACAGAACGAGAAACGCCAGCACTGAACGCGATGCGCCCCCCCCCTGCGGGACGCGGCGCCACGACCTGTTGGCTTGGTACGACCGCGAGCGACGGCCGCTCCCCTGGCGGGAACGGCCGTCGGTCTATGGCATCTGGGTCTCGGAGATCATGCTCCAGCAGACGACCGTCGCGACGGTCATGACGCGGTGGCGCGCGTTCGTCGCGAGGTTCCCCGACCAGGCCGCGCTGGCCGCCGCCCCGCTCGAGGACGTGCTGGCGGCGTGGAGCGGTCTGG
>DYDD01000002.1:25774-60197 GCA_020718045.1 Fibrobacter sp. | reverse complement strand
CGGCGTCCGCGGCGGAGAGCCCGGAGCGCCTCTGCGCTTGCCGCGCCGCTTCCCGAGCGCCCGCAAACGCCGCCGCCGTGCTGCGCCGTCCGGCCCGGTCGCGGACCAGGGCCAGCGCGGCATCGCGGTCCCTGGCGGCTCCCAGCAGACGGCTGCAGACGACGTGCTCATCGGGATCGAGGGTCAGGGTGCGTCGCAGCGCGGCTACGGGATCCAGGACGTTGCCCGCGGTGCCGGACAGCGGGCCGGTCGCGGACATGGCGGCCGGCCGCAAAAGGCTGCCGCCGCGGCCCAGGAAGCGACTGCGATCCGTCTCGTATTCGGGGGTCTCGTGCCCCAGATCCGCCAGGATCAGCCAGGGGGGGGATTCATCGGCTCCGCGGGGGCGGCGGCGGACCAGCAGCGCCCGCGACGAAGCTTCGAACTCCGTCTGTAGAAAGAGGTTGGAGAATACGGGATGGGACGCGTGCGCCGCCGCCGGCGCCAGGACGACCTCGGCGGCAACGGTCAGGTCCAGCCAACGACGCCGCCCGGATCGGTTGGTCAACGTGGTGCGCCGGATCTCGCAGCCGTCGGGATCGACGCAGATCTCCAGGCGGGCGGCGATCCCGGCCTGTTCATGCTCGATCGTGAAGACGCCGGGCTCCCAGATGGCCCGCCGGACCGATGACGTGCCGTCAGATCCTGATCTTCCCAGGATCCAGTACTGAAAATTCTCACGATCCCTGATGTAATGGAACGATCCATCACCGTCGATGACGCGATCCCCTCGCCAAAGGCTGAGGTTCACGCCGTTTTTGGCCGTGAAACCGGTCCCGTGGGCCGTGATCAGGGTGGTCGTGCCGGCGGCGGCCAGCACGGCGGCGGGCGGCGAGGGCCGGCACGGATCCGGAATGCGGGGTAAACGACCGTCGTCCATCTGCAGCAGCTCCCGGCACGGGGTACGGCGAGGCGGATCAGGTCGTGGTCCCCTCGGATTCACGGCAACGATTAGGTGATTTCAACCCATTTGTCAATTGGGGGGTTGACATGCGGTTGAAACTATGAAACCGTTTACATGGCGCTCACGGAAAACACATTCCGGAGAAGGCTCGCCTGAACGCACGCGACAGGGAGGGCGTGCGATCGTCACGCAGGAGGCGCTGTCGGGAGAAGCAGATGGCCACGATCCGAGATGTCGCCAAGACAGCCGGGGTATCGATCGCCACCGTGTCGCGGGTCTTCAACGGCAGCAGTGCCGTCAACGAGGAAACGGCGCTGCAGGTCTGGGCGGCGGCTTCGGCCCTCGACTACTGGCCCAACGGCGCCGCCCGCAGCCTGACCACCAGCCGCTCCAGCACCCTCGGCGTCCTGCTCCCCGACCTCTTCGGGGACTTCTTCTCCGAAGTCATCCGCGGCATCGACCAGCTGGCCAAGCGCGAGAAGTACCAGACCCTGATCTCGGGTTCGCACGCCAGCGTCGAGGACGTCCTGACGGCCACCCGGGCCATGCGCGGGCGCATCGACGGGCTGGTGATGATGGCTCCCGACAGCATCACCGTCGAGTCGGTCACCAAGATCCGCCGCCGCCTGCCGGTGGTGCTGATCAGCCCTCCCTTCGCCGTCGACGGCTGCAGTTCGGTGTCCATCGCCAGCTTCTCGGGCGCCCGCGCCGTCGTGGCGCACCTGGTCGGGCTCGGCCACCGCGAGATCGCGATGGTCGCGGGTCCCGCGGGCAACGTCGACGCCGAGGAGCGCCTGCGCGGCTACCGCCGCGGCCTGGCGGAGGCCGGGATCCAGCCGCGCGACGAACTCGTCGTGCAGGGGGATTTCCGGGAGTCTTCCGGCTACGCCGCCGCGGCGGCCCTGCTGGACCGGCGGCCGCGGCCGACCGCCGTCTTCGCGGCCAACGACTGCATGGCCATCGGCCTGATGAGCGCCCTGGGCAACGCCGGCCTCTCGGTGCCGCAGGACGTGGCCGTCGTCGGCTTCGACAACATCGCCATCGCCCAGTACATGCGTCCCCCTCTGACCACAGTCCACGTCGATGCCTACGCCCTCGGCCAGAAGGCCGTGCGGCTGATGCTCGACACCCTGTCCGATCCCGACGGAGCGAAGGTGACCGTCCAGACCATCGACGTCGCGTTGAAGGTCCGCAGCTCCTGCGGAGCCCGGCCGTCGACGACGGCGGACGCCTACACCGGCGCGGATACGGACCAACAGCGATGACCCCCACCGGCATGCTTGACGTCGCAGACACCCAGGAGGTACCTACCGTGAAACGCATGACCATGTTGTTGCTTGTGGCAGCGGCTTGCCTGTCCGCCGTCGCCGTCCAGGCGCAGGCCGTCCGCGAGGACGCGATCTGGGCCCGGACCACGTCCGCCCCCATCACGCTCGACGGCGTCCTGAACGAAGCCGCCTGGGCCGCCGCCGAGTCGAAGACCATCGAGTTCGGCGTGGACCCCGGCATCCCGGGCAGCGGCTGGAAGATGGAAGCCGGGTGGCCCCCCACGGACATCACCTTCGCCACCATGCGGTTCCTCACCAAGGACAACCAGCTCTACATCGGCTTCGAAGTGAACGACCAGTCCATCGGCGGCTCCAAGGACTGGGCCCGCTTCGACGGCTTCCTGATGGGGCTGAAGGACCACGCCGTCGTCGGCTACCCCAAGCCCGTCGCCGAGTACTTCTACAGCTGGTGGAACCCCGACACCACCGACCCGCAGCCCACGACGCAGCAGCCGACGTTCATCGGCCGCTGGGGCGTCTGGCCTCCCAGCAGCGGTCCCCGCACCCCCGAGCAGATCGCGGCCTGGGACGCCGTGACCGTCATCAACGGCCTCCAGAACAGCGACACGGCCAACGACGTCGGCTACACCGTCGAGATGCGCTTCGACCTGGCTGCCATGGGCTACGACGCCACCCAGGCCGGCGGCGACATCGTCGAGTGGAACTGCTCGATCTACGACACGGACTGGTTCTGGCCCATCGACGCCCTGCGCTTCAGCTCCACGCGCACGTGGTGGCAGGCCCCCTGGGGCAACGCCGTCTGGTACAACGAGGTCCGCATCCACGCCGATCCCGTCGTGACGACGGCCTCCGGCCCCGCCCCGGTCATCGAGCCCGAGATCGTCATCAACACGCTCGGCACCGCGGCCACGATCGACGGCGTGCTGAACGAGGCCGTCTGGAGCGATCCCGGCATCTTCTCGATCGACATCCGCTGGGGCGACGACGCGCTGCGCGAGACCTACCCCGGCGTCGGCAGTCACCGGGCCGGGCAGTACCAGCCTCCGGTCAACGGCGGCACGGCCTTCGTGGTCGATCCGGCCGATGCGACCGTCAAGATGTACGTCAAGGACGACACGCTCTACATGGGCTTCGAGTCGCGGGACATGGTGGTCCAGTACCACCCCGACTTCAGCCGCTGGGACGGCTTCCTGGTCTCGATCAACGACCGTGACGAGCGCGGTGGCGACAACAATCTCCAGGGACAGCGACTGTCGTTCCAGGTCGGCCCCGACGGGGCGGGGATCCCCCAGGACTACCTGGCCAGCATGATCGCGGAGACCACCGCCGAGCTCGCCGTCTCGCTGATGGCGGGCACGGTCGTCGACACCCTGGGACTCGCGCCCGACACCGGCTTCACCGCCGAGCTGGCGCTCGACCTCACGGCCCTGGGCTATCCCGTCGGCCTGGGCGATCGTGCCTTCTTCCCGGGCGTCACCCTGCTCGACGGCGACTCGTTCACGCCCTATACCGACAGCTACGGCACGCGCACCTGGTGGTACCGCGAGTACGAGGGCAACTGCTGCGCGGCCTGGGGGCACATCAGCGCCGGCGCCACCGCGGTGAACGACGGCGGGCAGGGCGACGGCTACGCCGCGGCGCAGCAGCTCCTGAACGCCTCGTCGCACCCGATGATCATGTACTCGCTGCCGCAGCGCAGCCAGGTGGTGTTCGAGGTCTTCGACGTCAGGGGCCGCACGATCGAACGGCGTCCGCTCGGCGTCCAGGACGGCGGCCAGTTCACCATCCCGCTGTTCGAGGCGAGCGACCACGGGGCCGGCGTGTACCTGTACCGGCTGCAGATGGTGGACCCGGAGAGCGGCGCGCTGCGCGAGACGCTGCGCGGCAAGACGATCTACCTGAAGTGAGCCACGGCGGGGCCGGCGGCGCGGGGCGACCCGCGCCGCCGGTTCCGCAACCACGGAGGATGACCTGACGTGAGCCGTACCGCCTGGACGAGTTCCGCACGATGGACGATCGCGGTCCTGGCGCTGCTGTCGGCGCCGGCCCTGCTGTTCGGCGGCACCGTCGGCCGCATCGCCGGCCGCATCCTCGACGGCGACGGCAAACCCGTGGTGGCCGCCACCGTCGTGGTGGTCGGCACGCGTCTGGGCGCCTACACCGACGCCGAGGGCCACTACAACATCCTCAACGTGGCGCCCGGCGCCTACGACTTGAAGGTCGCGCGGCTCGGCTTCGACCCGCTGACGATCCGCAACGTGCTCGTCTCGTCGGACAACACGACCCGCCAGGACATCAGGATGGGCGAGACCACGCTCCGCGCCGCCGAGGTCGTGATCACCGCCGAACGGCCGCCCGTCGAGCTGGCCTCGACGAGTTCGCAGACGACGTTGACCAGCGAGGACATCGAGGCCCTGCCGGTCCAGGAGCTGAACGACGTCGTGAACCTGCAGGCGGGCGTGGTCGACGGCCACTTCCGCGGCGGGCGCAGCGGCGAGGTCCAGTACCAGGTCGACGGCGTCAGCGTGAACAACGCCTTCGACAACCGGTCCATCGTCTCGGTCGACCGCTCGCTCCTGCAGGAGGTGCAGGTCATCAGCGGCACCTTCGACGCCGAGTACGGGCAGGCGATGAGCGGCGTCGTGAACGCCGTGCTGAAGGAAGGCACCGAGGAGTTCCGCTGGAACGGCGAGGCCTACACCGGCGGCTTCTTCTTCCCCGGCCGCTCCGGGGCCCGGCGCGCCGACGAGACGATCCACCCCACGGGGATCCAGAACTACCAGGCGTCGGTCAGCGGCCCCACGCCGTGGCGCGATACGGTGTTCCTGGCGAGCGTGCGCCGCTCCCTCTTCAACGACTACATCTACGCGACGCGGCGCTTCCTGCCCACCGACGACCACGACTACGGGAACCTGGTCTTCAACCCCACCGGCGACGGCGAGGAGGTGCCGCTGGGCTTCAACCGCGAGTGGAGCGGCGTGGTCAAGCTGACCAACAGCTCCCTGGAGGGGACGAAGCTCAACTACCAGGCCCTGGTCGGCCTCAACGAGAGCCAGGGCAACAACTGGGCCTTCCGCTTCAATCCCGACGGACTCTCCTCCCAGGACCGGTTCTCCATCACCCACGGTCTGGACGTGACCCACACCTTCGGGGAGAACACGTACGCGGAGCTGAACATCCGCCAGAACCTGGTCAAGTACGAGCACTTCGTCTTCGACGACGTCTACGACGCCCGCTACGATTCGGCCGGCGCCGCCGACGGCAACGCCAACTACGAGGACGGCGCCGTCGTCGAAGGCTACGATTTCACGCGGTTCTACCAGAAGACCGACGACTGGGTGTTCAAGGGGTCGCTGGTCACCATGGCGACGCGCGAGCACCAGTTCAAGACGGGCTTCGAGGTCAGCAACCCCGTGGTGAGGTACGGCACGCCCGGCCACCTCGTCTTCACCAGCGACAACGTCGACGGCGAGGTCGTCGAGCACCTGACCCGGTACATCGACAACCCGCCGAACTTCCTGCCGATCCAGTCCTACCACCCGATCATGGGCGCCGCCTTCCTGCAGGACCAGGTGGAATACCCGGACCTCACCGTGCGCGCCGGCCTGCGCTTCGAGTACTTCGACGCCAGGGCGACGATCCCCAGCGATCTGGCCAACCCCGCGAACGCGATCGAAGGGGCGCCGCTGTCGCACCCGCAGGACACGTCGGTCAAGACCTCCGTCTCGCCGCGCATCGGCATCGCCTATCCGATCGAGGACTACGCGGCGATCCACTTCGCCTACGGGCACTTCCGGCAGTTCCCCGCCATCGGCACCATCTTCAGCAACGCCAACTACGATGCGGTGGCCAACCTGCAGGCCGGACAGGAGTCCCGCCTGGGCGTGCTCGGCAATCCCGACGTCAGGCCCGAGACCACCGTGCAGTACGAGATCGGCTACAAGCACGCCCTGGACCAGGACTTCGGCTTCGAGGTGACGACCTTCTACAAGGACATCCGCGACCTGCTCGGCGTGGAGTTCGTCGACACCTACATGGGGGTGCCGTACGCGCGGCTCACGAACGTCGATTTCGGCAGCGTCTTCGGCGTGACCGTCGGCCTCGACCACCGCCGGCTCGGCCCGGCCAGCGTCTCGCTCGACTACACCTGGCAGCGGGCGATGGGCAACTCGAGCGACCCCTACGAGACCTTCACGCGGGCGACCAACGGCGAGGACGCCCAGCCCCGGCTGGCGCCCTTCAACTGGGACCAGCGACACACGCTGAACCTGACGGCCGCCCTGGCCGCGGGCGCGGGTCTCAACATCAGCACGGTCGTGCGCCTGGTCAGCGGCCAGCCCTACACGCCGGTGATCGAGCGGGGATACGGCGGCGGGCTCGACACCAACTCGGCCACCAAGCCGGGCGGTATGCTCGTGGACCTGCGCGCCGAGAGGGAGTTCGGCGACGGCGCCAGCGCCTTCCTGCGCGTCTTCAACGCGTTCGACACGCGGTACTTCAACGGCGGGATCTTCGCCGACACCGGCAGTCCCTACTATTCCCGCTTCCCCGACCTGGACCGCGCCACGCTGGCCAACCCGACCAGGTTCTACCCGCCTCGCCGCATCGAGATCGGCGTCAGGTTCACGGGAGGTCTGCTGTGATGCGCGAACGGAGGTCCTCCAGGATGGTCAGTCACGTGAACGCGTCGCGGGCGCGGTCGGCAGGGTCCGGTCTCGCCGCGCTCCTGGCGCTCCTGACGCTGGCGTCGGCGGCCGCCGCCGACGTCCCCACCCCCGTGCCCCAGGACCAGCGCGGACGGCACACCTACGAGCGCTCGGGACAGCACGACGCCAACAACATGCGCACGCTCTTCTGGAACTACGGCATGGTGGGCGACTATCCCGCCAACCCCCAGAACGTCGACCTGAGCGTCTTCCATTCGGCCGAAGTGCCCAAGGGCAGCGGCATGAACTACAGCGACGGCATCACGCCGTTCGTGCTGGCGAAGATCCTCCAGTCCACCGGCACCGAGTCGTACATCATGGAGACCGGCTTCCGGGAGCGCCAGGGCATCAGTCCCTTCACCAACCAGGTGATGCGCTTCGAGCCGCGGCCGGGCTACCTGCAGCCGGATCCCGACCTCAACCCGGGCCGCTCCCCCGCCATCAGCAACGACCCGCGGACCTGGCCCGACGCGTGGCTCGACCGGCTCGACGACCCCGACGATCCCGGCTGGCCCGACGCCTGGAACGGCTACTTCGGCAAGCAGATCGTCGCGGACCAGGAGAGCTACGTGGTCCTGGACGACGACTACTACGACGCCTGGCCCTTCTACCCGGACTCGCGCGACTCCACGCGCAACGGCCTGGGCCTGCGCATCGAGGTCCGCGGCTTCCAGTGGGCCAACCCGCAGTCGCGCAACGTGATCTTCTGGCACTACGACATCACGAACGAGAGCACCACCGACTACGACGACAACATCGTCTTCGGGCTGTACATGGATTCCGGCGTGGGGGGCTCCGGCCTCTCCTGCGACGGCATCTACGAATCCGACGACGACAACGCCTTCTTCGACCGCACCTTCGACGACCAGATCCTGAATCTGGTCTATACCTGGGACCGCTACGGCCACGGACGCGACCTGACCAGCTCCTGCGCCAGAACCGGCTACCTCGGCTACGCCTTCATGGAAACGCCCGGCAATCCCCTCGACGTCATCGACAACGACGAGGATGGCTTCGTCGACGAGCGGCGCGAAGGCGGCCCCGGCGTCCTGATCACGGGCCAGCAGGCCATCGCCGACCACATGGCGGCGAACTACGACCTGGCCCGCTTCGAGATCACGTACGGCCCGCTGGCCGAGACGCCGGCCTACGTCGCCGGCCTCTGGTGGACCGGCGACGAGGATCTGGACTGGGTGGCCGCCAACCACGACGTCGGCACCGACGGCCTCGACGACTCCGGCGACACGGGCGAGGGCGACGGCATGCCGACCGAGGGCGAACCCAACTTCGACGGCACCGACCTCAACGAGTCGGACCAGATCGGCCTGACCGGATTCCGCATCAACCGCATCCGCGCCGGGCAGGGCAATCCCGACCAGACCACCGACGGCATCGTCTTCTTCACCGACAGCGACGACTGGCCGCGCCGCCTGTACGAGCAGTTCACCGACCCCGACCCGGCCGTGCGCTTCGGGCAGCCGCTGGCCTCCAACTACAACATCGGCTTCTTCTTCGCCTCCGGCCCCTTCAAGCTGCGCGCCGGCCAGACCGAGCGTTTCAGCCTGGCGCTGGCCTACGGCGCCGACCTGGAGGAGCTGCGGCGCGGCGTGAGCACGGTGCAGCGGATCTACGACGCCAACTACCGGTTCGCGGTCCCGCCGGCGGTGCCGGTCGTCACGGCGGAGTCCGGCGACGGCTTCGTGCGGCTGTCCTGGAACGATCTGGCCGAACGCGGCGCCGATCCCGTGACCGGCGAGTTCGACTTCGAGGGCTACCGCGTCTACCGCGCCACCGACCCGGATTTCGTGGATCCCCAGGTGATCACCACCGGCACCGGCAGCGGACCCATCGGCAACGGGCGGCCGATCGCCCAGTACGACCTCGTGGACGGGCGCAGCGGCTTCTCCACGCAGGTCGTGGACGGCGTCGCCTACTACCTGGGCACCGACAGCGGCCTGACCCACACCTGGACCGACTTCAGCGTGACCAACGGCCAGCAGTACTACTACGCGGTCACGGCCTACGACTACGGTTCCGAGAGCTTCGACTTCTACCCGTCGGAGAACGCCATCGCACCCTCGCGGACCCCGCGAGGAGGGCTCGTGCTGCCGCCCAACGTGGTGGCGGTGCGTCCCGATCCACGCGCACTGGGGTACGTGCCCGCGACAGCGGACACGGCCACTCAGGTGGCCGGGCGCGCCCTGGGCTCCATCTCCGTCGCGGTCGTGAACTCCGACATCGTCCCCGACGGACACCTGTTCAAGGTCCGCTTCGCCACCCCGTCCCCGGACAGCCTGCGCGCGACGAGCTACGCGCTGGTCGACAGCACCGCGGGCGAGGTCCTCTTCACGACGGGCGAGGACTTCACCGGCTCGGGCACCGGGCAGATCGGCGCCGGCCTGCTGCCCCTGGTGGTCTCGCAGAGGGTGGTCAAGCCCGACACGTCCGTCTCGCGCTTCACGCCGGAGAGCGACACCGACGCCGTGCTGTCCACGCTCTACCAGGACGTGCTGCCGATCAACCGCCTGAGGCCGGGCTTCCCCGACGACATCGTGATCCGCTTCGCCGACGCCAATGCCGACACTTCCATCCCGATGCCGTTCTGGCCGGCGCGCCCGGCCAAGTTCACGATCGCGGCGCTGACCCGCGAGGGGGAGCTCCCGCTGAACTTCCGGTTCCGCGACGTCGACGGCAACGGCACCATCAGCAGCGCGAACGACATCGTCGACGTGGTGACGTACCTGCCGGACGCTCCCGCCACGCCGTACGTCACCTGGCGCTTCCAGCTCGCGGCCGGCGCCGTCGCGCCGACCTCCCCGCCGAACGCCGGCGACGAGTTCACGCTGCGGCTGACGCGGCCGCTGGCGGCCGACGACGTCTTCGTCTTCACGACGACGGGCGCCCGCATCGACGAGTCGACGGCGACGGCCTTCGCCCCCTACGTCGTGCCGAACCCCTACATCGCCTCGGCGAGCTTCGAGCCGGAGCGGTACGCGATCTCGGGACGCGGCGAGCGGCGCCTGGAGTTCCGCGGCCTGACCTCCACCTGCACGATCCGGATCTTCACCGTCCGCGGCGACCTGGTGCAGACGCTGCGCAACGAGAATTCGATGGACGGCTACGTGGCGTGGAACCTGAGGACCAAGGACAACCTCGACGTCGCGCCGGGCCTGTACATCTACCACGTCCGCACCGACGACGCGCGGGAATACACCGGAAAGTTCGCGGTCATCAAATGAGCGCGAGGAGAAACATGAAGCGAGCAGTTCTGGCCCTGGCGGCGATCCCGGTGCTCCTGAGCGGCCAGGCCCAGGCCCAGTCGAAGGTCGGCACGACCATCGGCCAGTTCCTGGGCATCGAGCCCGGCGCCCGGCACGTCGGCATGGGCAACGCCGGCGTCGGTCTGGTCGGCGGCGTCGAGTCCGTGTATTTCAACACGGGCGCCATCGGCGCGCCCGAGTCGGCCGAGATCCAGTTCACGCACAGCTTCTGGTTCGCGGACATCAGCTACGACTATGCGGCGGCGGTGCTGCCCGCCGGCGGCGGCAACCTGTTCGCCAGCGTGACGGCGCTGAACTCCGGCGATATCGACGTCCGCACCGTCGACCACCCCCTGGGCACGGGCGAGAAATACGATGCGGGCAGCGCCGCGCTCGGCCTCGGCTACGGCCGGCGCATCACCAGCCGGTTCACGGCCGGCGTCCAAGTGAACTACGTGAACGAGCGCATCTGGCACACGTCCAGCAGCGTGCTGACCTTCAACGCCGGCAGCCACTACCGGCTGACCGAAGGCGGAACGAGCCTCGGCTTCTGCCTGTCGAACATCGGCACGCAGGGTCGTTTCGCGGGCCGCGATCTCGCCATCCAGTACGACGAGGATCCCGACGTCCACGGCGACAACAGCGCCCTGCCCGGCGAGCAGTCGACCGACCGCTTCCCGGTGCCGATCCTCTTCCGTCTCGGCATCTGCACCCCAGTCTGCCTGGACGACGACAACCGGCTGCTGTTCGTCTGCGACGCCCTGCACCCGAACGACAACTCCGAGAGCGTCAACCTGGGCGCGGAGTGGGCGTGGCGCGAGATGTTCGCCCTGCGGCTGGGGTACCAGGCGCTTTTCCAGGAGGATTCCGCACAGGGCTTCACGGGCGGTTTCGGCGTCGGCGGCGATCTCGGCGCGAACCGCTACCAGTTCGACTACGCGTGGGCGAGCCACGAATATCTCGAGGGTACGCACCGCTTGACGCTGCTCGTCAAGTTCTAGCCATGCTGCAAGGAGAGGCTGCAATGCTCAGATCAGGACCACCCGCTCACGACCGGAGACGCGCCGCGACTGCGACCGCGATCCTGGCGCTGGCCGCGACCGCCATGCTGGCGCCGGTTCCCGCCGCCCGCGCCCTGACCACGACCGCGCTCCTCGACACCCTGCAGCACACCGCCTTCGATTACTTCTGGGAAGAGGCCAGCGCAGCTTCCGGATTGATCAAGGACGGCAGCCAGGACTGGTCCCAGTGCAGCATCGCCTCGGTGGGCTTCGGCTACTCGGCCTACTGCATCGGCGTCGAACATGGCTGGGTTTCCCGCACCGTCGCCCGCGACCGCATCATCCGCGGCCTGGAGAAGCTCTGGACCGTGCCCCAGGGCACGGCCCAGTCCGGCGTCAACGGCTACAAGGGCTTCTTCTACCACTTCCTGGACATGAACACCGGGGTCCGCACCTGGAACTCGGAGCTGTCGTCGATCGACACGGCGCTGCTGATCGCCGGCATCCTCGACGCCAAGGAGTTCTTCGACGGCACAAACGAGCAGGAGACCCACCTGCGCGCCCTCTGCGATTCGATCTACCACCGCGTGGACTGGGAATTCATGCGCAACGGCGGCAACGGCATCCGCATGGGGTGGGACCCCGTGACCGGCTTCGCGAGCTTCGGCGACTGGGTCGGCTACAACGAGGCGATGATCCTCTACATCCTGGCCATCGGCTCGCCGACCCACCCGGTGCCCAATTGGACGTGGTACTACTGGACCACCGGCTACTGGTGGGGAACGCAGTACGGTCAGACCTACGTGATATTCCCGCCGCTGTTCGGACACCAATACAGCCACTGCTGGATCGACTTCCGGAACATCCAGGACGCCTACATGAGGAACAAGGGCATCACCTACCACGAGAACTCGCGGCGGGCGTCGCTGGCGGCGCGCCAGTACTGCATCGCCAATCCCGGCGGTTTCGTGGGTTACGGGGGGGACGTTTGGGGGCTGACGGCGTCGATCGACCCCGACGGCTATGTGGCTCACGGCGCCCCCCCCGGCCAGAACGACAACGGCACGATCGCCCCGACGGCGGCGGGCGGCTCGATCGCCTTCGCGCCCGAGGTCGTCATCCCGACGCTGCACAAGTTCTGGGATTCCTACCGCCTCGCGCTGTGGGGGGAATACGGCTTCACCGACGCCTTCAACCTGGGCCGGTTCTGGTGGGCGCAGGACTACCTGGGCATCGACCAGGGTCCCATCATCATGATGATCGAGAACTACCGCACCGGCGCCGTGTGGGACCGCATCGGCGGCAACCAGGACGTGTGCCGCGGGTTGGAGCTGGCCGGCTTCACGGCGGCGGCGGCCGTGGCCGTCGAGCAGGACGCCGATACGGGCCTCGAGCTGGCGCAGAACACCCCCAACCCGTTCGCCGGCACCACGACGGTGGCCTACACCCTGACGCGGCCCGGCCCGGCCCGGCTCGCCGTCTACGACGCCAGGGGACGGCTGGTGCGGTCCTACGATGAGGAGTCGCGGGACAAGGGAGGGCATACGGTCACGCTGGACCTGGCAGGCCTGCCGAGCGGGACCTATTTCTACTCCCTGGAGTCCGCAGGTGAGAAGACCTGGAAACGCTGCATCCTGGTGCGCTGAGGGGGAAGACGCGCATGGGATCGCGGCAGGAAGGGAGGGACGACGACACTACTCGGAATGAACGAAAGTTGTTTCACGCGTGAACGCTCGACAACAAGGAGATCCAACATGAAGACGACCCACAAGCTGATGCTGCTGGCGCTGCTCGTGGCGGTGTCGTCCGTGGCCCTGGCCACCGACATCCCCACCGGCGCCGTGATCACCGAGCGGATCTGGAACGACTGCCCCCTGGGCGTCGTCACCAGCACCAACAACTACTCGTCCCTGGTCTCCATCCACGAGCAGAAGCAGTTCTGCGGCGCGGGCTGGGGCAGCCGCCACAACTGGCGCTTCGCCACCGGCGGCGTCGCCCAGGACTTCGCCAACGGCGACGGCTTCGCCTTCGGTTGCGACCTGACGATCAGCGGCACCGGCGAGGCCGAGGCCAGCCTGGCCGTGGCTCCCTGGTGGTCGCACGCCGTGGGCGGCACCTTCAACTTCCGCACCAACGACGGCGAGATCGCCTGCTTCGGCGGCCGGCTGCCCTTCTACTCCTTCACCGGCTCGCAGGGCCTGCACTACGTGAAGGGCGAGACCGTGCACGCCGAGATCATCTACCTGCCCAACGGCCTGATCTCGACCGACCCGGCGACCATCGAGTACAAGGTCACCATCGGCGGCACGGAGTACACCAGCGGCGTGCTGACCTTCGGCATGGGCAACCCCGCCGAGGATCCCCCGCACGGCCTGTGGGGCCTGCTGAACGATTTCCAGGTCGGCGGCGATTTCCTGCACTTCCTGCAGCAGGGCGACCCGAACGGCTACGTCCAGGTCGACTGGGCCAACATCACGTTCCAGGACCTCGGCACCGTCGCCAACGAGGACATGACCTGGGGCTCGGTGAAGACGTTGTACCGATAGATTCCCGTCCTACTTGACGCTTCCACTCTTCGGGGGAGACCCGGCGCGAGCCGGGTCTCCCTTTTGTGGTGCGCGCACCGGCCGGGGCCGTCAGGCCTTCATTTCAGGATCGTCATCTTGCGGTTCTGGATGAGCGACCCGGCCTGCAGCCGGCAGACGTAGGTCCCCGAGGCCAGATCGTCGGCCCGGAGCTGGCGGCTGTGCGTGCCGGGCGCCAACCGCTCGCCGGACAGCAGCGTCTTCACGCAGCGGCCGAGCAGGTCGTAGACGGCGAGGCGGACCGGGCCTTCGGCGGGCAGGCTGAATTCGATCGAGGTGAGCGGATTGAACGGGTTGGGCCGGTTCTGGGCGAGGGCGAAGGCCGGCGGCGGCGCCTGCGGATCCGCGCCGACGGTCGTGGACGCCGTGATGTAGCCGGCCTTGGTCTCCGTGTAGGGGACGCCGCCGTCGACGACCGTCAGCTTGACCGTGTAGACGCCGGGGGCGGCGAAGACGCGGCTCGGATCGCGCTCGACGCTGTCGACGACGCCGTCGTTCTCGAAGTCCCAGCTCCAGGCGGTCGGCGAGCCGACGGACAGGTCCGTGAAACGCACCGCGAGCGGCGCGTCGCCGTCCGTCGCATCCGCCGTGAACTCGGCGCGGAGGTCCAGCGGCGCGTGCGTGTAGACGCCCTCCGACGACCAGTCGCTCCACTGCAGGTTGCGGTCGCGGTAGCGCACACGCCAGCCGTAGACGTGCCCTGCGACGAAGGAGCCGGACGCCAGCGACTGCCGGGTCAGGTCGAGGCCGGCGTTCAGGTCGATGGGCTCCCACAGCGGGGCCCCCGTGTCGTCGTAGACGTTCTTCCACTCGCGGGACACGTCGAACAGCGGCGCGGAGAAATCGCCGGGCGTGGCCGTCACCTGGAACCGGGAGGACATGTGTTCGTCGGCGCCCGTGAACGGCGAGGCCGTGAACCGCACGGCGGCGCCGGCCGGAGCGCCGGCGGCGAGGCAGGACGGCGCCGACGGCGCCGGCTGATCGAGCCGACGGTGCCAGTGGTCCAGCAGCTCGGCGTCGCGCAGGCGGTCCGCATTGCCCAGGCTGTACATCCAGCTGTCGTAGGTGCGGGCGACCGGATCCACCTCCACGATCTGGAAGCCGTAATGGTCGTGGGCGACGTGGATCCGCGCGTCGTCGACGTTCGTGAACTCGCCCCAGCGGTCGGTGTCGCCGCCGCCCATGCCGCCGCAGGTGATGCGCAGGCCTCCCTGGCCCGAGGCGGCGGCGATGGTGCCGCGCTCGTAGCCGTGGGTGTGGCCGTAGGTGAGCTGAGCGGACTTGGCCGACTGGGACAGGACGGGCAGCACGTGGTCGCGGACGTAGTTGGGTCCGGCGTCGTAGGTGTTGGCGTCGTACCAGAGCTCGCTGAAGGGAGGGTGGTGGCAGATGCAGAGGATGAAATCGACATCGGGATCGGCGTCGGCCTCCTGGATCTTCAGCTGCAGCCAGGCCTTCTGGATGTCACCGGACTGGACGACGATGTTGGAGTTCACGGCGATGATCATGACGTTGCCGACCTTCATCGACCACATGCGCTCGAACAGGGTGGTCTGCGAGGGGAAGCCCGACACGTCGTCGTACTTCATGTAGCCGTAGTAGTTGGCGCTCTCGAGGTCGTGGTTGCCGGGCGTCGTCATCACCGGGATCCGGTTCGACAGCGGCGACAGCGGCACGAAGAACTGCGAGGCGTACTGACCGACCGTCGACCCGCTCATCACCAGGTCGCCGGAGTGCACGACCAGCGCCGCGTCGCGATGCAGGTCGGGTCCGAACAGCTCCACGAGCTTGTCCTCGGCGCCGGCGATCACGCGGTTGACGGCCGTCTGCGTGTCCGAGTGGGTGTCGCTGAGCAGCAGCAGGCGGATCTTCTCCGTGGAACCGGCGGCCGGGAGCGTGCGGAAGGTGAAGATCTCCGACGAGCCGCCGCCGCTGACGGTGCGGTAGTGGTAGTCGGTGCCCGGCTGCAGGTCGGCGAGCTTCACCGTGTGCCAGCGGTAGGGGCCGCCGATCAGTTCGCTCGTCCCGTTCTGCGTCTGGCCGAGCGCCGGCGTGGTGCCGTACTCGACGCGCGTCGTCGTCGAGGAGGCGTCGTGCCAGTTCACGATCATCGAGGTGGCCGCTGGCGCCTGCAGGTAGGGCAGCCGGTTGTAGTCTGGAGGAGCCACCTGGTGGCCGTACCCGCCGAGGGCGGCGATCTCGGGCGCGGTCAGGTCGCGCGCGTAGATCCCGACCTCGCCGATGTCCAGGGCGTTGTCCTCGCCGTTCTCGTCGGCGAAGAAGAGGACCTGGTTGAGGCCGCCGGCCGGCTCCAGGGAGAAGCGGCCGTCGACGGGCTGGTTGACGCCCGCCAGCAGGAGCTGCCCGTCGAGATAGTAGGTGTAGTGGTTGCCGAGCTTCACGGAGACGGCCAGGCGGTACCACTCGCCGGGCGCGAGCGCGTAGCTCGAATAGCCGGTCGCCCCCACGCCCACGGCGCCGCCGGGGCTGATGAACAGTTCGCCGTCGTTCACGTTCGTCGCGCTCGTCTGCAGCAGGCTGTACCAGCGCCCGGTCTGGGGGATGCGGATGTCCATCGTGACCGTGTACTGGTTGACGTAGCTGCCGCCGCCGTTGGGCGGCATGTCGTGGTAGCAGCGGTAGTAACTGCCGATGCCGATGTTCACGCCGCCGCCGCCCGGGGCGACGATGGGCTGGGCCGAGCCGACCAGCGCCAGGTCGTTGCCGAGCGTGCCGAACGGCACGACCTCCGCATCGTCGAACAGCCAGAGGCCGGCCATGTCGGCCAGTTCGGAGGAGGCGACGAGCGTCTCGTCGAAGGTGTTGCTTCCCTCGACGAGCACGACGGTGCGGCGGCGGTTGTAGCAGTCGTGTGCCGAGACCCGGGCGTCGTAGGCGCCGGCGGCCGGACCGTCGATCGTGTAGGCGCCGTCGCCTTCGGTGACGGCCGACCATTCGCCGATGCGCACGGTCGCGCCGGCCAGGGCGCCGCCGCCCTCCAGCGTGACATGGCCGGATACCGTGACGGCGTACGCCGGCGTCGCCAGAGCGATCAGCACAAGAACGAACATGAATTTCATTGCCAGCCTCGAGTGTGCGCACGTGCTGGCGTCGATCGACCCCGACCACCTGATGTTAGCACAAATACGGTCGCACTTCCAACATCGACGTTCCGAGGTCGATCCGGCGGGCACTCCGTCTTGATCCGACACGTGAACGGTGATAACGTTCGCTGCTCCCAACACCAGAGGGGTGGCGGCATGACGAGCGGCGAACCCAGGCTCTTCCGGCACGGCGACGTGCGCGTGACCGTCGATCCCGACGGCTTCATGCTGCACCCCGACGACTGGACTCCGGCGATCGGCACCGCCATGGCCGCGGCCGACGGACTGACGGAGCTGTCCGCCGAGCACTGGCGGGTCCTGGAATATCTGCGTGACTACTGGCTGCGCGTCGACCGGGCCCCGATGGTCCGTCGACTCTGCCAGGAGACCGGCCTGCCGCTGAGCCGTATCTACGAGCTGTTCCCGAAGGGCCCCGCCCACGGCGCCTGCCGGTACGCAGGGCTGCCCCGGGCCGACGGCTGCGTCTGAACTCCCCGCTCCCCTCTCAACGCAACCAGACCACCTTGCGGCTCGTCTGCCCCTCGGACGTGACCACGCGGACCCAGTAGACGCCGGCGCTCGCCGGCGCCCCCGACCCGTCGCGTCCGTCCCAGCTCACGCGATGTTCGCCGGCTGCCAGCCGGCCCGACAGCAGCCGCACGATCTGGCGGCCGCGGAGGTCGAACACCCCGGCGTCCACGTGGCCGTCCGCCGGCACCTGGATCAGGAAGCTGAAGCGGTCCGAATTGGGGTTGCGCGACAGGGCCGAGATCCGCAACCCGGTATCGACGGGATCCGGCCTGACATCCGTCGCGACTCCCAGCTCCCAGCGCGCGATCTTCTGCGCGGACTTGTCGCCCGCGGTGTTGAAGAACCCGCCCACGAACAGGTCGCCGTCGTAGGGCGCCAGGTCGAGCCCGCCGAGGTTGTTGCCGCCGATCCCCTGGCCCAGACCGCTGCCGAGAGCCGACCAGCCCGCGCCGTCCCACGCGGCGAGGCGGTTGGCCGGAGCGCCGCCCGCGTTGCTGAACGCTCCGAGGACGATCAGCTTGCCGCCCGCCGAGGTCATCGCGTCGGCGTAGTAGTCGAGCCCGGCGCCCACGCCCACCCAGGCGCTCCCGTCCCAGCGCGCCATCCGGCCCGGCAGCGGGGTCGCGCCGCTCGCCGTGAAGTCGCCCGAGGCGTAAAGATCGCCGGCGTGGACCCCGAGGGCGCTGACGCGACCGTTCAGGCCGAAGCTCATCGGGCTCCAGTTCGCGCCGTCCCACTACGCGACGTTCTGGGCGGGGACGCCGTCGATACTGGAGAACGGCCCGGCGCAGACGACGTTGCCGTTCCAGACCTCGAGGCGGAGGGCCGAGGCGCCGGCGGACGGAGCAATCGTGCCGACGGTCTGCCACTGGGCGCCGGTCCACAGGGCCACGTGGCCGAGCGGCGCGCCGGAGCCGACCTCGTTCTGGAGCAGACCGCCCGCGACGAGCTGCCCGCCGACATCGACGATGCGGGCGCCCTGCCCGACGAAGCCGCCGTTGAAGCCCTCCCAGCCCGCGCCGTTCCAGGCGATGATGTTGCGGGAGGCGACGGCGCCGGCGCCCGTGAAGTAGCCCGAGACCACCAGCTTCCCGTTCCAGGTCGCGAGCTGGTCGCCGGAAGGGTTGCCGAGCGGATCATTCAGCCCGGTCCCGAAACGGCTCCACTGGGTGCCGTCCCAGGCGGCGATCCCCTGGGCGCCCCCGAGCTCGCCGATCATCTTGAAATTCCCCGTGGCGACGAGCCGCCCACCGTACTCCTTCAGGCCGTAGACGTAGCCTTCATCCGCGACGCCGAAGCCCGGGCCCATCGCGCGGAACCTCACGCCGTCCCAGGCCAGGATGCTCTTGCCGCCCTTGATCACGCCGCCGTCGGCATAGTCGTAGAAGCCCTGGAGGTTGCCGGCCAGGAACAGGTCGCCGCCGAGGCGCGCGAACGAGGTCAGGTTCGCGCCGAACTGGCCCCAGATGCGGTCCGGCCCCGCGTTCCAGCCGGAGCCGTCCCAGTGGGAGCTGGCCGGGCCCGGGTGGTTGTAGAAGGCGCCAACCACGAAGAGCTGGCCGTCGTCCTCGC
The DNA here is from genome assembly GCA_020718045.1 of Fibrobacter sp. Classification (GTDB taxonomy): domain Bacteria; phylum Krumholzibacteriota; class Krumholzibacteriia; order LZORAL124-64-63; family LZORAL124-64-63; genus PNOJ01. The sequence goes on along the minus strand of DYDD01000002.1, from coordinate 41,206 downwards.
CCATGCCGAGGACGTCGGAGACGTCGTCGGTCAAGGGGTGGATCGCCGAACCGTCCCAGCGGGCGAGGTTCAGGACGGTGATGCTGCCCGCGTCGGCGGACGAGAAGTAGCCGTAGACGTAGAGGTCGCTTCCGACTGCAGCGAGCAGCTGGACCTCGCCGTCGAGATCGGCGACGTCGTAGGTCCAGGCCGCCCCGTCCCAGGCGTTCAGGTAGTTCCAGGCGTTCTCGTCGTCGAAGTAGCCGCCTACGTAGAGGGTCGCGCCGACGCGCGCCGCGGCGCGCAGGCGCCCGAACTCCGCGCCGGCGAAGCCGCCCACGTCGCCCCAGGCCGCGCCGTCCCAGGCGGCGATGCACTTGGCCGCTACCGCCGGAGAGTCGACGGAGGTGAACCCGCCGAGCAGCAGGAGCGTCGAGCCGTCCGCGACCAGCACCAGATCGGTGGCGTCGTCGGGCGGACCAGAGCCGACCGCCACCCAGGCCGAGCCAGTCCAGCGCGCGACGTTGGGCAGGGGCGTGGCGCCCGAGGCCGTGAACTCGCCGGCCGCGTACAGGGTCGTGCCGACGACGGCCAGCGAGGTGACGGTGCCGTCGAGCCCGTCGCCCAGCGTGGCGAACTCCGACCCGTTCCAGGCGACGATGTTGCGCACCGGCGCGCCGCCGGCGTGCGTGAGGTTCCCGCCCACGACCAACGTGCCGTTCCAGTCGACGACGGACCTGACGGCGCTCCAGCCGCCGGCGGTGTCGCCGGTGAGCCCCGGGGCGCCGAAGTCCGGCGACCAGCCCGTGTCGGCCGGGTCGGCTCGTCCGGCGGGGATGCCGCCGATGGCCGCGAACAGGACGCAGGCGGCGGCGAGGTTCCGGATGCTGTGGATCGTGGGTGCCATGTGGTCGAGCCTCCGCGGTGGGGCCGGTCGGGTGCGGGTCGAAGACGTCGGGGTAGAGGCCCCCGCCGCCGGAAGTATCCATGTTAGCACAATAGGATTAAAAATGTCCGAATTATGTCACGGGAGGGCTGTGATTGCAGAATCTACGTAATAATATCCACATTCATACACATAGGCAGTAAGTATCGCGAGTTCAAGGCAGGAACGAAGCCATACCACCGTCATGGTTGTGGCAATCGCGGCAGCTCAAGGCGCCCTTGAGGCGGACGGCGTGGCTGACCTCGAGCATAGCGTCCTCGGGCAGCCAGCGGGGCTCGACCCGGCGCCCGGCGCGGACGTCCCCGTAGGCCTGGATGTTCCAGCCCGGGACGTCCAGGTAGCCGATGAAGCGGTTCATCAGGTAGTACTGGAACAGGCGGCCGTACATCATCCGCATCATGGGCTTGTCCATCTCGGCGCGGGCGGCGGCGTCGGGATCGCCGTCGCGGTAGTACAGGGGCAGGTTGTAGGGCACGAACATGCCGCCGAAGGGGCCGGCGTTCTGCAGGTCGATGTGCTGGCGCCCGTTGAAGCGCTTCATCACGTACAGCTTGCTCGGCCGGCCCGCGGCCGCCGCCGGGCGCATCACGCGCTCGTACCAGCCCTCGTAATCGTACTGCTCCCACTCCGGCCAGCGGTGAGGCGCCGTGTAGAAGCGCCACGTGCCCTCGGGGTTCTCGCCGATCGGGTTGCCGAGGAAGGTGGCGTCGCCGTTCCACCAGACGTAGGCGAGGCCCTCGCCCGGGTCGGTCAGCTTCTGGTCGTCGCGGGCGAGGTGGAGGCCCTGCTCCGGCTCCAGGGCGGTGCGCGAGAAGTCGCGCCGCGTGACGTTGTCGGGGTGGAGGCTGGGGATGTGGCAGGTGACGCAGGCGACCCACGCCCCGTGCTCGTTCAGGACGCGGGCGGTGCGCGACTCGGCCTCGTGGGGCGCGTCGGTGTGGCAGCGCTCGCAGGACACCTCGACGTCCGGCAGGTCGTTGGCCATCATCGTGGTGGTGTGTGTGCCCTTGGCGATGCGGTGACCCTCGGTGGGGTGGCAGTCGAGGCAGGCCAGGCCGGCGGCGGCGTGCACGTCCCAGGACGGCGAGTACGGGGTGCCGCGCTTGGAGCCGGGGTGCATCACGCGGGGGTAGCGGTCGCCGCACGCGCGCCGCGAGGGCATGAAGGACGGGTCCTTCGCGTCGACGTAGACATCGCCGCCCAGGTTGTGCTGGTGGCAGCGCAGGCAGGACCGGGACGACGGCGTCTCGACCGAGAGCGCGGCGCGCAGGCTGCGGTCCTGGTCCCAGCGCAGGCGGCCGTTGGCGTCGCGGACCACCTGCTTGCGGTCCATGTCGTAGGCCGCGGCGTGGCAGATCAGGCAGTCGATGGCGTCGCGCTCCTCGGGCAGCGTCTTGTAGTAGGGCATGATCTCGCCGAGGGGGGCCTGCGCCTGGCCGCCGATGTGGCACTGTCCGCAGCCTTCGCTGAGCGTGTCGCCCCGCGTGTTGACGACCCACTCGGCCCAGGCGGTCATTGCGAAGGAGCCCGGCTTGGGGCAGGGACGGTCGAGCATGCCCATCGGCAGGCCGTCGGCCGAGCGCCCGTTGAAGCCGCGCACGTTCTTGTGGTCCGTGCTGAAGAAGCGGTAGTGGACCGAGCCGGTGAGGTTCCTCATGAGGTCCTCGCGGCGTGGCAAACCGTAGGTGTTCTCGAACTCGATCTCGCGGTGGCAGACCAGGCAGGTCTCCGGACCGCGGTAGGAGCGGAGGCCGGCCTCGCGGAAGCGGTCCACGTGATCGAAATTGCGTCGGAATTCGAGATTCAGGCTCTTGGCGACCAGCTCGAAGGCGTCGCGGTCGAGTTCCTGGGCGGGGAAGGTCATGCGGGCGGGCCGGGAGTCCTCCGGCAGCATGAGGTTGATCGTCCGCGACCAGGCGTGCCAGCGCCAGCCGGCGGCGCCCGCCAGGACCACCACCAGCAACATCAACAGCGGCATGATGTTGAGGCTTCGGCGCTGGCGAGGGGACGCCATCGGGAACTCCCGGGAAGGCTGACGACGGGCTGATGGGGCGTATCGCCTCATCAATCGCAGGGGGAGGGGCCGCTGTCAAGCGACTGGGGGAGCGCCGGATGGCCGCCGATCTAACCATAGGGCAAAAAAGAGGATTCCCGTTTCGGGAACCGGTGCCCCATTTTCTGCGTTGCCCGTCTTCCTCCAGGAAGAGTCAGGTAGCCGCCGGTCGTAGCGTCCTCAAGGATCTCAGCATCGTGAAGGGACATCCTGTTTGGCTAGCTTGAACGACAACGACGCCGTCGACCGGCGGCGCTTCCTGCGCCTCTTCGGAGGCGTAGCCCTGGCCTGCCTCGCGCCCCTGCCCCTGGCCGCTTCGGTGAGCGGCAGCGGGATCCTGGGCGCGCCGGCGCTCGTGCCGGCGATCAAGCCTTCCGTGACCGGGATCCCCGGCGCGCCGGACGCGCACCTGATCTCGCTGCTCAACGTCAACACCGGCGAGCGGCTGTCCTGCGCCTACCGGGAGAAGGGCCTCCTGGTGCCCGACGCGACGGCGGCCATCGACCGCCTGCTGCGGGACCACCGCAACGACGAAATCAAGCCCATCGATCCCCAGCTGCTGGACCTGCTGCACGACGCGGCGTCGGCGCTCGGTTCGGATGAGCCCTTCCACGTGGTCTGCGGGTACCGTTCCGCGGCCACCAACGCCGCCATGCGCCGCCGCGGCGCCGGCGTGGCCAAGCACAGCTACCACATCAACGGCCGCGCCGCCGACGTGAGCCTACCCGGCGTCCAGCTGGCGCAGCTGCGCCGCGCCGCGCGCGACCTGAAGAACGGCGGTGTCGGCTACTACCCCGGCTCGCGCTTCGTCCACCTGGACACCGGCCCCGTCCGCAGCTGGTAGGGCGCGCCCCCGCCTCTCCGAAGGATTTATCCCCGCTGGATTTTCCCGGCCCTGCGTCTTATCCTCCGACCTGCGATCCCGCGGTACGGAGGCCGCGTCCCAACCCATGGTCGAACGCATCCGCAAGACCCTCGGCGCGCTGCGCCCGCCGACGTCCGGACCCCTGAGCCTCATGGTCCGGCGCCACCGTCTGCTGTTCTTCTTCGCCTTCTTCGGCGCGATCGCCGCCCTGTCGGTCAGCCTCTCCTTTGTCATCCGCTTCGAGTGGTCCTGGCTGAAGCGGGTCGACAAGTGGCCCCAGTGGTGGCGGTCGATGCTGCTGGTGGCCGTGCCGGTGCGCCTGGTGGTGTTCACCGCCTTCGGGCTGCACCGGGTCTCCTGGCGGTTCGCCGGGCTGCGGGACGTGCCGCCGCTGATCAACGCGATCCTGGTCGGCTCGGCGTTCGACGCCGCGATCCTGCTGTGGGCCTACCAGGGGGCCTTCCCCCGCTCGGTGCTGATCATCGACACCGTGCTGTGCATGGCGCTGGCCGCGGTCGGCCGCTACGCGTACCGCATCCTGGACCACCTGTCGCGGCGGGTCGACGCCGGCCCGCGGACGCGTGTGGTCATCGTGGGCGCGGGCACGGCCTGCAACCTCGTGCTCGAGGCCATGAACACGGCCAAGCTGAACGCCTACCGGCCGGTGGCCATCGTCGACGACGACCCGCTCAAGCAGGGCATCACCATCCACGGTGTGGGCGTGGCCACGCCGATCGACGTCATCGGCGAGGTGGCGCGCCGCACCGGGGCCGAAGCGGTCATCCTGGCGATGCCGGCGGCCACCACGGCCCAGCTCTACCGCATCGTGAAGCTGTGCCGCGAGACCGGGCTGCCGCTGAAGACGACGCCGGACATCTGGCAGGTCCTGCAGAGCAGCGAGGCGGTCACGCGCATCCAGGACTTCTCGCTCGACGACCTGCTCAACCGGCGCGTCGTGCGCTCGGACGTGCCGGAGATCCGCCGGCTGCTCGACGGGCGCACCGTGCTGGTGACCGGGGCGGCCGGCAGCATCGGCTCGGAGCTGTGCCGGCAGATCGTCGACCAGGGGGTCCGGCAGCTGGTCTGCCTGGACAAGGACGAGAACGGCCTGTTCCGCCTCGAGCAGGAGCTGCGGCGACGACGGCCCGACGCCGCGCTGGCCTTCTTCCTGGGCGATGTCAAGGACGAGGGGCGCATGGACGCCCTGTTCTCGCGCTGGAAGCCGCAGCTCGTGTTCCACGCCGCGGCCTACAAGCACGTGCCCATCCTGCAGTTCCACCCCGTGGAGGCGATCCGCAACAACGTGGGCGGCACGCGCACCATGGCGAGGCTGTCGCAGCGCTACGGCGCCGAGCGCTTCGTGATGATCAGCACCGACAAGGCCGTGCGCCCCACCAGCGTCATGGGGGCGACCAAGCAGATCGCCGAGCGCGTGATCCACGCCCAGGGCGCCGGGCGGCCGGACGGCACGAACTTCTCGACCATCCGCTTCGGCAACGTGCTGGGATCGGCGGGCAGCGTCGTGGAGCTGTTCCTGGAGCAGATCCGCAACGGCGGCCCGGTGACCGTCACCGACCCGCGCATCGAGCGCTACTTCATGACCATCGCCGAGGCCGTGCACCTGGTGCTCTACGCGGCGGGCATGGGCGCCGGCGACGAGATCTTCATCCTGGACATGGGCGCGCCGGTGAAGATCGACGCCCTGGCGCGGCAGATGATCCAGCTGTCGGGCCTGACGCCCGAGATCGACGTGCCCATCGTCTACACCGGCCTGCGGCCCGGCGAAAAGCTCTTCGAGGAGCTGTGGACGCCCGAGGAGAAGCCGCAGCCCACCAGCAACCCCGGCATCCGGGTGGCCCGCCGCGTCAACGGCGTGCACGACATCGACGCCCGCGTGGACGCGCTGCTCGCCGCCGCCGCCGCGGGCAACATGCGCGAGTGCTGGGAGCAGCTGCTGGGGCTGGTGCCGGACTTCCAGGGCCAGACGCGCGAGGCGGCCGAGATGCCCCCGACCGCCGCCCCGTCCGGGCCGACCGCGCGATGACGTCCCCGCCTCCCTCCCTGCGCCGCAACTTCATCTGGACCTTCCTCGGCAACGCGGTCTTCGCCGCCAGCCAGTGGGGCATCCTCGTGGTGCTGACCAAGCTGGGCTCGGCCGCGGAGGTGGGCCGCCTGTCGCTGGCCGCGACCGTCGCCACGCCGCTGGTGGTCTTCGCCAACCTGCAGCTGCGCGCCGTCTTCGTCTCCGACGCGGGCGGCCGCTTCCCGTTCCGCGACTACCTCGGCGTCCAGCTCCTGCTGGCCCCCCTGGGTCTGGCCGCGACGGTCCTCGTCGGCCTGGCCGGCTACAGCGGCGCCCAGGTCGCGGCGATCGTGCTGTACGGGATCGGGCGCGTGGTCGACGGCGTGGGCGACGTGTTCTACGGCCTGGAGCAGAAGTGCGAGCGCATGGACCTGATGGCCCGCTCGCTGATGATCCGCGGCGCCGTCTCGCTCGTCCTGTTCGCCGTCGTGTACCGGTGGACCGGGAGCCTGAACGCGGCGCTGGTGGCGTGGCCGGTGGCCTGGGCCGTGCCGCTGCTGGTCTTCGACCTGCCGCGCTGCCGCGCCCTGGCGCGCGGCAAGGACGGCGGCGAGGAAGGCGGCGATGGCGATCAGTGGAGCCTGCGCCCCCGGTGGCGGCCCGGCGCGATCAAGGCGATCATCTGGACGGCCCTGCCCCTGGGCGTGGTCATGCTGCTGATCCAGCTGCGCAACACGGTGCCCCGCACCATGCTGGAGAGCGCCCAGGGCGAGGAGGCGCTCGGCATCTTCTCGGCCATGGCCTACCTGGTGCTCGTCTCCAACACGGTGGTGATGGCCCTGTCCCAGTCCAGCATCGCGCGGCTGGCCCGCAACCACGCCGACGGGGACGCGCGGGCCTTCCGCGACACGGTTGGGAAGCTCATGGCCGTGGGTGTGGTGCTCGGTCTGGCCGGCGTGGCGGTCGCCCGCTGGTGGGGCGGCCCCCTGCTCACCCTGGTCTACGGGGCCGAGTACGCGGTGCGCGGCGATCTCTTCGTGCTGATCATGGCCGGCGGCGGCATCATGAACCTCGGCAGCCTGCTCGGCGCGCCGGCCACCGCCATGCAGGCGTTCCGCTCCCAGCTCGTGATCCATGCCCTGAACGCCGGCCTGCTGGTGGCGATGGGCCGCTGGCTGATCCCGGCGCACGGCATGGCGGGCGCGGCCTGGACGGTGCTGGCCGGGTCGGCCTGGGTGACGCTGGCGTACGGCGCGGTGGTGTGGCGGGGGATGGCGAAGATGGGTGGGGACGGCGCGGTGGCGGCGGGCGGTGCGGCGTCGGGAGGGGGGGCATGAGCGTCGGCGACGTGTTCTGGATGCTCCTGTTCCTCGTGATCGCGGCGATGTCGATCGCCCTATCCCTGCGCGTATTCTATCAGTGGCTCACCCCGATCAGCATGTATGTGGGCATGAACGCGATCTCGATGGCGTTCTACCACCTGCGGCTCGTGCCGATGACCGACGTTTCCCTGGAGACCCACGCGCTGCTGCTGCTCTCGATGTTCATGTTCCTGACGGGCGTGATGTTGGCGCTGGGAGGGCGCTCACCCGCCTTGCAGTCGCTCACGGGTAACGTCCGTGATGTCCGCCACCTCGACACCTTCTTCTATGGAACCGCCGCGCTCGCGACGATCGGGTGGATGCTGGCCTCGTCGATCCTCATCAGCCGCTACGGTCTGCTCAGCCTGATCCAGAACATCTGGGTTTTACAGGTCGAATTCCAGATGCAGTTCATCGGCTACTTGAACATGATCGGCATTCTGGTGCTGCCCACCTACGCGATCAAGCGCGGCCTCGGGCGCGGGCGCCGGCGGGATGTGGTTCTGGTCGGCCTGACCGTGTTCGGCCTGCTGTTGGCGGGAATCAAGACCTACATCATGGTGTCGGCCATCGGCGCCGGACTGGCCTGGAGCGTCTGTCGCCCCGGCAGGTTCAAGCCGCACAACCTGGGGTTGGGCCTGGCGGCGCTGCTCGCGTTCTTCGTGTTTTACAATCAGAACATCGACGTCTACGTGCCCGAAGCCGTCGACGAGTCCCGCACCGAGTCCAGCATCTCGGTCCTGGACCGGCCTTACCTGTACTTCGTCGGCAGTTGGCCGGCGACCGAGTCGCTGATCGCCGGCGAGATGGCCTCCTTGCCCCAGCCTGGCACGATCACCTTTGAGCCGGCCTGGAAGATCCTGGGCGCCGGATTGAAGCTCGTCGAACCCTTGCCGCCGTCGCTGCCGTTCACGAACATCGGCATCTCGGAGTTCAACGTCTATTCCTTCATCGGGGAGATGTACTGGGATTGGGGATGGACTGGCGCCATGTTCGCCAGCGGGTTGTTCGGCTTCGTCGCCACCCGCCTCTACCTGCGGGCCGCTCGGGCGCGGTACTGGGGCAACGTCCTGATCTATGCTGTATTCGGATACGGGATCTTCCTTTCTTCCTTCATGTACTACTACCGTTTCAATCTGATGCTGCAGCTCGGATATACCTACTTCATCGGATTCGTGATCCTACGCGGCGGGATTATCCAGGACCGGAGGCGTCATGCCTGAGGTGTCGAAATTATCGGTCGCTGCTTGGACGGTGCTGGCGGGAGACGAGGCATGAGCCTGGGCGACGTGCTCTGGATCCTGGTGTTCGTCGCGGTGGCGCTGGGGGAGCTGACGGTTTCGCGGCAGTTCTTCGGGCACTGGTTCACGCCCTTGAGCATCTACACGGGGATGAACTGCGGTTCGCTGGCGCTGTACCATCTGCGGATCCTCGACCTGATCCGGCTCTCGGAAAAGACCTACGCCCTGGCGTTCGGCTCGATCGCGCTGTTCGCCGCGGGCGCGCTGTCCGCCGCGGGCTGGCGGTCGATCCGATTCGGCAAGGCCGCCGACCGTCGGCGCGACGCCTCGCATCTCGAGGCCTTCTATTACGTCACGGCGACGATCGCCACGATCGGCTGGATGCTGGCGCTGGCGATCATGGTCTCCCGCTACGGCCTCGGCGGACTGCTGTCGAACGTCTGGCGCCTGCAGGGCGAGTTCCAGATGCAGTTCATCGGCAACCTGAACCTGATCGGCATCCTGGTGGCGCCGACCTACGTGATCAAGCGGTTCTACGGAGTCCGGCGCCGGCTCGACGACCTGGTCCTGCTGTCCTGCCTGCTGGGCCTGCTGCTCGCGGGCATCAAGTCGTACATCACGACCAGCGCGATCGCCGCGCTCCTCGCCTGGAGCGTCTGCCGCCCCGAGCGCTTCCGCGCGGTCCACCTGCTGTTGGCGCTGCTCGTGCTGCTCGGTTTCTTCGTCATCTACACCCAGAAGATCGACATCTACACTCCCGAGAGCTATGACGCCGAGGGGACGGAAGAGCGGGTGGCCCCGTTGCAGCGCCCCTACCTCTACATCGTGGGCAGCTGGCCCGCGCTCTCGGCGGTGATCGGGGGGGAGGCGGAGCCGTCGCCCAGGGCCGGGCACGTCCTGATGCAGCCGGCCTGGAAGGTGTTGCCGATCCTGGGTGCGGCGGAGACCATTCCCTCGCTCCTGCCGTTCGTGAGCATCGGGATCACGGAGTTCAACGTGTACGCGTTCGCCGGTGAAGTCTATTGGGACGCCGGCCCGCGGGCTTCGCTCCTGATGAGCTGGCTGCTCGGGTTCCTGGCGACGCGCGCCTACGTCGCCGCCCGCGTCGCCGCCTACTGGGGGCACGCCCTGCTCTACGCGTTGGTCGGCTACGGCGTGTTCATGTCCCTGTTCGCCTACTTCTACACGTTCAATTTCGTCCTGATGCTGTCGTACGCGTGGGTGCTGGGATTCTTCGCGCTGCGCGGAGGCGTCTTCATCGATCGGAGCCGTCGTGGCTGAGATGCTGCGCGTGGCCGCCCTCACCGGCGAAAGGAACGTGCCCAGCGCCCGCTTCCGCGTGGGCCAGTTCATCGGGCCGCTGCGGGGTCACGGCGTGGACGTGTCCTGGCATCCCGCTCCGATCTCGAACTACCCGCCCCGCAGCCGATGGCTGCGGCCGCTCTGGCTGCCGGCGACCGTCGCGGCACGGGTGCCCGCGATCGCGGCGACCAGGGCCGCGGACGTGACGCTCCTGCAGCGCGAACTGGTGTCCACCCTGTCGACCCTGGAAGGCCTCACGCGTCGTCCGCGCGTGTTCGATGTGGACGACGCGATCTGGCTGCGGAGGGGCGGCGCCTTCGCGGCGGCCATCGTGCGCGGATGCGACCTCGTCATCGCGGGCAACGACTATCTGGCGGAGTGGTTCCTCCGCCACAACCGCCGGGTGGTGGTGCTGCCCACCGCGGTCGACACCGCGCGCTTCCGGCCGCGGGATGCCGACGTGGAAGACGGCGGCGATCGCGCCGTCGTCATCGGCTGGAGCGGGACGTCGTCCAACCTGGAGTACCTTCGCGCGATCGAGGGTCCGCTGGCGCGCGTGCTGCACGAGCGGCCGCGGTGCCGCCTGGAGGTGTGTTCGAGCGAGCCCCCCCGATTCGCCGGCCTGCCCGCCGACAGGGTGCGATTCGATCCCTGGAGTCCGGCGACGGAGTCGGCCTTCATCCGTCGCCTCGACATCGGCCTGATGCCGCTGCCGGAAAACGAGTGGACGCTCGGCAAGTGTTCGTTCAAGATGTTGCTGTACATGGCCTGCGGCGTGCCTCCCGTCGTGTCGCCCGTCGGCATGAACGCGCAGGTGCTCGACCGGGGAACGATCGGCCTGGGCGCGAAGACGGATGCGCAATGGGTCGAAGCCCTGCTCGCATTGATCGATGATGCCGGCCTCAGGCGGCGGTACGGGAACGCAGGGGCCGGCCTGGCCGCCTCGGACTACAGCGTGACCGCGCTGGCGCCGCGATTGGCCGCGCTGCTGGAGGATGTGGCCCGTGGGAGGAATTGAAGACGGGCGCCGTCAGCTCCGATCCATCACCTTGATGACGACGAAGCTGGACCTGGGCGGCGCCGAGGTCCAGGTGGTGCGGATCGGCGCCGGCCTCGCGCGCCGCGGCTGGCGCGTGCGCGTCCTTTCCCTGCTGCGGCACCGGGCGTTCGACCGGGAGCTGGCCGACGCCGGCATCCCCGTTGTCGATCTTGGCCTGGACGGCCTGCGCTCGCTCCCGGCGACCGCCGGGCGGTTGTACCGGGAGCTGCGCCGGAACCGGCCCGACGCCCTGGTCTCGTTCAATTACCACGCCAACATGTTGTGCAAAGTCGTGGGCCGGCTCGCGGGCGTGAAGGCCGTCGTGCCTTCGATCCGCAACGAGTACTTCGGCGGCAGGCTGCGGGAACGCGTGGAGGCCGCGACGGCGTTCCTGGCGCCGATCACCACGACGAATTCGGAGCTCGTCGGGGCCAGTCTCGTCCGGCGCGGGATCGTGCCGCGGCGGAAGATGAGGGTGGTGCTGAACGCGGCCCCCGTCCCCGAAGATCGGCTCGATCCCCGGCGCCGCACGGAACTGCGCGGGGAGATGGGCTGCGGATCGCAGGACATGCTCTGGCTCGCCGTCGGCCGTTTCGAGCCCCAGAAGGATTACCCGAACCTGATCGCCGCCTTCGGCGAGCTGGCGAATCGTTGGCCGTCGGCGAAGCTGGCCCTGGTGGGCCACGGCTCGTTGAGCGGCGACATCGGTTCGTTGGCGACCGCCAGCCCGGCGGCGGATCGCATCCGGGTCGTCGGCCGGCGCACGGATGTCGCGGACCTGATGCAGTCCTGCGACGCCTACGTGCTGTCGTCCGTCAACGAGGGCATGCCCAACACCGTCATCGAGGCCATGGCGACGGCCCTGCCGATCGTGGCCACGGCGGTTGGCGGCACCGGGGAGCTGATGGGAGACGACGAATGCGGCTTCTTGGTGCCGGCCGGCGACGCGTCGGCGCTCGCGGCGGCCATGGACCGCGTGATGGGACTGGATCCCGGGGAGCGGCGCGCCATGGGTGAGCGCGCGCGGGCGAGGCTGATCCGTCGCCACGGCGTCGACGCCGCGCTCGACCGGTGGGAGGAATTGTGCCGGGAAGCCGCCGGCCGACCGGCGCGGGGTGACGATGGGCGCACATGACCGGAAGCGGGTGCGGATCCTCTACCTCATTCCCGAGGACTGGTACGTCTGCTCGCACCGCCTGCCGCTGTTGCGGGCGGCAGTCGCGGCGGGGCACGAGGTCGCCGTCGCGACGCGGGTTGCCGATCACGCGGCGCCCATCAGGGAGACGGGAGCGGAACTGGTCCCCATCAGGCAGCGGCGCGGTTTCCGCGGGCCGCACCTCGAGATCGCCGCCCTGTTCGAGCTCGTCGGCATCTACCGCCGATACCGGCCCGACCTCGTCCACCACGTCACCCCGAAATCCGTGATCTTCGGCTCGCTCGCCGCCCGCGCGACGCGCATCCCCTGCGTCGTGAACGCGATGGCGGGACTCGGCTACGTCTTCACGTCCGGCAGCGTGCGTGCGCGGCTGGTGAGCGCGCCGATCAAGCTGGCGCTGCGCGTCCTGCTGCGCGGCCGGTGCACCCGGCTGATCGTCCAGAACGGCGAAGACGCGGCCTTCTGCCGCGACCGGCTCGGGGTCCCCGCCGCCGCCGTCGCCTTGATCCGCGGCGCGGGCGTCGACGTGCGCGCCTTCGCGGCGGCGCGTCAGGAGCCGCCGGGGCCCTTGCGGGTGGTGCTGGTGGCGCGCATGCTGACGGACAAGGGCATCCACGAGGCCGTGGCGGCGGCCCGCCTGCTGCGGTCGCGGCGCGACGACGTGAAGATCCTGCTGGCCGGCCGCGGCGATGCGGACAACCCGGCCGCCATCCCGCAGTCGCAGCTGGACGCCTGGGCGGCCGAAGGGGTCGTCGAGGTGCTCGGCCACGTCACGGACATCGCCGCGCTGCTGCAGTCGTGCCACGTCGCCCTGCTGCCGACGTTCTACGGCGAGGGGTTGCCCAAGTCGCTGCTCGAGGCCGCGGCCTGTGGCCTCCCGATCGTCGCGACCGACGTGCCGGGCTGCCGCGAGATCTGCCGCGACGGCGTGAACGGCCTGCTCGTGCCCGCGCATCAGGTCGAACCGATCGTGGCGGCGATCGAACGCCTGGCCGACGATCCCGCGCTCCGCCGCGCGATGGGCGATGCGTCGCGACGGCTCGCGGTCGAAGAGTTCGCCGAGGCGATCGTCGTCGCCGCCACCATGGCCCTCTACGCGGACCTGCTCGGGGAGCGTGGCCGATGATGGTCGCGGTCACCGGGGCCGACGGGTTCGTCGGGCGGCACGCCTGCCGGGCCCTGCTCGCCCGTGGCCATGTGGTGCGTCCCCTGGCGCGCGACGAGTCTTGCGCCGCCCGGGTCCGCGCCCTCGTCCCGGACTCCCTGCCGCCGGTGATCGTCGGCGGCATCGTGTCGGATACCGACTGGACGGCGGCCCTGGACGGCGCCGACGCGGTGATCCATCTGGCCGCCCGCGTCCATGTCATGGACGAGACGGCCGCCGACCCGCTGGAGGCGTTCCGCGAGGTGAACCTGCGCGGCACGCGCCGGTTGGCGGAGTCCGCGGCGGTCGGCGGCGCGAAGCGCCTGGTCTACATCAGTTCCATCAAGGTGAACGGGGAGAGCACGACGGGCCGCCCGCCGTTCAGCGAGCGCGACGCCCCCGATCCCCGCGACCCCTACGGGTGCTCGAAGTGGGAGGCCGAAACGGCGCTCGCCGCGGTCGGCGCGGGTACCGGACTGGAAACGGTCGTGGTGCGCCCGCCGCTGGTGCACGGCCCCGGCGTCGGCGGCAACCTGCTGCGCCTGCTGCGTCTCGTCGACCGGGGCACCCCGCTGCCGCTCGCGGGTGTCGCAAACCGCCGCACCCTGATCGCGGCGGACAACCTGGCCGACCTGCTCGCCCTGTGCGTGGACCACCCGGCCGCGGCGGGCCGGACCTTCACGGCCGGCGACGGCGAGGACCTCTCCACGGGGGAACTGATCCGCACCCTGGCCGCGGGCATGGGCCGGTCCGCTCGCCTCGTGCCGGCGCCGCAGGGACTGCTGCGCGTTGTCGCCTCGGCGTTCGGGAAGGGAGCGGCCCTGGATCGGCTCACCGGCTCGCTGCAGGTCGATTCCACGACGGTCCGCGAACTGCTGGGTTGGCGGCCGCCCGTGACGGCAGTCGCGGGTTTGACGAGGATGGCCCGCTGGTACCGGGAGGATGGCGGCCGGATCTAGTGCCGTCGATTCAACGGTCGCCGCCGCGCCGGGTGGACGCGGCCCGCACCCTGCCGACGACGGCGATGATCGTCGCGAGCGTCGCCGCGAAGATTCCCCAGAACAGGATCGGCCCGAGCGCGGGACGCGCCCGACCGGCGAAAGCGGCCGCGATGCAGGCGGCCATCGCCGCGGCGTAGAGCAGCGTCACGCGGGCGTGGCTCATCCCCGCGACCACCAGCCTCTGGTAGACGTGGCTGCGGTGCGGGCGGAACGGATTGCGCCCGCGGACGGCGCGGTTGAGCAGCGTGTAGGTGGCATCGCCCAGGAAGGGCCAGACGAACAGCAGGGGGAGCCAGAGGGGCGTCGCGCCGGCGTGATCCGGGCCCGCGTGGACCCGCAGCACGCCCATGGCCAGCAGGAACCCGAGGGGCAGGCTGCCGACGTCGCCCATGAACACCCGCGCGCGCGGGAAGTTCGCCCTCAGGAACCCCACCGTCGCCCCGGCCAGCAGGGCCGCCGCGAGCGCCAGCGACACGTCGCCGGCCAGTGCGGACCAGACCGCGAGGGCGCCGGAGCCGAGCAGGGCCTGGAATCCCGCCAGCCCGTCGATGCCGTCCATGAAGTTGAACATGTTCGTGAAGCCGACCACGAACAGCCACGACACGATCCAGCCCGCACCGCCCAGGTCGATCGGGCCGGCGCCGGGCCAGGCGATCGCGACGGCGGCCAGATCGCCCATCATCAGGCACCCGGCGGCCACCAGGGACTGCACGGCCAGGCGCAGGATCGGCGGCAACGGCCGCCGGTCGTCGATCAGTCCCAACGCGCCGAGCACGACGGCGCCGAGAGCGAGGGAGGCGGCGAAACCGCTCCGGGGCAGGCGTCCCGCCAGGCACAGCGCGGCCGCTCCCACCAGCCAGACGCCGAGGATCAGCATCCCGCCGCCGACGGGCACCGGCTCGTCGTGGCTGCTGCGTTCGTTGGGCACGTCGAGGGAGCGCGAGCGCACCAGCGCCCGCATGAGCGGAGGCGCGCACAGCAGGCTCATCGCGGTCGCAGCCAGGAACGACACCAGCGGAAGGAGCATGGGATCTCCGGAAGCTGTTCGGGCGGGCAGGGATCCGTCTGTGCGGGATTCTAGGCTGCGTCGCGCGATGCCGTCAAGACGAACAAACATCTTGCCTGGAGGGTGAGCGGAGACGTTATCTGGTCGGGAGCCGTCGGTCGGAGTCACGAGCACGTCGAGGAGCGCGTCCCGGGATGTGTGGCATCGCTGGCATCTACTCGCGGGGATCGGAGGCGACCGCGGCGGTGACGCGGATGACGGACGCGCTGGCCCACCGCGGCCCCGACGACCGGCGGGTGGCGTCCGCCGGCGCCAT
>DYDD01000002.1:12123-25756 GCA_020718045.1 Fibrobacter sp. | reverse complement strand
GACGCTCGGTCACGCCCGCCTGTCCATCATCGACCTCAGCGAATCGGGCTCCCAGCCCATGTCGACGGCCGACGGCCGCTACCTGGGCGTCCTCAACGGCGAGATCTACAACTACGACGAACTGAAGCGGGACCTCGCGTCGCGCGGGCACGTCTTCCGGGGCACGTCGGACACCGAAGCCCTGTTGGAATCGTTCGCGGTCCACGGCGAGCGGCTGGTGCCGCGATTGAGGGGCATGTTCGCCTTCGCCGTCTGGGACAGTCGCGAGCATCGCCTCTTCATGGCGCGCGACCACCTGGGCAAGAAACCCTTCTACCTGCACCGGACGACCGACGACGGCCTGGCGCTGGCGTCGGAGTTGACGGCGCTGGCTGCGGTATTCGACCTCGATCCGGCGCCGGAGATCCTGGGCCTCTACTTCCAGCTCGGGTACGTGCCCGAGCCCAGGACGATCTACCGCGGCGTCTCGACGCTGCCGGCGGCCTCCTATGCCTGGTGGCGCCCCGACGGGGAGCCGAGCGTCACTAGGTACTGGGATCCGGCCGCGTTGCTGGCGCGGCCAAGCGGCGCGAAGCCGGATCCCGACGAGATCGACGCGCTCTTGCGGCAAGCCGTCGGCCGGCGCCTGATGAGCGACGTCCCGCTGGGGTCGTTCCTGAGCGGCGGCGTGGATTCGGCGCTGATCGCCTCCTACCTGACCGAAGCCGTGCCCGGCGCCCGCACGATCACCGTCGGTTTCGATCAGCCGCAATGGGACGAATCGAAGGCCGCCGCCCACACGGCCTCGCTGCTCGAGACCGAGCACATCGTGGAGATCGTGTCGCTGCCCGATGCCGAGAGGATGCTGGACCGCTACGTGGCCTGCTACGACCAGCCCTTCGCCGACGCCAGCGGCGTGCCGACCCTGGTCCTGGCAGAGGCGGCGCGGCGGCACGTGAAGGTGGCGCTCGGCGGCGATGGCGGCGACGAGGTCTTCTGCGGCTACAGCCGGTACGGCTGGTTCGATCGCTCCCTGCGCGCCCGCGCGCGCCTGGGGCCGCTCGCCCCCCTGGCGGCTCCCTTCGCGCGGCTGGTGCCCGGGCGCGGCCGGCGGATCGCCGGCATGCTGGTCGCTCCGGATGTCGCCGGCGTCTACCGGCAGCTCGTCTCGCCGTGGCATTGCGGGGAGGTGTCGGACCTGCTGGCCGCCGACGCCGAGGACGGGAAAGCGTGGCTGCGGGATCAGTTCGCGCGCGAGGGCGTCCCGCCGCGCGCGCTGGCGCAGCTGTTCGATCTGGGTCCCGGCCTGTCCGGCGGCATCCTGGTCAAGGTCGATCGCGCCACCATGCGCCACGGCCTGGAGGCGCGCAGCCCTCTGCTCGACGTCGATGTCGTGGAGTGGTCGCTCCGCTCGGGACTGTTCGGATCGCGCGCGGAGCTGGGCAAGCGGACCCTGAAGGGACTGCTGGCGCGCAGGTTGCCCGGGTACGATTTCGACCGGCCGAAGCGGGGCTTCGCCCTGCCCGTGGCGGTGTGGCTGCGGGGGCCCCTCGCAGACCGGGTCGCCGCCGCGGTGGACCCGGCGCGCGTGCGGCGTGACGGGCTGTTCGTGCCGGAAGTCGTCACCGGGCTCTGGCGCCGGTTCCGTGACGGGGCCGACGAACTCCACACGCCGCTCTGGTGCTTCCTCGCCTTCCAGGAATGGTACGCTTCACGGCGCTGAGCCGGCCATCCGGATGATGCCGATCAACCGTCCCGCAACAGCAGCGCGAGGCTCGTCACGCGCGAGTTCTCCTTGGTCGGCCAAGGCAGCGCGCCGAGGGGCAGCACCCGCGCGTCAAGACCTTCCGACACCAGGCGATGCACGGCCAGGTACGGTCCCGGGATCACGACGCCGTTCGACCAGAGCGGCTTCAGATCGGGGAAGTAGTCGTGGAGCAGGATGACGCCGCCGGGTTCGAGCAGTTCCAGCGCGACGGGGATCTCGCCGTAGACGGTTTCCGCCCGATGGCCGCCGTCGAGGAAGATGAAATCGAACCGGCTGCCGCAGGTCCGGGCGTAGTTCAGCGACGTGTCGTGGACGAACTCCACGAGATCCCCGCAGCCCGCCTGCTCGATCATGTCCCGCGGGGAACTGGCGGCGCCGTACGCGAGCCAGGGCTTCTTCCCGGCGTCGTTGACGTCGGCGATGTCCACGGTGACGAGGCGCGCTCCGGCGCGAGGCGAGGCGCGGAGCGCCGCCGCGACGTGGAGCGTCGAGGCGCCGATATGGGTGCCGACCTCCAGCACCGAGAGTGGTTTGAAACCGCCGATGAGGTAGTGGACCGCCCGGCGGTCGCCGGGATTGACCCCGCCGGTGCCGTCCGGGATCGCGAAGCGGCCGAGGATCTCCTGCGAGTCCCGCCACAGCCGGTCCGCCTCCTGCGAGACGAGCATCCCGGCGAGGTCGACGCCGTCGGCCGGGCGCAGGTTGTCGGAGCGGTGCGGGACCGTCGGCGCGGCGGCCAGGGATTTCCGTTCGCGGCGGACGCCGACGAATCGCTTCGCCGAGGCGGGGATCAGTTGCTGCAGCAAGTGCGATCGATTCATGATGGACTCCCGCCGTCCGTGAATGGTGGTGCAGGTGGTGAGGAACGGGCCCGTCGTCCTTCGATGCCGCCGTGATCGGTGCGTCAGGCGCTGCGTTGCCAGTGGTCGAGCCAGGCCTGGAACATCAGCACGTTCCACAGGCAGTGGTGGCGGTTCTTGCGGCGCGAGAGGTGCTCCCGCCACAGCGCGCGGACCGGCGCCGGGTCGAGGTAGCCGCCGGCGCGCAACTGCGATTCGGACAGCAGGTCCTCGGCCCAGGGGCGCAGCGGGCCGCGCAGCCAGTCGTCGATCGGGACGCCGAAGCCCATCTTGGGCCGGTCCACGAGCGCGTCGGGCACGTATCGGCGCAGCACCTGCCGCAGGATCCGCTTGCCGACGCCGTCGCTGATCTTCATCGGCAGCGGCAGCGACAGGGCGAACTCGACGACGCGGTGGTCGAGGTACGGCGTGCGGGTCTCCAGGCTGACGGCCATGCCCGCGCGGTCGAGCTTCACCAGGATGTCGTTTGCCAGGTAGGTCCGCATGTCGTTGACCATCATGTACTCGGCGATGTCCATGTCCGGATCGGCCGGCGGGATGATCGACGGCAGGTCGGCGAAGCGGCTGCCGATCACGACCTCGGCGGGGTGGCGCCAGGTCGAGATGAGCCGCTGATACATGTCCTGGTAGCCTTCGGCGTCCAGCACGCCGGCGAGCTTGTGGATCTTCTCGCCCGGCAGGCGCAGGCGCAGCGCCGGCGGCAGCACGGCGCCGCCGACGTCGAACAGGGTGTTCCACGCCCGCGGCGACGGCCCCCCCAGCGCGGCCGCGGCCGCCCGGCGCAGGGGCAGAGGGTAGCGCGACATGCGCCGCCAGATCCGGCGGCCCCAGAGGTGGCGGTTATAGCCGCCGAAGACCTCGTCGCCGCCGTCGCCGGTCAGGCCCACGGTGACGTGGGATCGCGTCAGGCGCGACACCAGGTAGGTCGGGATCTGCGAGGAGTCGGCGAAGGGTTCGTCCCAGATCCGCGGCAGCTCGGGTATGACCTCGCGGGCTTCCTGCGGCGTCACCATCAGGTTGAGGTGGTCGGTGCCGAGGTGGCGGGCGACGGCGGTCGCCGACGCCGACTCGTCGTACCCCGCCTCCTGGTAGCCGACGCAGAAGGACTTCACGGGCCGCGGGTTGAGCGACTGCATGATGGCCGTGATCGCCGAGGAGTCGATGCCGCCGGACAGGAAGGAGCCGATCGGCACGTCGGCGAGCATCTGGCCCCGGATCGACCGGCGCAGCAGGCCGTCCAGCTCCTCGACGGCTTCCGGCTCCCCGCCGGCGAAGGGGGCGGCGCGGCCGGCCGCGGTCGCGGCGCCGACCGACCAGTAGAGGGCGGGTTCGGGCAGTGCACCGCTCGCGGCGTCGGGGCCGAGCTGGACGTAGGACCCGGGAAGGAGCCGGCGCACGCCCCGGTAGATCGAGGCCGGCGCCGGCACGGCGCTGAAGCGCATGAAACCCGCCAGCGCGTCGCGGTCGATCTCGCCGCGCCAGGCGGGGTGCGCCCGCAGCGCCTTCAGCTCCGAACCGAACAGGAACGAGCCCCCCATCCAACCGTAGTAGAGCGGCTTCTCGCCGAGGCGGTCGCGGGCCAGTGACAGGACATGCTCGCGGCGGTCCCACAGGGCGAAGGCGAACATCCCCACGCAGCAGGCCAGCGTCGCGACGAGCCCCCACTGGTCCATGGCCGCCAGCAGGACCTCGGTGTCCGACGTGCCGCGGAAGGCGTGCCCGAGGCCCTTGAGTTCGCGGCCCAGCTCCGGGTGGTTGTAGATCTCGCCGTTGAAGGCGATCACGTAGCGGCCGCTCGCCGAGACCATCGGCTGGCGGCCCGATTCGGTGAGGTCGATGACGGCCAGGCGGCGGTGGCCCAGGTGGATGCCCGCCTTGGCGTCGCGCCAGAGGCCGGTGCCGTCGGGGCCGCGGTGGGCGAGCGACGCGGTCATCCGCTCCAGCCCGATCTCATCGTCGGCTCCGGGCCGTCTCGCCAGGATGCCAGCCAGACCACACATCGCGCACCCTCCCCCCTCGACTTCGGCAATGCGGGATCCTAGCATGGCCCGGGCCGACGGGCGATCCCGGACTGGACCTCGTTGTTCGTTCGGAGCGGGATGAGTGTACGGATCGCCGGCCCCTGCGCGTGACGGCCCGCCGCGGGTCACTTGCCGCTTGCCCTGTCGCCCCGAGGTGATACTCTGACCCGGCGGGGCGCCCGGACATCGGGAACTGGTCCCCGTTCGCCGGCCGACCGGATCCTCTCCAGGCAGCCACCCAGGTCACGACACGGAGCAACCACGATGCCGATCGGACATCAGAATTTCCGCCAATGCCGGCTGCTGGCGCTGGTGCTGCTGGCGGCGCTGATAGCAGGCGCCGTCGCGACGTCCGCCCAGGACGTGCCGCCGGAACTCGTCGAGCAGGCGTTGCGCCGGACCGGCCTGACGCAGGAGGAACTGCTGAGACGCCTGCAGGCCGAAGGCGTGCCGGCGACGATCGACACCACCACACCGCCCGGCCGCACAGCGCTGCCCGCGGGGCCGCGCGTGATCCTGCCCTTCGACCTCGAGTCGGCCGCGACGCCCGTCGTCGCCCTGGTCGAGACGCCGCTCCCCGCCGCGGACGCCCCTTTCGGCGCCGACTTCTTCCGACTCGACCCGGGCGTGTTCGCGCCGCCGGCCTTCGGCCCGGTGCCGCCCGACTACCTGCTCGGCCCCGGCGACCAGGTCTGCGTGGACGTGTTCGGCGAGGTCGAGTTCCGCCTCGAACGCGTGGTCGACCGCGACGGCGGGCTCATCCTGCCCAAGGGCGGCAAGGTGAACTGCGCCGGACGCACGCTGGCCCAGGTGACGCGCGCGGTGCGCGAGAAGCTGGCCGGCTCCTACTCCGGCATCGACCCTGCAGGCGAGGGGGGCTCCACGTTCGTGGACGTCAGCCTGGGCGCCCTGCGCGCCATCCGCGTGTTCGTGGTGGGCGAGGCCCGCCAGCCGGGCGCCTACGAGCTGACCAGCCTGTCGACCGCCTTCACGGCCCTGTACGCCGCCGGGGGGCCCAACGCGCAGGGCGGCCTGCGGTCGATCAAGGTGTTGCGCGGCAATCAGTTGCTGGCAGAGCTGGATTTCTACGGCTACCTGCTCGAAGGCCGGCGCGGCGACGATCCCGTCCTGCGCGACGGCGACACGGTGCTGATCCCGGCCCGCACGGTCACGGTGCGCGTCGAGGGGGAAGTGCGTCGTCCCCGGACCTACGAACTGAAAGACGGCGAGGACATCCAGGACATGATCCGCTACGCCGGCGGCTTCACGGCCGAGGCCGTGGCCGACGTCGTGCACGTCGCGCGGATCGTGCCGCTCCCCGAACGCCGACCCGAGCAGCCCGACCGGGTCCAGTCCGACCTGGACCTGCGCCTGAAGATGCGCCACCTGCTGCGCGACGCCGATGTCGTGCGCGTGGACCGTATTCCCGAGCGCCTGGAGAACTGGGTCGAGGCCCAGGGTAACGTGAAGAACGCCGGCCGCTACCAGTTCCGCGAGGGCATGACGGTCGTCGATCTGGTCCGGCAGGCGGGCGGTCTCTGGGCCGACACGCTGCCCGAACGCGCCCTGATCGAGCGCCTCGACCCTGACCTCACGTACCGCACGATCGAGGTGACCCTGGCCGAGGTCATGTCCGGAGCGCTGACGCCGCCGCCGCTGCAGCCGCGGGACAAACTGCGGGTCTTCTCGCGCTGGGATCTGCAGGACCGCTACCGGGTGAGCATGTCGGGCGAGGTGCGCGCCCCCGGCGAGTTCGATTTCCGCGAGGGCATGACCTTGGGCGACCTGATCCTGCTGGCCGGCGGCCTGCGCGAGTCGGCCGACGTGCTGCACGCCGAGGTCTCGCGGCTGCGCCGCGCCGCGGTCGAGAGCCGCGACACCGCCGCGCCGCCCGCGAGCACCGTCGAGGTCATCGACGTGGCGCTCGGCGAGGACTGGCTGCAGTCCGGCGGCGTGTTCGCCCTCGAGCCGCACGACCGCGTCGCCGTGCGCCGGCTGCCCTGGTGGGAGCTGCCGCGCACCGTCGTGCTGCAGGGCGAGGTGTACTACCCCGGCGTCTATGCGCTGGAACGCCCCGACGAGCGCCTCTCCTCGGTGATCGCCCGCGCCGGCGGCCTCAAACCCACGGCCTACGCTCCTGGCGCCCGCATCGTGCGCGGCAAGGATGACATCGGCAACATGGCCCTCGACCTCGACCGGGCGCTGCGCAAGCCCGGCAGCGAGCAGGACGCCATCCTCGAGCAGGGCGACGACATCCGCATCCCGGCGCGCCCCTACACGGTGAAGGTCGCCGGCGCCGTCGGCTTCCCCACGAGCATCGTCTACGAGAGGGGCCACAGCCTCGGCGCCTACGTCGCCCGCGCCGGGGGCTACTCCCAGCAGGCCGACAAGTGGAAGACGCACGTCGTCTACCCCAACGGCATGTCCAAGCAGATCAGGCGGCTCTGGGGGGACCCGGACGTGATGCCGGGCTCGACGATCGTGGTGCCGGCGAAGCAGCCGGAATCGGGGCCGGGGAAGATGGAGACGCTGAAGGAGATCGCCAGCATCCTGGCCAGCGCGGCGACCGTCTACCTGGTGATCGACCGCACGGCGAATTGAACCGCGCCACCAGGCTCGGCACCCGAGGGGCGAAAGGGCTTATGAATGAGTGAACACGACCGAGAATCCGGTTCCCCGGCGGCGATCCTGGAGCTGCTGCGCGAATCGGTGCGGCGGTGGAGATTCGTGACCGCGGTGGTCGTCGCGGCCGCGGCGATCGCGCTGCTGCTGACTCTCGTGATGACGCCCGTGTACCAGGCGACGGTCACGGTCCTGCCACGCGGCGACTCCGCCCGGCTGGGGCTGCTCGGTTCGCTCTTCGACGTATCCGGGTTGTCCGCCGCCGGCGGCGCCGGCAACGAAGTCCTCTACGCCAAGATCCTCGTTTCCGACGACGTCCTGGAAGACATCATCGGCCGGACCTGGACCTACCGCGGGTCGGCGGCGCCCGTCACGCTCTACAAGGTCCTCGACATCGATCGCCACCCCGGCGTGGACGGCGCCACGGATCGGGACCGCGCGGAATTGATGAAGCGGCTGCGGGACGGGATGATCGGCATGACCCGCGACAAGACGACGGGCTTCATGACCGTCCGCGTACGGGTTCCCCGTGACCCGGCCCTGGCCGCGGAACTCGCGAACGCGCTCGTCGACCGGCTCGACAGGTACAACATCGGATCGAGCACCTCGCGGGCGGGTCGCCAGCTCCGGTTCCTCGCGGCCAGACTGCAGGACGTGCGGCGGGAGCTGACGGCGGCCGAGGATTCGCTGGTGGACTTCGTGGAGCGCAACCGGGCCTATCGCGAGGCGCCGATCCTCAACCAACGCTACCAGCGACTGCAACGCGAAGCGGAAGCGACCAACGCCGTCTGGATCGAGTTGCGCCGCCAAGTGGAACTGACGCGGCTCGAGGAGCAGCGCCAATTGACCACCCTCGACATCCTGGACCGGGCCGTCGCACCCGTGAAGCCGGTCACACCCGATCTGATGCTCAACCTGATCGTCGCCGTTTGCCTGGGCTTCGTCGTCGCCGAAATCGTCGTCGAGGCGAGCCTGCTCAGGCGTGCGGGCATTGTCTGAACGCACCGCGGCCGCACGCGAGGTGATGTCTTGAACTGGTCCGACGCGGCCTGGATCGCGGTCTTCGGCTTGGTGTTCATCGGCGGCTTCTACCTGTCCCTGCGCCTGCACGGCGGCGTGGCGACGCCGCTCTTCTTCTTCGTGGGCGGGTACTGCACGTCGATCGTTCTCTATCACCTGCGGCTGTTCCGTTTTCCCGCCGTCTCGGCCGTGACGCACCTGATCGTGATCCTGTCCCTGGCTGCCTTCGCGCTGGGCGCGATGCTGGGTTCGGCCCGTCCGCAGCGCCCGCGGGGCGTGCCGGACTTGCGGGGATTGTCGTTGTTCTTCTACGTGACCGCGGCGCTATCGACCCTCGGCTGGTCGCTGCCGCTGGCGATCATCGTCGCGAAGTACGGCACGGCGCACCTGATGACGAACCTGTGGATCCTGCAGTTCGAGTTCCAGATGCAGTTCGTCGGCTACCTGAACTTGCTGGGGATCCTGGTGTTCCCGACCTTCCTGATCAAGAGCCGCCATCTCGGCGTCGGGTGGTTCGATCGCCTGCTCGTCTTGTCCGCCTTCATGGGCCTGCTCCTGGCCGGCATCAAATCCTATCTCGTCTACTCGCTGTTCTGCGGTGTGCTGGTGCACTCGGCCGCATCCCCTCGCGCCGTGAAGATCCGCAATCTGGCGATCCTGGGTGTTGCCGTCCTGCTCTTCTTCATCGGCTACAACCAGGTCATCGACGTGCTGGGTGTCACGGAGTACCCGGAATCGAGCATTCCCGGGACGGTATCCTTCCTGGATCGACCCTATCTGTACTTCGCGGGCGTGCTGCCCGCGATGGAACAGGTGGTGAACGGCGGCATGCCGCCGCAGCCGGTTCCCGGGATGGTCACCCTGCAGCCTTTCTGGAAGATAGTCGGCGATCTCCTGGGCATCGTCGATCCGGTGCCTCAATACCTGCCTGAAGTCGCCATCGGTCCCAGCGACTTCAACGTCTATTCCTTTGCGGGCGAGGTGTTCTGGGATTGGGGCGCGGCTGGCGTCGTGGTGTGTTCCCTGCTGCTCGGCTGGGCGCTGACCGCGCTCTACCGGCGCGCCTACACGGCGGGTTTCTGGATGAACTCGCTGCTCTACGCCGTGTTCGGGTATGGAGCGGTGATCGCGTTCTTCCTGTACTACTACAGGTTCAACTCGTTCTTCCTGGCGGGCTATGTCATCGTGTTGGGGCTGGCCTCGTGCTGGGCGACCTCTCGGCGCACCCGCCCTACTCCGGATGCCGCCGGATGATCCCGACCACCGCCTCGATCACATCATCGGCGTCCCGGTCGCTCAACCCCGGGTGCAGCGGCAGGCTGATCTCCCGCTCGCTGCAATCCAGCGCCACCGGAAAATCGCCGGGCAGGTACCCGTAGCGTTCGCGGTAATACGTGAAGGTGTGGACGGGGATGAAGTGGACGCTGGTGCCGATGTTGCGGGCGCGCAGCTCCTCGATGAACGCGTCGCGTGTGATCGAAAGCCGTTCTGTGCGCAGCCGTAGCGGGTACAGGTGCCAGGCGTGCTGCACGTCGGGCCGCTCGACCGGCAGCTCGCAGGCGTCCAGGGCGCCGAAGGCCGCGCTGTAGCGCGCGACGAGCTCGCGGCGGCGGGCGTGCATGCCCTCCAGCTTGCGCAGCTGCTGCAGGCCGATGGCGGCCTGGAGGTCGGTCATGTTGTACTTAAAGCCCGGCGTGACGATGTCGTAGCGCCAGCTGCCCGAGCGGTCGTTGCGCTTCCAGGCGTCGCGGTCCATGCCGTGCAGGCTGACCACCACGCCCTGGGCGATCATCTCCGGCGAGCCGGTGAGCATGCCCCCCTCGGCGGTGGTCAGGTTCTTCGTGGCGTAGAACGAGAACGAGACCGGGTTGTCGCCGGATCCCACGAACCTGCCCTTGTACTTCGCCGGCACGGCGTGCGCGGCGTCCTCCACCAGCAGCAGACCGTGATCGCGGCAGGTCTCCCGCAGGGGATCCAGGTCGCAGGGGTGGCCGCCGTAGTGCACCGCCATGACCGCGCGTGTGCGTTCGGTCACGGCCTCGCGCACCCGGCGCGGATCGATGTTCATGGTGTCGGGCTCGACGTCCACCAGGACGGGCCGGGCGCCGGTGTGCTCGATGACCGCCACGGTGGCGGTGAAGGTCAGCGGCGTGGTGATGACCTCGTCGCCGGGACCGATGCCGCCCAGCACCAGGGCCGTGTGCAGCCCCGCGGTGCAGGAACTCAGGGCCAGGGCTGCCGGCGCGCCGACGTAGGCGGCGAATTCCTGTTCGAACCGCTTGGTCTTGGGACCGGTGGTGATCCAGCCCGACCTGAGGCTGTCGACGACCTCGGCGATTTCCTCGTCACCGATGAAAGGCGGGGAGAAGGGCAGGAAGGTCTCGCGCATCGGTCCGTCCTCGTCGTCGCGGCGGTCGGGGCGGTGGGCTCGCCGCCTCCGGTCGCCAGCATGGCATCCGCCCCGGAAGGTGTCCAGGGATTGTCCCCCGCGGCCTGGACATCGACCGGCCCCGGGGCTAACCTCGCCGTGGCCGGCGAGTTCCGGCAGGATCCGCAACCCGGAGCGAGGCATGGCACCACAGCCCGAAAGCGCCCTGTCCCACCTCGAATGCCCGCTCTGCGGCCGCCGGCACGAGGCGGACATCTTGCAGAATCTGTGCCACGACTGCGGCAAACCCCTCCTCGCCCGCTACGACCTCCCCGCCGCCGCCCGCACCCTCACCCTCGCCTCCCTGCTCGAGCGCCCCCGCAACCTGTGGCGCTGGGCCGAGGTGCTGCCCGTGCGCGACCCGGCCCATCGCTTGACCCTGGGCGAGGGGTCGACCCCGCTGTCGCCGGCCCCACGCCTCGGAGCAGCCCTCGGCCTGCCCCGCCTGCTCGTCAAGGACGAGGGACTCAACCCCACCGCCAGCTTCAAGGCCCGCGGCATGGCGACCGCCGTCTCGCGGGCGCGCGAGCTGGGTGCGACGACGCTCTCGACCCCCTCGGCCGGGAACGCCGCCGGCGCGCTGGCGGCCTACGCCGCCCGGGCCGGGATGCCCGCCCGCGTCTACATGCCCCGCGACGTCCCCGCCCCCTTCGCCGCCGAGTGCCGGGCGCTGGGGGCGCGGGTGACCCTGGTCGACGGCCTGATCACCGACTGCGGCCGCATCGCCGCGGCCGACCTGCGCGCCGACGGCGGTTTCGACCTCTCGACGCTGAAGGAGCCCTACCGCCTCGAGGGCAAGAAGACGATGGGTTACGAGCTGGCCGAACAGCTCGGCTGGCGGCTGCCAGACGTCATCGTCTACCCGACGGGCGGCGGCACGGGTCTGATCGGCATGGCCAAGGCCTTCGACGAGCTGGAGGAGCTGGGCTGGATCGGCTCCGCGCGCCCGCGCCTGGTCACCGTCCAGTGCGAGGGCTGCGCCCCGCTGGTGCGCGCGTTCGCGGCCGGCGACGACGTCGCCGCGCCCTGGGAGGGGGCCGCGACGATTGCCGACGGCCTGCGCGTGCCGTCCGCCGTGGGCGATTTCCTGGTGCTGCGCGCCCTGCGCGCCTCCCGCGGCACCGCGATCGCCGTCTCGGACGCCGACGCCCTCGAGGGCTGCTCGCTGCTGGCCCGCGAGGGCATCTTCGCCGCGCCCGAAGGCGGCGCCACGGCCGCCGCCGCCCGCGCGCTGGCGGCCTCGGGGTGGCTGCATCCTGAGGAGACGGTCCTGCTGTTCAACACCGGCAGCGGCCACAAGTACGCGCATCTGTGGCCGGGCGGGGCTTGACAGGGGGCCGTGCCGGTGACCATGATGCAACCTTCGGAGCAGGTTTCGCGTAACTGTTCACGAATAAACAAGTTATTCGATCCGCGATCCTGGAGGAAGGCCGTGAGCGATTACAACGATCTGCTGGCCAAGGCCCGACCCATCGCCGAGGCGGACCTGCGCTCCGAGGATAAGATGCAGGCGGTCACCGCGCTGCTCGCCGCAGGTGTCGAGGGCTTCGACTGCGTCGCCTTCTTCCTGGTCGATCCCGAGAACCCGCGGCAGTTGTTGATCGGGCCCCGCAGCGGCGCCGCACTTTCCCCGACTCACATCGCGATCGGCCAAGGCGTCTGCGGGCGGGTCGCCGAGCACGCCATCACGATCGTCGTGGACGACGTCACGCAGGAGCTGAACTACCTGCCCGGCCACCCGGACACGCGCAGCGAGATCGTGCTGCCGGTCTTCCGTTCCGGCCAGGTCGTCGCCGAACTGGATGTCAATTCGTTCCAACTCGCCCGCTTCCAGCCCGAGGAGCGGCTCTTCCTCGAAGAACTATGCCTCCTGCTGACCGACCGGATCTGAGCCGGAGGCTCCCGTGAACCACCCCCAGCACGACCAGCCTCTGAGCCGCGCGGGTCTCGCCCACCTCGGCGTCGTTTATGTCGTCTGGGGCAGCACCTACCTCGCCATCCGCCTGGCCGTGCGCGAGGGCGCCGGCTTCCCGCCCTTCACGCTGGCCTGCCTGCGCGTGCTGGCCGCCGCCGCCGTGCTGCTGGGCTGGGCCGCGATCCGCGGCCATCGCCTGCGGCCCACGCGCGCCGAGGCGCTCGTGCTGGCCGGCTCCGGTCTGCTGCTGTGGGTCGGCGGCAACGGACTGGTGACGTGGGCCGAGCAGCGCGCCGACTCGGGCATCGCGGCGTTGCTGGTGGGGATCATGCCCATCTGGGGGGCGCTCATCGAGGCCGCACTGGACCGGCGCGCGCCGTCGCCAAGGCTGGCCGCGTCGCTGCTGATCGGGTTCGCGGGCGTGGGCCTGCTGTCCTGGCCCCTGCTGCGCCACGGCACCAGCGCCGACGTCTGGGCCGTGATCGGGCTGCTGATCGCGCCGCTCACCTGGGTCGCCGGCTCGATCTGGATGGCGCGCCGCCGGCCGGGCCTGTCGATCCAGGCCGCGTCGGGCTGGCAGCAACTCTTCGGCGGCCTGGGCTTCCTGGTGGTGATCGTTCTGACCGGCGAGCCGCGCCCAACGCCGACCGGCGAGGCGTGGCTGGCCTGGGCCTACCTGACGGTCTTCGGTTCCATCGTGGCCTTAACCTCGTACGTGACGGTGCTGCGCCTGCTGCCGATGCAGGTGGCCATGACCTACACCTACGCCAACCCGGTCATCGCCGTGCTGCTGGGCCACCTGATCCTCGACGAGCCCGTCACCTCCTGGACACTGGGCGGGGCCGTGCTGGTGATGGCGGGGATCGCAGGGGTCTTCAACAACCGGCCCGCGCCCGCAAAGAAAGCGCCCGCATGACCGGGGCGGGCAGCCGCGACGCGGCCGATCTCGTCGTCGCCGGCGCCGGCCCCGCCGGCGTCTTCGCCGCCATCCGCTGCCGCGAACTGGCCCCCTCGGCCCGC
>DYDD01000002.1:11703-12103 GCA_020718045.1 Fibrobacter sp. | reverse complement strand
CCGCGAGCCGCTGCGCAAGGTGTTGATCAGCGGCGGCGGCCGCTGCAACGTGACCAACATCCGCACCGACCCGCGCGAGCTGGCCCAGTTCTACCCCCGCGGCGGCCGCGAGCTGATGGGCCCGTTCTCGCGCTTCGGCCCCGCCGAGACCGTCGCCTGGTTCGCGCGGCACGGCGTCGAGCTGCGCGCCCAGCCCGACGGCCGCTTCTTCCCGGTCACCGATTCCTCGCGCACCGTCGTCGATGCCCTGCTGCGCGCCGCCCGCGAGGCGGGCGTCGAGTTGCGCCTGGGCTGCGGCCTGCGCTCGGCGGCGCGCGACCAGCTTCCGGGCAGCGGCGGCGGCTTCGTCGTGGAGACCGACGCCGGCCCCCTGCACGCCCGCGCGCTGCTGCTGGCCACC
>DYDD01000002.1:0-11695 GCA_020718045.1 Fibrobacter sp. | reverse complement strand
CAGCGGCAATGCCGGCTGGACCGCCGCCGCGGAGTTCGGCCACACGGTCGCGCCGCCGGTGCCCTCGCTCTTCACCTTCCGCTGCCGCGATCCGCGCCTGCAGGACCTGGCCGGCATCGCCTTCACCGACGCCGAGGTGCGCCTCGCCGGCACCAGACACCGACGACGCGGCCCCTTGCTGGTCACCCACGACGGGCTGAGCGGTCCCGCCGTGCTGCTGCTCTCGGCGTGGAGCGCACGCGAGCTGCACGCGCTCGACTACCGCTTCGACGTCCTGGTGGACTGGATCCCGGCGGTCACCGACACCGCCGTCGCCGAGGCCTTGGCAGCGGCGCGCCGCGACCACCCCCGCCGGCAGGTCCGCACCCTGGCCCCGGTCGTCCTGCCCCAGCGGCTGTGGGAGTCCCTGGTCGACGGCACGGGCCTGCCCGACGGCCGCATCTGGGCCGAGCTGACCCGTGACGAGACCGCCACCCTGGTCGATGATCTCAAGCGCACCCACCTGTCGGTCGACGGCCAGTCCCCGTTCAAGGAGGAGTTCGTGACCTGCGGCGGGGTGGCCTTGCGCGAGGTCGACCCGCGCACCTTCGCGAGCCGGCTGGTGCCGGGCCTGTACTTCGCGGGCGAGCTGCTGGACATCGACGGGGTGACCGGGGGGTTCAACTTCCAGGGTTGCTGGACGACGGGGTGGCTGGCGGGGAGCGCGGCGGCGAATCACCTTCAGGATGGATAATATCCAATAAATGATCCAATAAAATACATATACTGGCTATTGTGCGAGCCCATCCCAACGTCAGCGCTGGCAGACCGGGCAGAAATGCGTCCCCCTTCCCCCCACCACGATCCTTTCCAACTCGCCCCCGCAGTCCCGACAAGGTTCCCCATCCCTCTGGAACACCCGCAGCTTCCGCCGGAAATTCCCGGGCTGCCCGTGGAAGTCCCGGAAGTCCAGGAACGTGGTCCCGCCGTGCTCGACCGCCAGGCGCAGCACCCCGCGCACGGCGTCGTAGACCCGGCGCAGCTCCGCTTCGTCGCAGTCGGCGGGGCGACGCAGGGGATGGACACGGGCGCGGAACAGGGCCTCGTCGGCGTAGATGTTGCCTACCCCGGCGGCGACTCCCTGGTCCAGCAGCACGGACTTGAAGGGGGCGCGTCGGCGGCGCAGCCGGTCGGCCCAGGCGGCGAAGCGGATCTCCAGCATGTCGGGCCCGACGTGGTCCAGCGCCGACGGGTTCTCGGCGTCGTCGACCAGGGTCCAGCGCCCGAACTTGCGCACGTCGCGGTAGCGGACCTCGCGGCCGTCGAAGTCCAGCACCAGGTGCACGTGGCGGTCGGGGCGGTCGACGGGTTCGAACAGGACCTGGCCGGTCATCCGCAGGTGGAGCATCAGGTGGGCGGGCGCGGGGTCGTCCTGCCCGAAGGTCAGGATGAGGTATTTGCCGCGGCGGTGGACGCGGTCGAGCCTGCGGCCGAGCACGGCGCGCCGCACGGCCCCGGCCGAAGGCTCCAGGCAGACGGCGTGGCGCACGCGCATCCCGGTCAGGCGCCGGCCCGTCAGCGCGGCGCGCAGGGCGCGGGCGACGCTCTCGACCTCCGGCAGCTCGGGCACGCCTAGAACCCCCGGTCCTTCTTGATGCGGTCGTAGGCCGCGTTGATCTTCTGCAGCATCTCCTTGCCCGCCTGCAGGAACTCCTCGGGCATGCCCTTGCCCTGCAGGATGTCGGGGTGGTACTCGCGCGCGAGGCGGCGGTAGGCCTTCTTGACCTCGTCGTCGGTGGTGTCGGGCTTCACCCCGAGCGCCTCGTACGCCGACTCCAGGCTGTCCTGGACGGGTGCGAACAGGGCGCGGCACTCCTGGTAGTCGCGGTCGGAGAGGCCCAGATCCCGGGCGATGCCCCGGATCATCTCGTCCTCGGCCGGGTGCATGCGGCCGTCGGCGTGGGCGATCTGCAGCAGCAGGGTCACGATCAGGCGCAGCCGGTCCGGGGACCGGCCCATGACGCCGCGTACCTGGCGGGCGAAATCGCCGGCCGGGATCGGGCTGTCGCGGGCCTCGTCGAAGATGCGGCCCGCCATCCGGCGGTCTTCCGGCGACATGCGCAGGTGGTCCCGCAGGAAGGCGTCGAAGGTGCGGATCTCCGCCTCGGAGACGTGCCCGTCGGCCTTGCTGACCTTGGCCGCCAGGCTGATGACGGCCACCAGGAAGGCGGTCTGGGTGTCCTGGACGCCGGCGCCGCGGGCGCCCGTCCGCACGACCTGGGCGCTGGTCTGCGAGCCCAGCGCGCCACCGATGATCATCCCGAGCGGTCCGCCCAGCATGAAGCCGACCGTGCCGCCGAACAGCGCCCCGAGCAGGCCCATCCCCGTCCGTCCTTCCTCGTCCGACCCCATGATCCGTGTTCAAGCCGTTGCCGGAGCGGCCGATGATAGTCCCCGCCGATCCTGGAGTCCACTTGCGCGGGAATTCGTGGGGATGGTCGGGTCTGCCGACCGGGAGGGTGCCGCTGATGTCCGGTGAGGCGCACGACGCCGTGTTCGAGCGTATGCAGATCCAGAGGATCCGCGAGGAGATCCTGCCGCTGTTCGACCGTTTCGCCGACGGCGAGGAGGCGTACTACGACAACCCGTGCCTGGGCCGCTCCCGCGATCCCTTGCGGGCCGGGCCCGAGATGTGCTCGGTTTCCGGCGAACGCCACGAGCGCTGCTGGCAGCAGGTGCGCGAGAGCCGCCGCCGCTCCCATCCGGACACGCTCTGCTTTCCCATCGCTTGCGAGGAGTGCCCCGTCTACAAGGATGCCCGCCCGTCGATCGTGGAGGAGCTGGGCGAGGAGCTCAACAACATGGTCCACCTGCTGCGGCGCAACGAGCGCGAGGTCCGCAGCGCCATGAACTTCACCCGGGACCTGGCCGGCTCGCTCGAGGACCTCGACCTGGAGAACCACCGCATCCGCGAGGAGATGAACCTCGACCCGCTGACGGGCCTGTACAACCGGCGCTTCCTCGACGAAAGCCTGGAGCACGAGGTGCAGCGCTGCCGGCACCGACGGCGCCACCTGTCGCTGCTGATGCTCGACATCGACCACTTCAAGACCTGGAACGACCTGCACGGCCATCTCGAGGGCGACCGCATGCTGGCGAGGTTCGGCAAGCTGCTGCGCGCCTCGATCCGCGACTACGACCGCGCCTTCCGTTTCGGCGGCGAGGAGTTCGTCGTCCTGTTCCCCGATACGGACCTCGAGGATGCCCGCGCCGTGGCCGAACGCATCCGGATGCGCTTCGAGCAGCTGGTGTTCACCGTGCCGGTCACCCGCGCGTTCTCCGAGGGGCGCGACTCGCGGACCATCAGCGGCGGGGTGGCCGTCTACCGCGAGGGCCTGGGCGCGATGGAACTGCTCGAGTTGGCGGACCAGGCCCTCTACTGCGCCAAGAGTACCGGGCGCAACCGCATCGAGAGCGTGCCCCTGCCCGTGGTCGTCTGAGCGCCGCGGACGCCCCCCTCGTTGACGAGGCCGCCATTCGCGTGTACTCATCTAGTCCTCGCCGCCGGCACCGGGCCGGCCCGCCGCCGCCATCGCTGAAAGGGATCCGGATGGACGTCTTCACGGCCGTCTCCGAGCGTCGCTCGATCAAGAAGTTCGACCCCGCGCACCGCATGACCGAGGACGAGATCCGCCGGCTGATGGAAGCGGCGGTGCTGTCGCCCACCTCCTTCAATCTCCAGAACTGGCGCTTCGTGCTGGTGGCCGACCAGGAGCGCAAGGAGCGTCTGCGCGCGATCGGCTGGCGCCAGGCCCAGTTCGCCGAGGCGTCGCTGGTGATCCTGGTCTGCGGCGACCTCAAGGCCCACGCCCGCGATCCGGGCCGCTACTGGCGCCACGCGCCCGAGGCTGCCCGCGCGGCGATCGTGCCCCTGATCGTCGGCACCTACGAGGGCCGTGAGGACCTGCAGCACGACGAGGTCCTGCGCTCCGGCGGCATGGCCGCGCAGACCATCATGCTCGCGGCCAAGGCGATGGGGTACGACACTTGCCCCATGGTCGGCTTCGACTTCGCCGGGGCCGCCGCGCTGGTGAACCTGCCGCCCGACCACGAGATCGTCATGGCCGTGGCCGTCGGCAAGCGCCGCGAGCATCCCCAGCCGCGCGGCGGCCAGCTGCCCCTGGATGAGGTCGTGATCCGCGAGCGCTTCCCCGAAGCCTGACGCCCGCACCTGCACGGAGGGCCCGCATGGCCGCAGCCGATCTGTCCGCCCGCCGGGAGCGCGCGGACATCCCCGAGGACCAGACCTGGGACCTGGGCCGGATCTACCCGGACTGGGAGGCCTGGGAGCGCGATTTCGCCGTTGTGACGGCCGAATTGGAGGCGGTCGCCGCCCTGTCCGGCAGCCTCGGAAGGTCTGCCGCCGCGCTCCTGGAAGCCACCGAACGCGTGCTCGATGCGCGCCACCGCCTGGAGCGGGTCCACGTCTACGCCCACCTGCGCAGCGACGAGGACACGCGCATCGGCGCCCACACCGAACGCAAGGGGCGGGCGGACACCCTCGGGGTGCGGTTCGCCGAGGCGTCGAGCTGGTATGACCCCGAACTCCTCGACCTGGACGACGCGGCCCTGGCCGTCTTCCGCGCGGCCGAGCCCGGCCTGGCCCTCTACGACCACCACTTCGCCGACCTGCGGCGCAGCCGCCCCCACACCCTGCCCCCGTCCGAGGAGGCGCTGCTGGCGGCGGCCGGCCAGATCTCGCGCGGCGCGGCGACGATCTTCGGCGCCCTGGACAACGCGGACCTGGTCTTTCCCGCGATCCGCGACGAGGCGGGCCGCGAGGTCGCGCTGACCAAGGCCCGCTACCAGAAGTTCTCCCGCTCCCGCGACCGGCGCGTGCGCGAGGAGAACTTCCGCGTCTTCCTGGACACCTACGGGCGCCACCGCAACACCCTGGCGGCCACCCTCGACGCCAACGTGAAGAGCCACGTCTTCTTCGCCCGCGCCCGCCGGCACGCCGGCACGCTGGAGGCCGCCCTGCACCGCAGCGCGGTGCCCGTGCCGGTGTACCACAACCTCGTGGCCGCGGTGCGCGCGCAGTTGCCGCTCGTGCACCGCTACACGCGGCTGAAGCGCCGGGTACTCGCCCTGGAGGAGCTGCGCGACCACGACCTGACGGCGCCCATGTTCCCCGACGGCGAGCCGACTTACACCTACGAGGAGTCTTGCGGGCTGCTGCGCGAGGCCCTGGCGCCGCTGGGCGAGGAGTACCTGGAGGTCGTGCGCCGAGGTCTTTCCGACCGCTGGATCGACGTCCACGAGAATGCCGGCAAACGCAGCGGCGCCTATTCCAGCGGCATCCACGGCACCGACCCGTACATCCTGCTGAACTGGAGCGGCCAGCTGCGCGACACCTTCACACTGGCCCACGAGATGGGCCACTCCCTGCACAGCTGGATGGCGACGCACTCGCAACCCTATGTCTACAGCGACTATCCGATCTTCACCGCCGAGGTGGCCTCGACCTTCAACGAGCTGCTGCTGCAGCGGCGTCTGCTGGCCGCGACCGCCGACCCGGCCCGCCGCCTGTCGCTGCTGGACAACCACCTCGACCAGATCCTGGGCACGGTCGTGCGCCAAACGATGTTTGCGGAATTCGAGCTGGCGGTGCACCGTATCGGCGAGCAGGACGGCACGTTGACGGCGGACCGCCTCGACGAGCTGTACCTGGGCCTCCTGCGGGACTACTGGGGCCCGGAGGTCGTGCTGGACGAGGCGCGCAGCGCCCGGACCTGGAGCCGCGTCCCGCACTTCTACTACAACTACTACGTCTACCAGTACGCGACCGCGTTCTCGGCCTCCACGGCCCTGGTCCGCCGCGTGCTGGAGGGCGGCGAGACGGAACGCGGGGATTACCTGGGGTTCCTGCGGTCCGGCTGCAGCCGCCACCCCGTCGACACGCTCCTGCGCGCCGGCGTCGACGTGACGACGGACGAGCCGGTGTGCGACGTGTTCCTGGTCTTCGGTGCGCTGATGGACGAGATGGAGGCCCTGCTGGCCGTGGAGGATCGTCGATGACCGCGAGATTCCCGCTGCGCGCCGCCGGCTGCCTGGCGTTCCTGGCCCTCCTGACATTCATCGCCGGTTGCGGCGGCAAGGACAGGCAGGACCGCACCGCGACCGCCGACGTCGCGACGGGCGACGCGGGCCAGGCGACCGCCGACACCGCGCCGGCCATCGACGACAACAGCCTGAAGCCCATCGAGTCCGCCTCCACACTGGTCAACCCCGACGGCGAATTCATCGCGACCTGGCCGTCGGGCTGCGCCCGCATCCGCACGCGCGCCGTGCCGTCGTCCGCCGGCGACGGCCGCGACGCCGTCGTGCGTGCGGAGTGCTACCGCGACGGCGACACCTCCCGCGGCTGCTCGGTCAGCGTCTGGTTCGAGCGGCCGGACGGCAGCCCGCTGGCGATCGAGGACGTCACGACCGCGATCGCCCGCGGCATCGGCGACCGCCGCCTGCAGATCGTGCGCCAGACACCCGTCATCCGCGACGGCATGGAGGGCGTGCTCGCCCTCTGCCGCGAGGAGGGCGGGGCCCGCTGCGCCTGGTACGAGGGCTACCTCCACCGCGGGCGGATGCTCGTGGTGACCGCCTGGAGCGAGGACGACGCCCTGTTCGAGGATCCCGAGATCCGCGACTTCTTCCGTTCGGTCACCCTGACCTACTGACCGCCCCCTTCCGCCGGGGTTGACAGCGCCGTTCCCGGCGTTATTGTGATATCAACAAACATTTCTTGTTTTATCCCGAGGGGCGGCTATGGCCGAGCAGCAGCTCAGTGCCAGCCAGGAGGACTACCTGGAGGCGATTTCGCACGTCATCGACGAGAAGCGCGTCGCGCGCTCGAAGGACCTGGTCCAGCGGCTCGGCGTCAACAGCTCGTCGGTGACGCAGGCCTTGCGCATCCTGTCCCAGAAGGACCTCATCCATTACGAACCCTACGGCGTGGTGACGCTGACGGCGGCCGGCGAGACCCTAGCCCGCGACGTGATCCGCAGGCACCGGGCGCTCAACGCGTTCTTCGTGCGCATCCTGGGCGTCGACGGCGCCACGGCCGAGGACGCCGCCTGCAAGATGGAGCACGCCATGCCCCGGGTCATCGTCGAGCGGCTCGTCCAGTTCATCGACTACACCGAGCGCTGCCCGCGCGGCAGCGCCGAGTGGGTGGAGGGGTTCGGCTACTTCTGCCGCGCGAAGTCCGAGCTGGACCCCCATTGCCAGGCCTGCGAGCTGATTTCGCCCCCGCAAGGCGCCGACGGCGCCTGACGCGGCCGCAGGCGGGTCGCCCCGATTGCCCCGGTCGCCCGGCTCGGGTATCATGAGGGGGTTCCCGCCGCCCTCCCCGGGCGGTCGCCCCGAAGGAGGTGCCGTGACGTCGACAGACACCGGCGGACCGGAAGACGGCACCGCGCAGCTGCCCCGGCGCCCGGCGCGGGTGATCGTCACGCCGCTCGCCGCCTCCCACCGGCACCCCCTGAATAAACGAGATGTCCAGCGTGTGCTCGCGGTGCTGCCGGACGAGTCCGTTTCGGGCCTGCGTTCGGTCAGCCTGCTGGACGCCCTGAGCGATGATCAGGGCCGGCTCGTCCTGGGCTCCTACCGCCGGCCGGGATTCGTGCGGCTGCACGCGACACCCGTCGGTCCCTGGCACGTGCCCGCCCTCGCCGCCGACGATGCGACCGAGCTGCGGCGCTACGGCGCCCAGGTCGCGCACCGCGGCAACGGCAACCTCGTCACCTGGACGCCCGGATCCCTGCGCCTGTTCACGGTCGTGAGCGTCCTGCTGCCCGGCATCGCCCGCCACCACCGCGAACGCCTCGGCCATGGCGAACCCGGCGCCGTCGTCCGCAAGCTCGGCGACTCATCGCCCTGGATCGTCTCGGACCTGGCCCTGGCCCAGTGGTCGTTGTTCCTCGGTTCAGAATCGGCGAGGTCCGCGGCGATGCGGGCGGAATCCTGATAGTTCTGGCCCCGATAAACGGAGATGTGCTAGGTTCGCCGCAGGTTTCGAAATCACCAGTCGCAGGAGGACGACGATGAAGACATGTTCGCAATACGGCCGGGCCTGGATGCTGCTGGCCGGGCTGCTGGCCCTGGTCCTGGGCGCCGTCCCCGCGCTGGCGCAGGACGACAACGGGGGAGATCTCGAGGCCCTGCTCGAGGACGTGGGCGAGCAGTACGCCCGCGGCTACCTGGCGCCCCTGGTCACCGGGATGGGCGCCAACCAGAACAGCGCGCTGTTCCACACCGCGGCGATCCCCGGCACGCGCTTCACGCTCACCTTCGGCCTGAAGGCCATGGGGACCAAGCTCGACGAGACGGCCAAGACCTTCCAGACAGCCGAGCGCGTGACCCTGGACGAGCGCTACGGCATCGACCCGCTCGATCCCCGCTACGGCGAGGAAGGCACGCTGGTCATGAGCGGCCCCTCGGTCTTCGGCAGCGAGGACGAGACCGGCACCATCACGGCCTACTACGCCGGCCTGCCCGTCTACACGGCCGAGGGCATCGAGAGCCTGGTCGATCTGGACTACGTGCCCCTGGTCATGCCCCAGGCTTCGGTCGGCGGCGTCATGGGCCTGCAGGCGACTGTGCGCTGGCTGCCGGACATCGACGCAGGCGACATCGGCAAGATCAAGCTGTGGGGCTTCGGCCTCTCGGCCAGCGCGAATTACTGGCTGCCGATGCTGCCGGTGGACGTCTCGGCCGGCTTCTTCAAGCAGAGCCTGGACGTGGGCGAGTACGTCGCGACCGACGCCCAGAGCATGTACGTCGCCGCCAGCCGGAGCTTCGCCCTGGCCACGGTCTACGGCGCCCTCTCCAAGGAGGAGTCGTCGATGGACGTCGCCTACACCTACACCTACGACGACAACGGCACGCCCGTCGATGAAGAGGTCAACTTCTCGGTGGACGGCGTCCAGGACAGCCGCCTGACGCTGGGCGCGACGCTGAACCTGGGGCTGAAGCTGAACGCGGAAGCGGGCTTCGGCGATGTGACGACCTACAGCGCCGGCCTGCTCTTCGGTTTCTAGGCCGCAGGGAATCAGCGCCGTCGTCGGCATGAAAGAGGCGGGACCCCGGGGTCCCGCCTCTTTTCCGTCTCGGGTCCGGAGGTCGCGATCAGCCGGCGGGCGTGATGTCGCCGTCGTCGAGGTCCACGCTCCACTCCAGCGCTCCGACCGTGACCGTCGCGGTGTGGTTGCTGAAGAACTCGACGGTGGCCGTGTAGCCCCCCGTGGAGACGATCAGCTGGCCGCCGGACGGGTAGTTGTCCGCCTCGACGACGATGTCGTCGATGACGAAGCCGACGGTCAGGGCGCCCGCGAGCAGCGTGCCCGTGCCGTTGGCCAGGCGGGGATCGCCGGTCGCGGTGACGTCGAACAGCAGCGTCGCCGGCAGGATGCCGTCGGCTCCGGGGCCGTCGAAGTCGATGGTGAGGCGGTGGACGGCGTCCGTGTAGACGCGGTCGGGGTCGCTGTCGCGCCAGTAGGAGCCGGTGATGTAGCTGCTGCCGCTCACGGTCTCGATCTCCGGCGAGGCCTTGACCGCGGCCAGGTCGTCCAGCACCTCGACCATGCCGATGGTGATGAACGCGCTCTGGGTCGCGGCGTCCTCCTCGGTGAAGATCGGTTCCTCGTTCGGGGTGACCGGGTCGTCGCCGCAGCCGGCGACGATCAGCAGGGCCAGCGCGGCGGGCGCGAGCCAGAACAGTCGTGCGTCCTTCTTGAATCTCGACATGGGGTGGTCCCTCCTTCGATTCCGGGAACGTTCGTGATCCGGGCAAACGCGAAAGCCGGCGGTTCGTCGTGAATCCCGGCCCGAGAGTAGCACGGGAGCCCGCCCCCTGCCAATCCCCAGGATCCGGGCTCAAGGCAAGTTGATATCGGCGGATCGGGTGCCGCATTTAGCGCCCGCGTAGGTGATCCGCGCCTTGCCGCTCCCCGAGACGATCCACTGCACCTCCCTGGTCGAGAAGCCGTCGACCCAGGTCGGGACGCGCGCCGGGTGGTGCCGCACGGGGTCGACCGTCCCGAAATCGCGGTCCAGCAGCACGCCGCCGCCGTGCACCGTGAGGCCGTCGCCCTCCAGGGTGAAGGCGTCCAGCGGCAGGATGGACTTGCCGCGGGCGCGTTCGGAGAGGGTCGGCATGGCGCCGGCGTTGACGACGCGGGCCCGGACGCGGGTCAGGCCGCCGCCGAGGTCCTGCGTCCCGATGAGCTCGAGGCTCAGCCGCGGCGCCTGGGTCGCGGTCCAGATCACGTACATGGCGTTGCGGTGGAGCGTCTGGGGCAGCAGGAACTCCGGCGGCAGGCGCGTGGTGAACGTGCGCCAGCCGCCGATCTCGATGTCGCCGTAGGTCGGGTGGCGGAAGGGCTTCCAGTCGGAGAACATCTCGCCGGCCATCAGCGCGTCGTTGAACTTCTGCCGCTCGACGAGCGAGGGGCGGCGGCTCCACAGCTCGCCGTCCTCGCCGTTGGGCTCGTCGCCGTGGCCCCGGTAGGCCGTATCCGAACCCATCGACAGCTCGGTGACGAACGCGTAGACGCCCAGGCACTGGTACAGCCACTCGTCGAAGTCGCCGTGCGTGGTGTAGAGGTCGACGC
Source organism: Fibrobacter sp. (assembly GCA_020718045.1). Lineage (GTDB taxonomy): Bacteria > Krumholzibacteriota > Krumholzibacteriia > LZORAL124-64-63 > LZORAL124-64-63 > PNOJ01. Next base: position 1,049 of record DYDD01000002.1, on the reverse strand, counting down.
CGGAGACGAGGTAGCGGTACCCCGGCACGATGCGCTCGCCCTCCTCGCCCAGGAAGTCGTAGACCTTGATGTCGCCCGGCGGCAGCGGCGGCGAGAGCGTCGAGCCCGGGCTGCGCAGGAACATCCCGCCGTAGTTGTGGAAATTGAAGCCGAAGCAGACGTTGGGGTGCGCCCACAGGAAGCCCGCCACCGCGCGCGAGCCCCGGGCGCTGAACGGGTAGTCGCCCGAGCCCTCCTGCACATAGCCGGGCTGCCACAGGAACCCCCAGTTGCGGTTGAGGTCGAGGTAGCCGGGCGGGTCCTCGTTCACCCGGCCGTCGCCGTCGTTGTCCAGGCCCTCGCGGCCGAGCAGGCGCCACTCGGCCTGCTCGCCCGGTTCGATCGCCGCCGTCACGCGCGGGTCCTCGGGGTCGGTCTTGTGGGTGCCGTGGGGATCGCGCACGCGCATCTGCAGGATGCGGCCGTCGCCGTCGAGGTCGTCGACGTCGTCCTCGTCGAGCAGGCCGTCACGGTCGTCGTCGTGCGGGACGCGGGCCGAGCGGCCGATGTCGAAGCCGCCCGGGTCGGTGAAGAAGCGGGCGCGGCCGTCGACGTTGACCATCGGCACGATATAGAAGGCGCGCGTGTCGACCAGCTCGGTGATGCGGTCCCACTTCCCGTACTTGTCCAGCAGCTGCCAGGCCAGGTAGAGGCACACCTCGGTGGCCTGGATCTCGTTGCCGTGGATGGCGCCGTCGGCGTAGACGCCGGGTTTGTCCGTGTCGGCGCCGGTGCGCCGGTTGGCGACGGTCAGGCACCAGATGTCGCGGCCCTCCTCGCTGGTGCCGAGCGACTCGAGCCGCGTCAGCTCCGGATGCGCCGCGTGCATCGCCTCGAGCATGGCCACGACCTCGTCGTGGTCGTAGTAGCGGTCCCAGACCATGTGATCGAGGTCGACCTCGAAGGCCGCCGCGGGCGCGGCGGCGAGCAGGCCGAGCAGGCAGGCGCAGAGCGCTTGTTTCATCGGGTGCCTCCTTCGGCGGGCTGCAGGGTCGCGGACGCGGCGCCGA
>DYDD01000242.1 GCA_020718045.1 Fibrobacter sp. | reverse complement strand
CGACACCCTGCTCCAAGCCGTGGCGACCGCCGGTCGGCTCTCGGACCAGCGGCGGACAGCGGCGACAGCCTGCGGCGCCGCGTTGGCCTCCAGCGGCTGCGGCGAGCGCGTCGCCCTCTGGCTGCTGGCGGCGGCGGCGGCGGCGACCGGCCCCGTGCTGCCGCCGGGCGAACCCTCGCCCGTGCCCGATCTGGTGGAAACCCACGACGACGAACTCGTGAGGCACGCTCTCTTCGGCGCAGCCCTGCTGGCCGGCGACGACCGGGGCCGGCTGGCTGCCGGCACCCGCACGCCGCGCGGCATGCTGAACGAGGACGAGCGCCTGCTGCTGGTCTTCCCCGTGCCTTCCGGCGGTGACGTGGTGACCCAACTGGCCGGCGGCGCCGAACCCCGGCTAGCCCTGGCCGTGGCGCGCAACGAATCCCTCTTCGACCCCGCGGTGCGCTCGCACGCCGGCGCCCTGGGCTACATGCAGATCATGCCGTTCCACTACCGGGACGGGGCCCGCCGCGACGGCGACGTGGACTGGCGGCGCAGCGCGACGTCCCTGCGCAAGGGCCGGGCCCTGCTGGACGAGAACGCGCGCCGCTACCGGGGCGACCCTTACCGGACCCTGGCCGCCTACAACGCGGGACCGGCCGCGGTGGGGCGCTGGTCCGGCCAATTGGGCCGCCGATCCGGCCGCCAGGCGTTCCTGGAATGGATCGGTTACGCCGAGACGCGCCAGTACGTGGAGAAGGTTTTAATTGACCGCGAGGTCTACGACTGGATACTTAACGACGCTGCCGGCGCGCTCGGTGCCGGTGTCGTCCTGGACTGACCCAAGACCGGCGCGCCCCTATGACTATAGACTACAAAGAGTTGCCGCATTCGCCCCCGACCCGCACCTGGCGCGACAGCGTCGAGTGGGGCCGCAAGGCGATCCACGTCAGCTCGACGGCGCTGGCCGTCTGGGTCCTGTCGGTGCCCGATCCGTGGACCACGGCCGGCCTGGCGACCGCGACGCTGTTCGTCATGGCCGTGGACCTGGCCCGGCTGCGCATGAAGCGCTGGGCGCTCTGGTTCTACCGGAAATTCCCGCTGATCTTCCGTCGCGACGAGCGCCACGACCTGTCCGGCGCTTCGGTGATGATGATCGGCGCTACGCTGGCCTCGTTCCTGTTCCCGCCGGCGCCGGCCGCCGCCGGCATCCTCTGCCTCGCCTGGGGCGACTCGGCGGCGGCGGTGGTGGGGCAGGCGGTCTCGTTCCGGCGGCGCCAACTCGGCCTCGAGCGCGACGACGGCACGCGGGCCCCGGTGGTGATCCGCCGCCGCGGCAAGACCTGGGTCGGGACCTTCGCCTGCTTCACGGCCTCGGCTCTCGTGACGGCCCTGGTGCTGCGCGGCGAGCCCGCGTTCGTCCTGGCGACGGGCGCTGTCGCCGCGATCATGGAGCGCTGGACGCCGGGCCGCTGGGACAACTTGACGATCCCGCTGGCCTCGGCGGCGGCGATCCAGTTCTGCCACACCTGGCTGCGCTGAACACACACGACTGTGCCGACCGGCGCGCCGAACCGAAAGAAAGACCCGCGATGATCACGTCGATGATGCAGAAGCTGTTCGGCAAGAAGTCGCAGCGCGATTTCAAGCGCCTGCAGCCCTTGCTCGAGGAAGTGAAGCTGGCGCGCGCGCCCTTCGCCTCGCTGGACGACGACGCCCTGCGCGCCAAGACCGACGAGTTCCGCCGCCGTCACGCCGACGGCGAGAGCCTCGACGACCTGCTGCCCGAGGCCTACGGCCTGGTCTGGGAGGCCTGCCGCCGCCTGGCCGAGCGCCGGACGGCCTGGCCGGTCTGGGACCGCGAGGTGGCCTGGGACATGGTGCCCTACGACGTCCAGATCGTCGGCGCCATCGTGCTGCACCAGGGCAAGATCGCCGAGATGGCCACCGGCGAGGGCAAGACCCTGGTCGCGGTGATGCCCCTGTACCTCAACGCCCTGCCTGGCAAGGGCGCCCACCTGGTGACGGTCAACGACTACCTGGCCCGCCGCGACGCCGAGTGGATGGGCGGCGTGCTGCGCTTCCTCGGGCTGCGGATCGGCTTCATCGTCAACAACATGACGCCCGACGAGCGCCGCGAGGCCTACAACTGCGACGTCACCTACGGCACCAACAACGAGTTCGGCTTCGACTACCTGCGCGACAACATGTCCGTGCGCCGCGAGCACCTCGTGCAGCGCGGCTTCCACTTCGGCATCGTCGACGAGGTCGACTCCGTCCTGATCGACGAGGCCCGCACGCCGCTGATCATCTCCGGCGCCGTCGACAAGTCGACCCACCGCTTCGAGGAGCTGCAGCCCCGGGTCGAGAAGCTCTTCCGGCGCCAGAACCGGCTGATCAACGACTGGCTCGGCGAGGCCGAGCGCACCCTGCGCGACGTGAACGAGGACGGCGACCCCGTCGCCGTGGACCAGGACACCGGTGTGATGCTGCTGCGCATCTCCCGCGGCGCACCCAAGAACAAGCGGTTCCGCCGCCTCGGCCAGCTGCCCGGCGTGCTCGACGCCGTCCGCCGCACCGAGGAGAACTACATGCGCGACAAGGCCATGTGGGAGGCGGACGAGCCGCTCTACTACGTGGTCGAGGAGAAGCACCACGGGGTCGACCTGACCGAGAAGGGCCGCGTCGTGCTGTCCGAGGACGAGCCGGACTTCTTCGTGCTGCCCGACCTCGCCCTGCGCGTCGGCGAGATCCAGCAGGACGAGGCGGTCGACCGCGACGCCAAGGCCGCCCGCATCGCCGAGGTGGAGCGGGCCTACGCCGTCAAGAACGAGCAGATCAGCAACGTCGACCAGCTGCTGCGCGCCTACACCCTCTACGAGAAGGACGACGAGTACGTCGTCATGGAGGGCAAGATCCAGATCGTCGACGAGTTCACCGGCCGCCTGATGCCGGGCCGCCGCTTCAGCGAGGGCCTGCACCAGGCCCTGGAGGCCAAGGAGGGGGTCAAGGTCGAGAAGGAGACCCAGACCCTGGCCACCGTCACGCTGCAGAACTTCTTCCGCATGTACGAGAAACTCGCCGGCATGACCGGCACCGCGGTGACCGAGGAGGCGGAGTTCGGCGAGATCTACAAGCTGGAAGTGGTGGAGATCCCCACCAACGAGCCGGTGCGGCGCTTCGACCAGGACGACATCATCTTCCGCACCAAGAAGGAGAAGTTCAACGCCATCGTCGACGAGGTCGCACGCCTGCACGAGGCCGGCCTGCCGGTGCTGGTCGGCACCACTACCGTCGAGGTCAGCGAGTTCCTCAGCCGCCTGCTGAAGCGCCGCGGCATCAACCACAACGTGCTGAACGCCAAGCACCACAAGAGCGAGGCCGAGATCGTGGCCGAGGCCGGCCGCCGCGGCGCGGTGACCATCGCCACGAACATGGCCGGGCGCGGCACCGACATCAAGATCGACCTGCGCGAGCTGATGCAGCTGCCGGCGGGCGCGCCCTTCGACAAGACGACGGCGACGGTCGCCGACGAACCCGCCGGCCTGCATATCATCGGCACCGAGCGGCACGAGAGCCGCCGCATCGACCGCCAGCTGCGCGGGCGCGCCGGACGCCAGGGCGATCCCGGCGCCTCCATCTTCTACCTGTCCCTCGAGGACGACCTGATGCGGCTGTTCAACTCCGACCAGCTCATCAAGATCATGGACCGGCTCGGCGTGAAGGAGGGCGAGGTCATCACCCACCCGATGGTGACCCGGGCCATCGAGAAGGCCGCCCAGCGCGTCGAGGGCCACAACTTCGGCATCCGCAAGCACCTGATCGAGTACGACGACGTCGTCAACAAGCAGCGCGAGGTCATCTACTCGCTGCGGCGCGAGATCCTGCTGGGCGAGGACATCTCCGAGATCATGCGCGAGGACATCGCGGCGGTGGTCGAGGCCCTGCTGGCGGAGCACACCGACCCCGAGCGCGCCAACGACGACTGGAACTTCGACGAGCTGGAGCGCGAGTTCCAGTCGCTCTTCCTGACGCCGCTGCCGGTGCCGCGGTCGGACCGCCTGACGGTCGGGCACACGGCCCTCGGCGAGGACATGATTGAGGCGGCCAGGGCCCGCTACGCCGACAAGGAGCTGCGCCTGACGCCCGAGGTCACCCGTCAGCTCGAGCGCTACGTCAAGCTGCAGGTCATCGACGAGCACTGGAAGGACCACCTCAACCAGCTCGTGATGCTGCGCAGCGGCATCGGCCTGCGCTCCTACGGCCAGCGCGACCCCCTGGTCGAGTACAAGGGCGAGTCCTACAAGATGTTCCAGGAGCTGATGGCGAACATCGAGCGCGACTCCGTGCGCCTGTTCTACCGCGCCGA
>DYDD01000241.1:495-4320 GCA_020718045.1 Fibrobacter sp. | reverse complement strand
GGAATTCCAGCCGCAGCACGGCCTCCTCCAGGACCGTGCGCACGGTCTGGGCCGAGGCGCGGTCGGGGTCGTAGGCCAGCGAGAGCGCGGCCGTCCGGCCCGCGGCCAGGTCCGCGTCGAAGGCGGGCGGGATGTGCAGCGCCGCGGTGCGGCTGCCCGCGTCGACCAGGGAGCGGGCCAGGTCCCAGGACCCGGCGCTGTCGGCCACGACGATGCGGTAGCTGTCGCGCCCGCCGAGGGCCGCGACCAGGGCGCCCGACGCGGGCCCCCGGGACGCGTCGTAGACCGTCACCTCGGGCGCCTCCGGCGCGCCGCCCCCCATGTCGCCGAAGATCATCCCCATCAGCACCGTGAACATCAGCGGCATGCCGAAGAGCCAGAAGAGACTCGCCCGGTCGGCCGCGACCTGCCGCACGTGCAGGGCCACCAGGGCCCGGATCACCCCCGAGTTCACAGCAGGCCCGCCTTTCCGCCCCGGCGCCGGTAGATCGCCACGGAGACCGCCAGCAGCGCCGCCGCGATCCCGAACAGGACGGCGACGCGCGGCAGGATGTCGCCCGCGCCGCGGCCGTGCACGACGATGTCGTTGAAGGTCCGGTTGGCCCAGTAGTTGGGCGTGAAGCGGCCCGCCGCCTGCAGCGCCGCCGGCATCTGGTCGACGTTGATGAAGTTGCCGCCGACCAGCGCCATGAACAGCGTGACGCCCGTGGAGATGGTGCCCATCTGCTTCTCGTTCGCGGTCAGCAGCGCCAGGGGCAGGAACAGCGAGGCCAGCATGGCGCTGGTGGCGACCGCGGCCAAGGGCAGGGCCAGGGGATCCGGGCCGAGGTTCATCCGGAACAGCAGTTTCCCTGCTGCGAACAGCACGACGAGCTGCAGCAGCCCGTTGAGCATGGCGAAGAGCCACTTGCCGACCAGCAGGTCGGAGCTCCCCAGCGGGGCGACGAGCAGCCGCCGCAGCGTGCCGCCGGCGCGCTCGCGGTGCAGGTCGCCGGCGGCGGCGGCGGCGGCGAACATCAGGAAGAAGATCCCCATCCCCGGCAGGATGTAGTCAAACATGTTGGTCGAGGGGCCGACTCCCGCCGCCTCCTGACCGGTGCGGTCGACCACCGTCAGCGCCACGGCCGGCGTTTCGAACGCGTCGGTCAGGGCCACCTGGTGGTCGAGGATGGCTTCGAACTTGAGGCGCGCGGCTTCCGCCTCCGGCGTGCGGTTGCGGACGCGTCGCCAGATCTCGGCCAGCGAGTCCCCGGCCAGCAGATTGCCGAAGGGATCCGGCTCGCCCGCGGCGGGGAACCCGTCGGCGGGCCAGGCCGCGAGGTACACGGCCTCCCCGCCCTGCACCCGCAACAGCACCCGGCGCAGGATCTGCTCGACGATGTCGGCCTGCAGGACGCTGACCGGGTCCTTCCAGACGCCGATCGCGACCCGCTCGGGCGACAGCAGCGCCTGGAGGTCGCCGGGCAGCAGCACCGCGGCGCGGGCTTCACCGCTGCGGACCAGGCGATCGGCCGCGGTGGAATCGCACCAGACCGGCGTGAACAGACCGCTCTCCCGCAGCGCCCGCTCCAGCGGTTCCTTCAGCAGCGTCGGCGGGTCGCCGACCAGCGCCAGCGGGATGGCCTCGATCTCGGGCGCGCCGCCGCCGAAGCCGCCGAACGAGATCCCCAGCACCGCCGTCAGCAGCAGCGGCAGCAGGAGCGTCACCACCACGGCCTGGCGGTCCGACCACCAGCGGCGGATGTCCTTGGTCACCAGCACGCGCAGCATGGCAGACTCCTACTCGCGCAGGGCGCGGCCGGTGATCTTCAGGTAGAGCGATTCCAGGTTGGGGCGGATCACCTCGAGCTGGTCGAGGCCCAGGCCGTCGGCCGACAGTTCGGCCTGCAGCCGCGGCAGCAGCGCGGCGCCGTCGCGGCAGTGGATCTCGAGCTTGCCGCGGCGCTGGTCCGCGAAGGTCACGTCCGGCCAGGCGGCGGCCGCCGCCGCGGTCGGAGCCAGCGCCGCGTCCGGCACCTGCACCCGCACGACGTCGTGCTCGCCGATCTGCCGGATGAGCTCCTCCTTGTCGCCCAGCGCCGCGAGGCGTCCGTGGTCGATGACCCCGATGCGGTCGCAGAGGTGCTCGGCCTCCTCGAGGTAGTGCGTCGTGTACAGGACGGTCAGGCCGCGGGCGTTCATGCCGCGGATCAGGTCCAGGATGCGCGTGCGCGCCTGCGCGTCAATCCCCACGGTGGGCTCGTCCAGGAACAGGATGTCCGGGGCGTGGACCAGCCCGAGCATGATGTTCAGGCGCCGCTTCATGCCGCCGCTGAAGCCCTTGACCGGGCGGCGGGCGTGCTCCGCGAGCTCGGACAGCTCGAGCAGCTCCCCGACGCGGGTCTTCAGGCGGGGGCCGGTCAGACCGTAGAGACGGCCGAAGGTGGCGAGGTTCTGCTCGGCGCTCAGCTCCTCGTACAGCGCCAGCTCCTGCGGCACCACGCCGATGCGGCGGCGGACGGCGCCGGGCTCGGCCGCGACGTCGTGGCCGCAGACCGAGGCCGAACCGGCGTCGGCGGGCAGCAGCGTGGACAGCACCGAGATCGTCGTGGTCTTGCCGGCGCCGTTGGGCCCCAGCAGGCCGAAGATCTCGCCGGGTCCGACCGCGAAGCTCAGGTCGTCGACGGCGCGCAGGCTGCCGAACGACTTCACCAGGTTGCTGACCTTGATCATGCCTCGTCCTTTCGGGGCGGCCGTGTCTTCCAGCGCCGGTGCACCCAGAACCAGTGGTCGGGGTGACGGCGGACGAACTCCGCCAGGCGGTCGGTGTGCGCCTGCGTCAGGGCGAACACGGCCGTCGCCTCGTCCTGCGCCGGGTCGGGCTCGATCGCGGGGGTGACGTGCGCCACGTGCCGCCCGTCCGGCTGCCGCACCAGGAAGACCGGCACGATGGGGCAGCCCAGCTTCCAGGCGAAGTACGCGAGACCGGGGGGCGTGGATGCAGGCGCGCCGAGAAATTCCACGAACACGCCGTCGAGACCGGCGTTGACATCCGGCAGCATCGCCGCCGTGCCGCCGCCGCGCAGGAGCTTGACCAGCTGCCGCACCGAACCGTCCGCGCGGATCGCCTGGACGCCCGAGCGGGCGCGGATCGCATTCTGGAGGCGGTCCACGTGCGGGTTGCTCTGCTGGCGGACCACCACCTGCAGCGGGTATCCGTGGGCCGTCAGGGCCGCGCCGAGCAGTTCGAAGTTGCCGAAGTGGCCCGTGGTGAAGATGAAGCCGCGGCCCGACGCGCGCAGCGGCTCCAGGATGCCGGGGTCGTCGAGATCGACCAGCTCGCGGATCCCCGCGGGGGTGAGGTCGTCCATCGCCATGAACTCGAACAGGGAGGTCGCGATCTGCCGGTAGGCGAGCGCAGCCACGTCGCGGCGCGCTGCCTCGTCCCAGTCGGGGAAGGCCTGGCTCAGCTGCGCCAGGGCCACCTCCCGCCGGTAGCCCCAGAAGCGGAACGCCGCCTCGCCCAGGCGCCGTCCGGCGGACCGCCGCCCACCGGCCGACAGGCGCCGCATGACGGTCCGCACGGCGACCAGCGCGACGTATTCCAGTCGCCAGCGCGCGTTTTTCAGGGATCGGGCCACGGCGCCTCCCCACACGGGACGGGCACCGCGCCCGCCCTCAAGGGATCCAGATCCTACGCGCCACCCGCCCCGCGGGCAACCTCACGATCAGCCCGGCCATCTCCAACGCCAGCAGGCCTTCAAGCCAGATGACCTCGCTCCCCGCCCAGCTGCGGCGCAGCTCCGACAGGCGCAGTCCCGTCAGGTCGAGCCGGTCCCAGATCCA
>DYDD01000241.1:0-472 GCA_020718045.1 Fibrobacter sp. | reverse complement strand
GCAGCGGCAAGCCGCCGCCCGGTCCCTCCCCGTCGCCCGCGATACCCGGCGACGGCCGCGGCCGGCCCAGCACGTCGAACACGTCGCGCGCGCCCTCGGCGAGGTGGGCCCCCTGCCGCAGCAGGTGGTGGCAGCCACGGCAGCCGTCGTCGTCCACCGGGCCGGGGACGGCGAACACCTCGCGGCCCTGGTTCAGCCCGAGGAACGCGGTCTGCAGGGCGCCGCTGCGCAGGGGCGCCTCGACCACCACGACACCCCGCGCCAGTCCCGAGATCAGGCGGTTGCGGCGAGGGAAGACGAAGGGCAACGGCGCGACGCCGTCCTCGGCCTCGGTGACGGTACAACCTCCCGCTTCGATCCGCCGCCGCAGGTCGACGTGGCACGACGGGTAGGTGCGGTCCACACCCGTGGCCATGACCGCCACGGTGGACCCGCCGCCGGCGAGCGCGCCCTCGTGCGCCGCGGCGTCGAT
>DYDD01000018.1 GCA_020718045.1 Fibrobacter sp. | reverse complement strand
GTCCAGGGCAACCTGCTTGTCGGCGGCCAGCAGGGCGCGGGCTTCCTTCACGCTGGCGACGGCGGGCAGGGACTCGGCCGGGGGCAGCATCGCGTCGGCGGGCGGCCCGTCCTTCGCGTTCTCGTCGCAGGGGGGCGCGCCCCAGTCGCCGGTGGCGAAGCCGCGGCAGCAGAAGCCGCAGGCGCTGGTCAGGTGCATCAGCAACTGGCCGGTGGTCATCCAGTTCTTGCCGGTGGCGGGTTTCCAGGCGAGGTCCTTGTCCTCGACCAGGGCCATCAGGCCGTCGGCGGCCTTGTAGGATTCCTCGACGGTGCACTTCAGCAGTTCGGTCCAGTTCATGATCCTGCTCCTGGCTGGAGTTGGTTGGTCGGTGGTTCCGGAGAACTTCCGGACAAGATCGGCGAATTTCCATCGCGACGCACGCCGCCTTCTCGAATCCAGACAACGAGATGCTCCCCCTGGCAAGCCCCCCGGATCGGCTCAAGTTCCGATATCCCCATCGAATACATATGATATTATGCTGTCATTATTGATTGACTGTGAGCATCTGCCTGGTCATAATCATAGGAGATCACTGCATCATTATTACCAATGAGGAGCGGTGCCGTCCATGGCCCTTTTACGCAACAGCCCGTCTTCGCGCCGCCGCCTGTGGCTCGGTCTGGCCCTGCTCGTCGCCGCCGGGTGTTCCACGCCGGATGAACCGCTATCCCCGGACGGCGACGATCGCTACCTGCCTGGTCCGAATCAGCTGTACAGGGATCGGGACGGCGACGGTCTGTATCACCACGTCCAGGACTGCGATGCCTGCCACGACGTCTTCGCGGCCCTGGACAACCTGCGCTTCATCCGCGACGTGATCGAGACGCCGCAATCGGGCCCGCGGACGGTCGTCTTCCTGGCGGCACAAGGAACCCATAGCTTCGCCGACGGCGACAGCCTCTACGATGGGGTCTGCGAGGTCTGTCACACCGCGACGTCCTACCACCTGAACGGCGCGGGCGGCAACCATCTGCACTACGCGGGCGTCGCCTGCACCGGCTGCCACACCCACTACGACGAATTCCGTCCCTCCGGCGGGTCGTGCGACGCGTGCCACGGCAACCCGCCCCGCACCGCTGACGAACTCGTCGCGGTGCCCGCGCCGACCGGCGCGACCTCGGCCGGCGCCCACGTCGTCCACGTCGATCAGCACGGGTACGTCTGCGCCGCCTGCCACGCCGGCGGCATGCCGGTATCGCCCGTCTCCGGGGACAACAGGCTCCAGATCGGCTTCGACGTCTTCGGGCTCGCCGCGACGGGCTCCGTCTACCACGCGGACGGCCTCGCCGCGCCCTATACCTACCAGGGCACCAACGGCACGCAGATCGGCGACGGGGCGCCGACCACCTGCAGCAACGTGTACTGCCACAGCGACGGGACCTCCCTCTCCTCCGGCCAGGAGATGCGTCCTTGCACGTCGCCGGCCTGGGCCGACACCGGAGCGCTGGCTTGCGACGCCTGCCACGGCTACCCGCCGGCCTACGACCACGACGACCCCAAGTCCAACACCCATCTCTTCGTGCCGCACCGAGGACCCTGCAGCGACTGCCACTTCGAGACCACGAACGACGGCGTCCACATCACCGGTCCCGACAAGCACATCAACGGCGTCTACGACATCGCGGTCAATCCCGCCGTCGGCTCGATCTCCTCCTACACCTTCGACCGCGGCGGCGGCACCTGCTGGAACACGTTCTGCCACGGCCTTCAGCACGATGAGGAACCGACCGTCCTGCCTGACGGCACTGCGGCACCCCGGGGCACCGCGACCTGGGGCCGGGAGGTCCCGACCTACCGCATCGTCGCCACGGCGGGCGACGAGTGCGGCGAGATGCACTTCTCCCTGAGCGAACTGCAGTACAACACCGGTCGCCTGCCGGGCGTTTACTACCTGTGGAATTTCGGAGACGGCACCACGTCCAACGAACCCGAGCCGACGCACTTCTACCCCCCCAGTCCCGGCCCGAACCCGACGTCCTACGTCGCCCGTCTCAACCTGCGCGACGCGGACCACCACCCCGGATTCGCCATCAGCGGCCTGCAGGTCGCGGCCAGGAACATCACGCCCGTAGCGGACGAAACGGTCTCGCTGAGCGGGTTGACGGTGACCCTGACGGAACTGTCGTTCGATCCCGATTTCGATACCTGCGGCCACAGCGGCGGCCCGGGCAGCATCTTCATCCGGTGGCTGGTGGGAGCCGACGTCAACGAGCCTCTGGCCCTCGCCGCCGTCCCCACGCCACGGGCGTACACCTACACGTACCCGGCACCGCCTTCCGGCACGCGGCTGTACAACCTCATCCACCGGGTGCGCGACAACTCCGGCACCTATTCGAGGCAGGTCTCGATCTCCGTGACGGTGCCCGAGGTGGCCGGGAACATCGACATCTCGGGGCGGGTCACGCATGCCGACGGTTCCCCGTTCAGCGGCGTCACCATCCGCTTCCAGGGCACGAACCAGTACTACGCGATCACGAACGACAACGGGTACTACCACATCCTGAATTGTCCGCCGTGTCAGATCGTCTCGCCGGTCGCGATGACCGGATATGTCTTCGACCCGCCGGCGACGGGATCGATCTGTGTCGATCGCACGGATCTCGATTTCGTCGCGACGCCATGAGGAAGGCCATGACCATGCCGGCAGCTTCTTTGCATCGGGCGCGAAACTCCGGGTCGCCGCGGCGCGACGGACGGACCGTCGCCGCGGCGGTCCTCGTCGCGGCGATCGCAACGGTGGCCTGGTCGACGGCGGCCGCGCAGGCCACCGTGTGCTCGACCTGCCACATCTACGCCGGTCGCCATACCGCCGACTCGCACCAGCACGGCGTCGGCAACTGCGACATGTGCCATGTGATGCACAACAGCCTGGACGGCGAGCCCGCCAACCCGACCGGCTTCGGCAACGAGATGCTGCTGTTGCGCGACACCGCCAGCGACGTCTGCCTGATGTGCCATGCCGGCGAGATGGGCAACGTGTTCGGCGGCAATCCCGCCCAGCCGCCCACGGAGGTCGGCGCGGGCAACTTCGGCTTCCTGGCGGCGCCGAACCTGAACGACGCCCCGGGCGGGGCGACGCATCCCATTGCTGGCCATCACGCCGGTCACAGCATCGTCGCCCGGTCGTTCAACGTGACGGCCGACCCGGTTCTGGGCGTCGCGCCGGGCGGCAGTTTCCCGGCCGCCTCGCTGGGCTGCACGAGCTGCCACGACCCGCACGGCAACCAGAACTACCGGATGCTCTACGGTCCGGGTCCGGTCCAGGGCGGCCTCTACGTGTTCACCCAGCCGGCGCCGGACGCCGACGGCCTGTCCGTCTACCACGGCCGCGAGCGACCCAACCGCCATACCGCCTACCGCTCGGGGTTCAGCGCCTGGTGCGCCAACTGCCACCTGGAGATCCACGACCAGGGCGGCATCGCGCTGGTCCATCCGGTGGACGTGTCGCTAGGGACGGAGATGGCGGCCGTCTACAACGCGTACAACGGGTCGGCGGACCTCGCCGGCGGCGATCTGCAGACGGCCTACCTGCCGGAAGTGCCGATCGAGAGCCAGGACGCCACGACGGACGGCACCCGCGGCGCGACGGCGGACAGCCGCGTCATGTGCCTGACCTGCCACCGCGCGCACGCCTCCAGCGCGCCGGATGCCGGACGCTGGGATTTCAACCTGACCTTCCTCGCCGCCGACGGCGAGGCGTCGGGATCCTACCCGCTGCCGAATCCGTTCGGGGATGCCGGGCAGCGATCGCTGTGCAACAAGTGCCACGCCAAGGACGCGTTCGACGAGACACCCGTAGATCCAACGCCGTAGCGACACCCCGGGGGTTGCGTGTCCCGGCGATGCCTGGCACCGGCGTCACGGATAGGTCGAATCATGCGACGAAGATCGAACTTCTTCCCGCGTGCGGCGGCGGCCCTCCTGATCGTCGGGGCCGCTGCGGGCGCCCTCGGCGGCCCCGGCTCCGCCGCGATGCCGCCGGCTCTCCCCCAGACGGGAGAACTTGTCCGCTTCGGGATGAACGCCGGCGTGGGGGCGATGGATTACGATCCCTCCGAGATGTTCGCCGACGTCATGAAGTCCTTCCGCGAGGTGACCCAGCCCGACGGCGTCACGCCGGTCGCGACCGACGCTCGCGGCTGGCCGTTGGCTGACTGCCGCTTCCTCGTCTGGCACGGGCTCGTCCGCGCGCCCGGGACGTATTCCCTGCGGTTCCTCGGCAGCTCGTCCGCCATCTCGGCCTCCGGCGCCGACGTCGGCAATATCCACTATTACCCCGCCACCAACACGACAACCGCCGATGTCGCCTACGACGGCTCCGCGAACTACCTCTACCTCGCCTTCCTGGGGACCACCGGCGGCGTCCGCGACGTCCGCCTGATCATGCCCGGCCACGGCTTCGGCGAGACCTGGAACCACGATTTCCTCGCCGCGCTCGCGCCCGTGAACATCATCCGCCTCATGGACTTCACCGCCACCAACTTCAACCACGACGTGCACTGGTCCGACCGCACGTTGCCCGACGCCGCCTCGCAACAGAGCCATCCCGCCGGCTACGGCTGGCAGGGCAAGGGCATCGCCTGGGAATACGCCATCGCTCTCCTGAACGCCGTCAACAAGGACGGCTGGATCAACATCCCCGCCGAGGCGACTCCCGCCTATGTCGACAGCCTCATCCACCTGATCAGGTTCGGCGGCCCGGATTGCGCCCCGCTCGAGACGGGGCGCCGTCTCTACGTCGAGTACAGCAACGAGGTCTGGAACGGGATCTTCGATCAGGCCATCTACAACCACGAGCGGGCGGTCGCCGAGGTCGGCGCCGGGAACTCCCCCCTGAACTTCGACGGCGAGACGAACACCTACTACTGGGCCTGGCGGCGCGTCGCCAAGCGCAGCGTCGAGATCAGCAACCAGTTCCGCGCCGCGTTCGGCGACGAACAGATGATGACCCGCATCCGTCCGATCCTGGCCTGGCAGTCCGGCAACGGCCAGGCGACCGCCGCCAACCAGCTCGACTTCATGCAGAAATACTACGGCACGGACCGCTGGGGCTACCCCGCGCCCCGGCCGGTCGACGAGTTCATCTGGGGCGGCGGCGGCGCGTTGTACTACGACGACATCCCCGTCGACCAGGATCCCGCGTTCCGGACCACGGTCGAAACGGACTCGAAGTGGGCCGCCGCCTACGGGATCCGGCACTGCAACTACGAGGGCGGCATCTACTTCGACGGGGACGAGGACCCCGATTGGTACGAGCCCTGGGTGACCCAGAACATCATCGACCATCACCGCTACTACGAGGAGCACGGCGGGGGTCTCCTGATGTACTTCACCCTCACCGCCACCTGGGAAAACGGCCTCGGTTTCCTGCACACCATCCGCGATCTCGACACGCCCAAGTACGAGGCGATCCTGCAGCTGTCGCAGCAGCCGCAGGCCTGGGACAACGCGTTCGGCGACGCCCTGCCGCTGCATCGGGACGGCTCCCAGTTCACCCTCGGCCGCGTCGACTGGTATGTTCCCCCGGTGGTGCTGCCGCTTTCGCCGCTGCAATGGAGCGCCTACCATTTCGACGCCGACGACACGGGCATCTACCGCGTGTGGATCGAATACAGCGCACCGGCCGGCATCGCCATGGCGGTCTACGCGGGCGGAGAGCTGCTGGCGACCGTCACGGAGGGAACGGGCGGGGCGCCGGCCGTCTCGGCGGAATACGCGTTCGTCGCCACGCCGGGCCTGCGGGCCGTCCGCATCGAGAACCGCGGCGACCTCGGGTTCGATCTCATCGGGGTTCACGTCGAACTCGTCCGGGCGACTTCGGTCGAGGATACGCCCGACGCCGATGGGGTCTTCGGCGATGTCGTCGCGATCCGGAACCATCCGAATCCCTTCAGCGCGGAGACGGAGATCCGCTTCGAGCTGCGCCGGGACACCCGGATCGCGCTCGACGTGTTCGACGCCAGGGGCCGTCGGGTGTCGACGCTGATCGACGAATTCAAGCCGGCCGGACGGCACGCCGTGCCGCTCGCGGGCGTCGAACTGCCGGCGGGCGTGTATTTCTACCGGGCCAGGACGCCTTCCGGCGATCGCGTGGTGAGGAAGATGCTCCACATCAAATAGATTCCGGACTCGAAAACGCCCCTGCCGGAGTCCGGGTCCCGCGGCCTCGACTCACGGGTGATCCCGGTCGGAATAAGCCTGCGCTCCGGCTATGCTGGCGGTTCCCGATCGATATCGATACTGATCGCCAGATCGAACAACCGCGTACGCCTCACCTCCGTGAGCGTGTCGAGCAGATAGGTCGTCTCGCCCCGCACGCGCCGGCAATCCTCCGCGTCGCGCGCGAGCACGGCCAGGGGATAGGCGATCGTAGCCTGGAAATCCGAGACTTCGGGCCATCGGTCGCGGAATCCCAGGTTGAATTTGCAGAACGTCGTGTGGAACAGCTTGGCGAACAGGACCCCGGCATGCTCGTTGGTGTTCGCGTCCCGCCCCGCCCGGGTAGGTGCGAAACGGCCCTTCCTGTTCCTGATCAGACCCGCCAGCTTCAGGATTACCCGCAGTTCGTGCAGGGGCCACACATCCCGCTCATTGATGACCTTGTTCCAGCGGACCACATCCTCGACGAACCCCTCCCGCCACCGCATGGCCCCGAGCATGTCGTTAACGAAGGTGCGGTTCAGGTTGCCTGCGGTGGTGGACCGGGCGTCGTCGCCTGCCAATCGTTCGAGAATAGGTAATGCAGCTGTTCCGGCGAGAAACCGCCGAGGTCCGCCTGGGGCGTCCGGTTGTACGCCGCTTGGGCACGGACCGCTTCGAGGGGATCGAATCCGAGCCTCACGCCGCGCCGGGCGAGCTGGCCGATGATGTTCGTCACCAGACACCCCAGGGCGCGCTCGTGGCTTTGGCGGCGGCAGCTCCCGATCGCATTGGCGGTCGCGAGCGTTAGCTCGACCACGGCCTCATCAGACATCGGGAACCGCAGGAACATGCCCTCGACCACGCCGGCGTGCAGGGCCGCCGCGACCGCGGGGGCGGGATCGACCAGCTCGAGCACGAGCTTGTAGTCTGCGGCCGACAGCAGGAGGCCGGCCCTGCCGTCAGCGCCCATGATGTCTCGTCACTTCCGGAACCGGCTTCTCCCGGCATCATCGGGGAGCTCTTTGCGCCTCCCGGTCGGCGTCAAGCCTCGTCGTCATCGTCGAACATGCCGGCCTGGTCTCCGGCCAGCATCGCATCGGACACCGCCCCGAACAGCTTGCCCACCGATCCGCAGAGGTTCTTTACGATTTCGCTCTGGATCTTGAGCTGTTCCAGATCCTTCGTGCTCTTCATCTCCTTGAGAACCAGCCTTGTCTCGTTCATGATCAATTCGACGAGATCCATGGGTTCCGTCGCCATGACATCGGCTCCTTGTCGACTGAGGGGAGATGGCTTCGGCATCACGGGAAGCCCCTTCGCGTCACCGTGTGGCGACTCCGTGATGGGTCTTTCTTATCTCACATTGGCGGCGGGGCGGCTTGAAATGAACCGAACCCCCTTGGCGGGAGGCCGCTTCGTCGGCCGGGCCGGCGTCCGGCTTCCGGCGTCAGCGGCCCTTCCTCGCTGCGATCAGCCGCGCCTTCGCCCGCTCCAGCGCCGCCTCCGCCCGCGCCAGATCGACCTTGGCGTTGGCCGGCTCCAGCAGCAGCTTCTTCGCCCGCTCCAGCGCCGCTTCGGCGCGGGTCACGTCGATCTCGCCGGCCGGCTCGCAGCTGTCGACCATCACCGAGACGCGGTTGCCCGCCACCTCGACGAACCCGCGGCTCACCGCGAAGTGGCTCACCGTGCCCTCTGCCCCGCTGTCGTCGTGGTGCAGCGTCATCACGCCCGGCACCAGCGCGGTCACCAGCGGGGCGTGGTTGGCCCAGATGCCCAGGTAGCCGGCGATGCCCGGGAGGGTCAGCGACACGGAGTCCGTCTCGAGCAGCTGCTGCTCGGCGGTGGTGATGGTGACCTTGAAGGAGTTGGCCATCGGTCAGCCTTCCGCCTGCATCTTCTCGAACTTCTCGAGCACTTCCTCGATGCCGCCGCACATGTAGAAGGCCTGCTCGGGCACGTGGTCGTACTCGCCGGCGACGATGGCCTTGAAGCTGCGGACGGTGTCCTCGAGCTTCACGTAGCGGCCGGCCATGCCGGTGAACTGCTCGGCCACGAAGAAGGGCTGCGACAGGAACTTCTGGATCTTGCGGGCGCGCTGCACGGCGAGCTTGTCCTCGTCGCTCAGCTCGTCCATGCCCAGGATCGCGATGATGTCCTGCAGGTCCTTGTAGCGCTGCAGCACGCCCTGGACCGAGCGGGCCACGTCGTAGTGGTCCTGGCCGATGTAGCGCGGGTCCAGGATGCGGCTGGAGGAGTCCAGCGGGTCCACGGCCGGGTAGATGCCCAGCTCGGCGATCTGGCGCGAGAGCACCGTCGTGGCGTCGAGGTGCGAGAACGCGGTCGCGGGCGCGGGGTCGGTGAGGTCGTCGGCGGGCACGTAGATGGCCTGCACCGAGGTGATCGAGCCGTTGCGCGTCGAGGTGATGCGCTCCTGCAGGGCGCCCATCTCGGTGGCCAGGGTCGGCTGGTAGCCCACGGCGCTGGGCATGCGGCCCAGCAGCGCGGACACCTCGGAGCCGGCCTGCGTGAAGCGGAAGATGTTGTCGATGAACAGCAGCACGTCCTGCTTCATCTCGTCGCGGAAGTGCTCGGCCATGGTCAGGCCGGACAGGGCCACGCGCAGGCGGGCCCCGGGCGGCTCGTTCATCTGGCCGAAGACCAGCGCCGTGTTCTTGATGACGCCGGACTCCTCCATCTCCAGGTAGAGGTCGTTGCCCTCGCGCGTGCGCTCGCCCACGCCGCAGAACACGGAGTAGCCGCCGTGCTCGGTGGCGATGGCGTGGATCAGCTCCATGACGATGACCGTCTTGCCCACGCCGGCGCCGCCGAACAGGCCGATCTTGCCGCCCTTGACGTAGGGCGCCAGAAGGTCGACGACCTTGATGCCGGTCTCGAAGACCTCGTTGGACTCGCCCTGGTCCTCCAGCGATGGCGGCGCGTGGTGGATGGGCGCCGTCTTCCCGGGGTCGGGCACGTCGCCCTTGCCGTCGATGGGCTTGCCCAGCAGGTTGAACAGGCGGCCCAGGCTCTGCTCGCCCACGGGCACGCGGATGGGGCCGCCGGTGTCCTGCGCCTTCATGCCGCGCACCAGGCCGTCGGTCGAGTCCATGGCGATGCAGCGCACCTGGTTGTTCCCGGTGTGCTGGGCCACCTCGACGATCAGGTCGATCTCCTTCGCCGCGTCGGCGATCCTGATGGCGTTGAGGATGTCGGGCAGGTGGTCCGAGTCGAACTCGAGGTCCACCGTGGGCCCGATCACCTGCACGACGCGTCCGTAGTTCTCGGCCATGTCCTTGTCATCTCCTTGCTGGACCAAGCGGGCTACAGGGCGTTGGCCCCGCCCACGATCTCGCTGATCTCCTGGGTGATGGCGGCCTGGCGCTCGCGGTTGCGCTTGAGCGTGAGGGCCTCGATCAGTTCGCCGGCGTTCTCGGTGGCGGCCGACATGCTGGTCATGCGCGCGCCGTGCTCGCTGGCGAAGGCCTCGCACAGCGTGATGTAGACGCGGTTGCGCAGGTACTGGGGCAGCAGCGCGGCGAAGAGGGCGTCGCGGCCGGGCTCCCAGATGTAGTCGACGGCGGCGGCCTTCGCCGCGTCGTCCCCGCCGGCGGGCGGCGCCACCGGCAGCAGCGTGTCCAGCGCCGGGCGCTGGGTCAGCGTGCTGATGAAGGCCGCGTAGGCCAGCAGCACCTCGTCGGCCTCGCCCTCGGTGAACATCCGCACCACGGCGTCGGCGACGCGCCGGGCCTTGTCGTCGCTGGCGCTGGCGGCGAAGTCGTCATGCGCGGCGACCACGTCGTAGCCGCGCTTGCGGAAGTAGTCGCGCGCCTTGCGCCCGACGGCGTAGATCGCACAGGGCCGCCCCTCGGCGATTGACGCGTCCGCGGCCCGCTGCGCCACGCGCATCACGTTCATGTTGTAGGCGCCGCAGAGGCCCTTGTCCGAGGTCACCACGACCACCAGGCGGCGGTGCACGGCGCGGCGCTCCAGGTACGGGTGCCCGGAATCGCCGGACTCCGCCAGGCGCTGCAGCAGCTCGGCCAGCTTGTGCGAGTACGGGCGCGCCGAGACCAGCCGGTCCTGGGCGCGGCGCAGCTTGGCGGCCGAGACCATCTTCATGGCCTTGGTGATCTGCTGCGTCGAGCGGACCGAGCGGATCCGCTTGTTGATCGTCTTGATGCCGGCGCCGGCCACGGACGACCTCCTAGGCTTCCTTGCGCGAGGACTTGAACTCCTCGATGGCGTGCTTCAGGGCGTCCTCGGTCGCGGGCTCGAGCTTGCCCGAGGTGCGGATGTCGTGCAGCACGCCGCTGTGCTTCTCGTCCAGGAACGCGTACAGGTCCGTCTCCCACTGCTTCAGCGAGGCGACCGGCAGCTCGTCGAGGTAGCCGCGGGTGCCGGCGTAGATGATCGCCACCTGCTTCTCCACCGGCAGGGGCACGTACTGGCCCTGCTTGAGGATCTCGACCATGCGCTCGCCGCGCGTGAGCTGGCGCAGCGTGGCCTTGTCCAGGTCGCTGCCGAACTGCGCGAAGGCCTGCAGCTCGCGGTACTGGGCCAGGTCGAGGCGCAGCGAGCCGGCGATCTTCTTCATGGCCTTGGTCTGGGCGCTGCCGCCCACGCGGGACACCGAGATGCCCACGTTGATGGCGGGGCGCACGCCCTGGTAGAACAGGTCGTTCTCCAGGAAGATCTGGCCGTCGGTGATCGAGATCACGTTGGTCGGGATGTAGGCCGACACGTCCGAGGCCTGGGTCTCGATGATCGGCAGCGCCGTCAGCGAGCCGCCGCCGTTCTCGTCGCTCAGCTTCACGGCGCGCTCGAGCAGGCGGGAGTGCAGGTAGAAGACGTCGCCGGGGAAGGCCTCGCGTCCGGGCGGGCGCCGCAGCAGCAGCGACAGCTGGCGGTAGGCGTTGGCCTGCTTGGAGAGGTCGTCGTAGATCACCAGCGTGTGCTTGCCCTGCCACATGAAGTGCTCGGCCATGGCGCAGCCGGCGTAGGGGGCGATGAAGAGCATCGGGGCGGGCTCGCTGGCCGAGGCGGAGATGATGGTCGTGTAGGCCATGGCGCCGTGTTCCTGCAGGGTCCGGTAGACCTGCGCCACGGTCGACTGCTTCTGGCCGATGGCCACGTAGAAGCAGTACACGCCCGAGTCCTTCTGGTTGATGATCGTGTCGATGGCGATGGCCGTCTTGCCGGTCTGGCGGTCGCCGATGATCAGCTCGCGCTGGCCGCGGCCGATGGGGATCATCGAGTCGATGGCCTTCAGGCCGGTCATCAGCGGTTCCTTGACCGGCTGGCGCGCGATGACGCCCGGCGCCTTGACCTCGATCTTGCGGGTCTGCGTGCTGGCGATGGGGCCCTTGCCGTCCAGCGGCTGGCCGACGGCGTTGACCACGCGGCCGATCACGGCGTCGCCCACCGGCACCTCGGCGATGCGCCCGGTGCGGGTGACCTGGTCGCCCTCCTTGATGTGGGTGTCGTCGCCGAAGATGGCGGCGCCCACGGAGTTCTCCTCCAGGTTCAGGACCATGCCGAAGATGTCGCCGGGGAACTTGATGAGCTCGCCGGCCATCACGTCCTGCAGGCCGTAGATGCGGGCGATGCCGTCGCCCACCTGCAGGATGGTGCCGACGCTCTCGACCCCGAGGTCGCGGTCGTACTTCTGCAGCTCCTGCGAGAGGACGGAGCTGATCTCTTCTGGCCTGAGTTTCAAGGCTCTCTCCTCGTTCTAGCGAACGTTGGTCCGGAACAGTTGCGCGCGCAGCTTGTCCAGGTTCGTCCTGACGGTCCCGTCGATGACGCGGTCGCCCATGGTCACGCGGACGCCGCCGAGCACGGCGGGATCCACGTTCTTGGTCAGCAGCAGCCGCCGTCCGGTCAGCTTCTCGAGCCTGGCGGCCAGGTCGCGCTCCAGGTCCTCGGGCAGGGGCGCGGCCGTGACGACGGTCGCGCGGGACAGGCCCTGCGACTCCTCGACCATGGCCGCGAACTCCCGCTGGATCTCCGCGACGTGCTGGACCCGGTTCTTGTCGATCAGCAGCAGCAGGAAGTGCAGCAGCGTCGCCTCGACGCGGCCGGTGAACAGCTTGCGCACCAGCGCGGTCTTCTCGTCGTGGGCCACCTGGGGGCCCTCGATGAAGGCGACCAGCGCCGGGTTCCGCCCGAGCGCTGCGATGACTCCGACGAACGACTCGGCCACGCCGTCCAGCTCGCCGGCCTCGCGGGCGGCGAGCATCAGGGCGCGGGCGTAACGCGTCTCGACGCCGCGGTCACGCATGCGGCATCTCCCCGAGGCTGTCGATGTACTCGCGCACGAGGCGCCGGTGCGTCTCCGGGTCGAGCTTCGTGTTCAGGAGCATCTCGGTCGAGGCGACCGCCAGGGTCACCACCTCGTCGCGCAGGACGACCTGGGCCTTGTGGGCCTCGACGTCGATGTCCTGGCGCGCCTTGTCGAGCGTGGCGTCGGCCTTCTCGCGGGCTTCGGCCCTGATCCGCTCGGCGATCTCCTCGCCGCGCTTCACCGCCTCCTGCACCCGCTCGCGCTCGATGACCTTGATGTCGCCGATCTTCGACTCGAACTCGCCGCGCAGCGTCTGCGCCTCGGTCCGCGCCGTCTCCGCCTTGGCGAAGTCGTCGCGGATCCTGGCGCGCCGCGCGTCGAGCAGGTCGAGGATCGGCTTCCAGGCGAACTTCGCGAGCACCCAGACGACGATCACGAAGCCGATGATGTTCGTCAGGATGACCCTGATGTCCAGCTGCATGTCCGAACCTTTCACGGTCTAATGGACGCCGTCGAACGACCCGCGACGGGCCCCGCGGACCGCGTGCGTCCCGGGATCCCGCCGGCGGGCGGCCTATCAGCCCAGCTTGCCCATCAGCAGGATGACCGACAGCAGCGCGTAGATCGTCAACGCCTCGATGAAGGCGCAGCCGATGATCATCGCGGTCTGGATCTGGCCGATGGCCTCGGGCTGGCGGCCCATGGCCTCCATCGCGGAACCGATGGCGCGGCCCAGGCCGAGGCCCGAACCGACGGCGGCGATGCCGACGCCCAGGGGCAGAGCCAGTCCCAGCAGGTTGTTCTCCATGTCTCCTCCTCACCTTTCACGGTCGTGGTTGACGGGTCGGACTAACGGACCTCAGTGCCCGTGCCCCGCCGCGGCGTGCTCGTGCTCGCCGTGCGGCAGCATCAGGGCGATGTAGATCGTCGACAGCAGCGTGAAGACCAGCGCCTGGATGGTGCTGGTCAGCATCGCCAGGAACATGATGGGCACCTGGATCGGCAGCCCGAAGGGCAGGTGCGCGAACGAGAGCATGCCCGCGCCCAGCACCACGAACACGGCCAGCAGCTTGTCCTCGCCCATGATGTTGCCGAACAGTCGCAGGCTCAGGCTCAGCGGCTTGATGAACTCGCCGAGCACGTGCAGCGGGAACATCAGGAGCACGAAGCACCACTCCAGCCCGCTGCGCGGCGAGCCGGCCAGGTGGTGCAGGTAGCCCAGCGGGCCGTTCTCCTTGATGCCGATGAACTGCACGTACAGGAAGGTGCAGAGCGCCAGCGAGACGGTCGTGTTGATGCTCGAGGTCGAGGCGTGCAGGAAGGGCACCAGGCCCATGAAGTTGTTGATCAGGATGAACATGAACAGCGTGCCGAGGTACGGCGTGTAGCGGCGCGCGCTCGGCCCGATCGCGCCCTCGACCAGGCCGTACAGGCCGTCGACCAGCATCTCGATCGCCACGTGGAAGCGCGACGGCTCGTCGGTGGGCCGCGAGGCCACCCGCAGCAGCACGGTCATGATGATCAGCGCCGCGATCGCCGAGAACAGCGGGTCCAGGTAGGCGGCCCGGTCGCCGGTCAGCCGGTCGCCCCAGAAGATGCTGATGAAGTTCGGCAGGTGGTAGGGGTCGTGCGCGCCGGCGTGGTCTTCGGTCGCGACGTGCTCGTCGGCTGCCGCGTGCTCTTCGACCACGGCATGCTCTGCGGCCGTCGCGTGGGCGTCGCCGTGCGCCTCGTCGGCCGCCGCCGCGGGGAGGGCCGCGAAGGCCAGCACGGCCAGGGCCGCGGCGAGGAACGTCAGGCGCTTCAGCTTACTCGTCATCGCGACTCCGCGGCTCGGTGCGAGGGAGCTGCAATCCGGGCCGGAGCATGATCCCGACCACGACCAGCATAACCAACAGGAGCGAGAACCCCAGGGCGCAGGCCTGCAGGGAGGCGACGCCCGACAGCAGGACCCAGATGCCGGCGGCGTACAGGGCCGCCTTCCCCGCCATGAGCAGGAGCAGGGCGCGGCGGTCGCGCGGCTCGCCGGCCGGCACCAGGGCCAGCCGGACCAGCCGTTCGAGCAGCCAGAACCCCACGACGCCCCAGAGGGCGGCGCCCAGGAAGCTCAATGCGGCCCGCGGCGTCGCCGCGAGGAACATCACCGCGGTGCCGGCGGCGGCCGCCGCCAGGGTCCACCGGCGGGTCCGGGCCAGGATCGACGTCGTGTCCAAGCCATCCCCGCTGCGCTCGCGCGCGTGTTCACTTCCGTGACAGCAGCAACCAGATCTGCCGGGCCGACGCGGCAAGACCCAGCATCGCGCCGCAGGCCTCGAAGAGCGGCGAGCGGCCCCAGCGGCCGGCGGCCAGCGTGCCCAGGAAGTAGCCCAGGGCCGGCCCCGCGATCAGCATCATCGGGATCGCGGTGTAGGTCCCCACGTCCCGCAGCTGGCGGCCGCGCTCCTGCTGGGTCGGGCGGCGTCCCATTTCGGCCTCTCTGCGTGGCCCCCGTGCGCGACCTCCCCGTGGCCCGCGCCGCGCGACGGCGCCCACAATGAGTTACCGGCCGCGCGGCTTGTCAACTGGATATCGGAGTCGTTTTCACCGTAAACGGCGTTCCGCGGGACCGGATGTCACTTCTGCGGCGCCGGGGCGCCCGGCTGCTGGGGCCGCGGCGTCGCCACTGGTCCGCCCGGGACCTGCTTCGGCCCGCCCATGCTGCAGTTCCCCTCGAAGAAAACGCCCTCGTCGATGACCAGGCGCTTGGTCTTGATGTCGCCCTCGACGTGTGAGCCGCTCTGCAGCTCGATCTTGTTGTCGGCGATGATGTTGCCGAAGAGCTGCCCGGCAATGACTGCGTTCTTGACCCGCACGTTGGCCTGGACGGCGCCGGTCTTGCCGATCACCAGCATCTCGGGGGTCTCGATCTCGCCCCGGAATTCGCCCTCGACGCGCAGCGTGCCGACGGCGTGCACCTTGCCCTCGAACCGGCAGCCCTGGGCCAGCACCGAGGTCTGACCGCCGACGTTCTCGTGCGTGTCCGCTTCTTTGCCCAGCATGTCCACGACCTCCTCGACCGGTGACCGGCGGCGGCATTCGTCGAAGACCGCCGCCGCGCGTAGGTTACCCGAACCGCGTGGGAATTCAACCCCGATGTGCGGGCGTCACGACGATCCCGGCTCTGGACCAGCGGGGCCGGCCGCCTCGTCCGCTTCGTCCGCCCCGCCCGCGCCGGGGCGCCAGGGCGGGAACACCATCTGGAACCGGGCGCCGGCGCCCTCCAGCAGGTCGATGTGCCCGCCGTGCTCGTGGACGATGCGCGCCACGATCGACAGGCCCAGGCCGGTGCCCTTGCCGTATTCCTTGGTCGTGAAGAAGGGCAGGAACACGCTGTCGCGGGACTCGGCCGGGATGCCGGGGCCGCTGTCCTCGAACAGCAGGCTCACTTCGTCGCGGCCGCCGCCGGCGATGGTGATCGTCACGGCGCCACCGCCCGGCAGCGCGTCCAGCGCGTTGGCCAGCAGGTTGAAGACCACCTGCTCGATCTCGTTGCGGTTGCCGTAGATCTCGCCCGGGGCGCGGTCCGCCAGCACGACCTCGACGTTCTGCGTGCGGATGGTCTTGTCCATCAGGAAGATGGTCTCGCGCGCGACCTCGGCCAGCGACAGGCGCGTGCGCAGGCTGCCCGACGGCCGCGCGAAGTTCAGCAGGCCCTTGATGATCGTGCGGCACTGCCCGGTCTGGCGGATGATGCGTTGGATGTCCTCGACGTCGTCGGGATTGGCGGCGTTCTCCTCCAGCATCTGCGCCGACAGGAGGATCGAGCCGAGCGGCGTGTTGAGCTGGTGGGCGATGCCCGCGGCGAACTGCCCGATGCCGGCGAGCTTCTCGGTCTCGCTCATGCGCTCCTCGAGGTGCTTCTGCGACGTGATGTCGCGGGCGATCACCACGAAGTGGCCGCCGTCCTCGTCAGCGCCGCGCCGCACGCCGGGCCCCGAGGCCACCGGCGAGACGGTCAGCGAGATCTGCCCGGATTCCTGTTGGCCGCGCCGCCGCAGGGGAAACTCGTAGTTCAGGCTGCGGTTCAGCCGGCCGGCGTCGATCATGGCGCGGTCGATCTCCACGGCGCAGCACAGGTGGATGTCGCGGAACGGCCGGTGCAGCACGTTGCGGCGCGGCGCCGCGAACAGGCCCTCGGCCGCCTTGTTCCACTCCAGGACGCGGCCCTGGTCGTCGAGCAGGAAGATCGCCTCGCCGGCGTGGTTGATGATGTCGCGGTAGCGCCGCTCCGAGCGGCGCAGCCGCAGTTGGTCGAGCTGGCGGCGGCGCCCGACGACCCAGATCCCCCAGCCGACGGCCACGAACAGGACCATCGAGGCCACGGCCCAGGCCTGCGACCACAGGCCCAGCGGGCCGGTCGCGTCGGCGTCCGCGGGGAAGGCGCCGCCGCCGCGCATGTGCGCGACCAGGCGCGCGAGGCCCGCCACGACGAACACCAGCAGCACCGCCGACGCCGCGAGCAGCAGGGCCAACAGGGGGTCGGGGCGCCGGCGCCGCACGAAGCCCGCCAGCCGGGAATAGCCCGGCAGGTTCGCCGCCTTCACGGCCGCGCGCCGTTCACGACAGGTCCGTGTCCACGCCGAGGACCGCGAGGATCCGCAGCAGATCGTCGTCCGAGAAGAAGCGGATGGTCAGCTCCCCCTTCGCGTCGGCGCCGCGCTCGATCTGCACGGGCGAGCCGAGGGCGGCCTCCGCCCGCTCGCGCAGCGCGCGGATCTCGCGGCTCTCACCGGCGGCGCCGCGCCTGGCGCGGGCACGCGGCGTCTTGCCGCCGGCGTCGGCGGTGAGCAGCGCGCGCACGCGGGCCTCGCACTCGCGCACCGAGAGGCCGCGCGTGCGGCAGAGCCGCGCCAGCCGCAGCCGCGCGGCGGGATCCACGACGCCCAGCAGCACCTTCGCGTGGCCGCGGCTGAGCTGGTCGTCGCGCACCATGTCCAGGATCTCCTGGTCCAGCGCGAGCAGACGCAGCGTGTTGGCCACCCCGCTGCGGCTCTTGCCCAGCATGACGGCGAGCTCCTCCTGGGTCGCGCCGTAGCCATCGAGCAGCTGCTGGAAGGCCGCGGCCTCCTCGACGGGGTTGAGGTCCTCGCGCTGGATGTTCTCGAGCAGGGCGACTTTGAGGGCCTCGGTCTCTTCGTAGGAACAGACGATGGCCGGGATCTCCGCGATGCCGGCCATGCTCGCCGCGCGCAGGCGGCGCTCGCCGGCGACCAGGCAGTACTCCAGCCTGGCGGAGGCGGCCCCTGGCCCGGCCTCCGGATCGAGGCGCGCCGCGAGGTGCAGCGGGGGGGCCTCGCCGGCCTTCAGGCGCCTCACCAGGACGGGCTGCAGGACGCCGACCTGCCGCACCGAATCGGACAATTCCTGTAATGTGTTGTTGTTAAATAATTTACGCGGCTGGTCGGGATTCAGCCCGATCGCGGCGAGCGGGATCAGGCGCGCCTCCCGGTCGCCCAGTCCGGCCCCGATGCTGCCGCCGGCGCGGTCGGCCCCTGAGATCAGGGCCGACAGGCCCCTGCCGAGCACGCGGTCCTGCCTGGGGTTCATGACGCCTCCTCGCGGCTCGCCAGGCTCACCGCCGTGGCGGCGGCCGGCTTCTCGTTCCTGGCGATCAGCTCGGACGCCAGGTCCATGTAGCTCTGGGACCCCTGGCACTCGACGTCGTAGAGCAGGATCGGCTTGCCGAAGGACGGCGCCTCGCTCAGCCTGACATTGCGCGGGATCCTGGTCCGGTACACCGTCTCGCCGAAATAGTCGATGGCCTCGTCGGCCACCTGGTTGGAGAGCTTCAGGCGCCGGTCGTACATCGTCAACAGCACGCCTTCGATGCGTAGGCCCGGGTTCAGGCTCTTTTGCACAAGTTGTACCGTGCTGAGCAATTGGCTCAAACCCTCCAGCGCGTAGTATTCGCACTGGATGGGGATAAGGATGGCGTCGGAGGCGGTCAGGGCGTTCAGCGTGAGCAGCCCCAGGCTCGGCGGCGTGTCGATGATGACGTAGTCGTAGCGCTCGGTCGCGGCCTCCAGGGCGTTGTCCAGGAAGCGTTCCCGGCTGACCTGCGGCACCAGTTCGATCTCCGCGCCGGCGAGCCGGCGGTCCGCCGGGACCACGTCGAGGTAGGGGATCGCCGTGGTGCGGGCGCAATCCGCCAGGGCCGCGTTGCCCAGCAGCAACTCGTAGCTGGTCAGGTCGTATTCGACGATGCCGCAACCACTTGTCGCATTTCCCTGGGGGTCGAGATCCAGCAGCAGCGTCCGCTTTTCGGCGGCGCCCAGGCTGGCGCTGAGGTTGACGGCCGTCGTCGTCTTGCCGACGCCGCCCTTCTGATTGGAGATGGCGATGATCCTGCCCATGGGGCCCTTCCTCAGCATTTGATCGGGTGTGTGGCGAGGGTGCGGCAAGGAAGATATTCCCTGTTCGGCGGGCGCGTCCAGGCTATTCTCCTGGTTATCCACATCCATGAGTAAAAACCTGTTGATAATCGCGGGAGCCCGGCCAAAACTGCCGAGTTCCACGTGGAACAATCAGCTTCTCGCCGAGGCGGGTGTTCCACGTGGAACTTGGCTCCGGGGGTCAGGCGCCGTTCGGGTAGTGCGAGATCAGGAGAGCGTCGTGGCCGGTGTGATGGCTGAAAGGAAGGCGACGGCTGAACGGGGTCGCGGGGACGCCGAAGGCGGCCGCGGCCGGCAGGCCCAGCTCCGCCTCGGCCCTGGTGGCGGGTTCACCCGCCTCGGCGGAACAGAAGCGGCAGATGGTGACCGGACCCCCGCCCACAGGACGCTCTCGACGCCAGCCGGACAGGATCTCGTCGTCGGTGAGGCGCAGGGCCTTCAGAGTGATCAGGTCGTGGGCTGGCGCCGGGGGGAGGTGCGGCGAGGGCTGGTGACGCCCCCAGTTGGCGCGCCGGACTTCGATCTGCCAGCCTGCGGCAAGAGCGACCTGCTCGAGGACCCAAGCGCGCTTGTCGCGAGGTTCGACGAGCAAGGTCCCGACATGCGTCATGCCGGGAAGGCCGACGTCCTGGAGCCAGGCCTGCCAGATGATTCCCGGGAAGCCGCCGCCGGATCCCAGATCGATGTAGCGCAAGGAACTGGCGGATCCCAGCCCTTCAACCCGGAATCCCGGCCAGGCTGCGTGCAGGACCCGGAAAGCCGCGTCGCATTCCTGTTGGAGGGCGAGGAGACGCTGTTCGGGGTCGATCCTGGAGATGAGGCTGAAGCGGGTGTTCCAACGCAGGACCTCTGCGCCGTGGTGGACCAGTGCGGCTCGCGCCGAAGGGGAAAGATCGGGACAGTTCACGACACTCCCTCGCTTTCGTCCCGCCACCGTCGGGCCAGGACCGACAGCACGGCCAGGTCGGAAGCGCGCACACCGTCGATCCGGGAGGCCTGCCCCAGGTTGGCAGGGCGCAAGCGCGCCAATTTCTCGCGGGATTCCCGGCTCAAGGTCGTCATCAGCGCGTAGGGCAGGTCCTCGGGCAGGTCGAGGTTGCCAAGGTGGTTCTGTCGGGCCAACAGCTTGTCCTGCTTGGTGATGTAGCCTTCGTAGCGCAAGTCCACCGCCGCCTGCAGCAGGGCCTCCTCGACCAGGCGGGACGGCAGCGCCGGCTCGCCGGTCGCCGGGAGCAATGCTGCCGCGATGGCGTCGCGCAGCTCGTCCGGGATGTCCGCCGGCAGAGGAGGCGCATCCAGCCCGCCGGGCGCCTGCAGGACCAGGTCCGACGCGGCCACGCTGCCGCCGTTCACGAGATCGCGGCAGCTCAAGGTCCGCAGCACTCGGCCGGCCCGTTCGGCAATGGCCACGCGCGCGCGCAGGCGCTGCAGGTCCGCGCCCGGCAGCAGGCCGATCGAGGCGGCCTGGGGCAACAGCCGCGCCGCCGCGTTGTCGCAGCGCAAGGCTAGCCGCCGTTCGGCGCGGGACGTGAACATCCGGTAAGGTTCGGTGATGTCCTTGGTCGCGAGGTCGTCCAGCAGGACACCCAGGTACGAGCCGCCGCGGGGCAGATCCGGCGGCTCCCGCCCGTCGAGGCTGCGCACCGCGTTCACGCCGGCCGCCAAGCCCTGCGCCGCCGCCTCCTCGTAGCCGGAGGTGCCAAGGATCTGCCCGGCCAGGTACAGCCCCGCGACCGGCTTGCTCTCCAGGGACGTCCGCACCTGCCAGGATGGTGCGCTGTCGTACTCGACCGCGTAGCCGTGGCGCGCCAGGACGGCGCGCTCCAGCCCGGGCAGGGTGCGCACGAAGGCGTCCTGGACATCGCGCGGCAGGCTCGTCGACAGGCCGTTGACGTAGATCTCCTCGGAGTCGCGCCCTTCGGGCTCCAGGAAGACGAGGTGGCGAGTGCGGTCGGCGAAGCGCACGACCTTGTCCTCGATGGAGGGGCAGTACCGGGGTCCCGTCCCCTCGATGATGCCCCCGTACAAGGGGGACCGGTGCAGGTTGTCGCGGATCAGGGCGTGGGTGCGCTCGTCGGTCCAGGTGAGGTGGCAAGGCTCCTGTATAACTCGTAACTCATTGGTAATAAAAGAGAAAGACTCAATCTGCTCGTCGCCGGGCTGGACCTCGAGGCACGAGAAGTCGAGCGAATCGCGCCATAGCCGCGGCGGCGTGCCGGTCTTCAGCCGGCGCAGCGCGAAGCCGCAGCGCACCAGGGCGCCGCTGAGACCCAACGACGCCGCGGCGCCCTCGCGACCGCCGGCGGTGCGCTCGTCCCCCACGTGCATCAGGCCGCCGAGGAAGGTGCCGGTCGCCAGCACCGCGCGCGGAGCGAGGAGTTCGCGCCCGTCGGACAATACCACGCCCCGCAGGCGGGCCGGCGACGAACCGGCGGGAGCGTCGATCAGCAGGTCGGCCGCATCCCCCTCCACGACGACGAGGCCGTCCTGCGCGGCGACGACCGCTGCCATGCGCGCCTGGTAGGCGTGCTTGTCGGCCTGGGCCCGCGGCGCGCGCACCGCCGGCCCCTTGCTGCGGTTCAGCACGCGGAACTGGATCCCCGTCTCGTCGATGGCGCGCCCCATCTCGCCGCCGAGCGCGTCGATCTCGCGCACGAGGTGGCCCTTGCCCAGCCCCCCGATCGCGGGGTTGCAGGGCATGCGGCCGATCTCGCGGCGATCGTGCGTCACCAGCGCGGTGTGGGCGCCCAGCCGGGCCGCCGCGAGGGCGGCCTCGATGCCGGCGTGCCCGCCGCCGATGACGATCACCTCGAACGCATGCATCATGAATCTTCTTTGATGGTATCTACTTGCCGACGCAGAAGCGGGCGAAGACCTCGCCCAGCAGGTGCTCGCTGAACACCCGGCCGGTCACCTCGCCCAGCTCCGCGAGGATCCCCGCGAGCAGGCCGGCGGCAACTTCGGCCGGCGCGGCGCGAAGCGCAACCTCGTCGCGCAGGGCGGCGAGTTCGTCCCGCGCCGCGGCGAGACGATGCCTGTGGCGCTCGTGGAACGCGTGGCCGAGGTCCGCGACCTCGCGCAGGCGCTCGGCGTCGGCCGCCGCTAGCAGGGCCGCACGCAGCTCGTCGAGACCGGTACCGTCGCGCGCGGACGTCACGACGCAGCCCGCCTCGCGGGCGGCCTCCCGCCGCGCGGGATCGGCGAGGTCGGCCTTGGCGGCGACCCTCAG
>DYDD01000240.1 GCA_020718045.1 Fibrobacter sp. | reverse complement strand
GCCCCAATCACAATAGGCTATTGCTACCTTTATTTATGTACAACGCCTTAGCCGTCGATGGCCTTGCGCACCCGCCTCAGCAGCTCGTCCGGTTCGTAGGGCTTCGACAGGATGTCCGCGCCGCGGACGTCGTCGAGGCGCCCGTGGATGGTGTCGGGATCGTAGCCGGTGGCGAACAGGATGCGCACGTCCTTGGCCTGCTCGAGGATGCGGGCCCGCGCCTCGCGCCCGCCTAGCTTGGGCATCACCACGTCCAGGATGACCAGGGCGATGTCCCTGCGGCGCTCGCCATGGAGGCGCACCGCCTCCTCGCCGTCCCGCGCCGTGACGACCTTGTAGCCGCCGTGCACCAGCACCCGGGTGGCCAGCTCGCGCACGGCCTCGTCGTCCTCGGCTACCAGGACCGTCTCGCGCCCCCGCGGCACCGCGCCCGCGACGACCGGCGCCGGGGCCGGCACCGCCTTCTCGCCCGCCGGCAGCCAGATGCTGAACGTGGCCCCGCGATCTGGCTTGCTCTCGACCCGCACCAGGCCGTCGTGCTGGCGCACGATGCCGTAGACCGTCGCCAGGCCGAGGCCCGTGCCGTGACCCATCTTCTTGGTGGTGAAGAAGGGGTCGAAGATGCGGCGCTGCGTCTCGTCGTCCATGCCCCGGCCGTCGTCCTTGACCGACAGCTCGACCCAGCGGCCGGGGCGGGCCCAGGCGTTCCGCTCGCAGAACTCGGCGCCGATGTCGCGGTTCGCGGTGGCGATCGTGATGGTGCCGGCGCCGTCGATGGCGTCGCGCGCGTTCACGCAGAGGTTCAGCAGGATCTGTTCGAGCTGACCGAGGTCGGCGTGGGCGCTGCGCAGCTCGGGCTCGGGCCGGAATTCGAGGGTCACGTCCTCGCCGATGACCCGGCCCAGCAGCTTCAGCATGTCGGTCACGGCGTGGTTCAGGTCGAGATCCTCGGTGTGCAGCACCTGCTGGCGGCTGAAGGCCAGCAGCTGGCGGGTCAGGGTCGCCGCGCGCTGGATGCTGCGGTCGATCTGCACCAGGTCGTCGCGCACCGGCGACTCGGGGCCGGCCTCTTCCTCCACGAAGTGGAGGTGGCTGCGCATCGCCTGCAGGATGTTGTTGAAGTCGTGGGCGATGCCGCCAGCCAGCTGGCCCACCGCCTGCATCTTCTGCGAGAGGGCGAGCTGCTCCTCGAGCTCGCGGCGCCGGCTGATGTCGCGGCCCACGGCCACGATCTCCGCCACGCGACCCCCGGCGTCCAGCACCGCGGAGTTCGACCAGCCGATCCAGCGCCAGCCCTCCCGGGTGAGCGCCCGCTGCTCGTGGGCGCTGGTGTGGGGCGGCTCGTGCAGCCGCGCCAGCGCGCGGCTCGTCGATTCCCGGTCGTCCTCGTGGACCAGAGGCATGAATTCCTGCCCCAGCAGCTCCTGCTCCTGCATCCCGAACATCCGGCAGTAGGAGGGGCTGACGTAGAGGAAGCGGCCCTCCAGGTCGACCTTCACGAGCATGTCCGACAGGTTGTCCACGAGCAGCTGGTAGGCCGCGCGGCTCGCCTGCAGCGCCGCGTGGCGCCGCAGCAGGGCGCGCAGAGTCAGGGAGAGCACCAGCGCCAGCAACAGCCCGCCGACGGACATGGCGTACTGCTCCGCGGTGGTCTTGCCGCTCGCGTAGGCGGGCAGGGGCGCCAGGGTCAGCTTCCAGTCGCGATCGACGATGCGGACCGACCCGCTGGCGGCGTAAGGCCACGCCTGCGGATCGCCGGACGCTACGGAGCGGTAGGCGTCGTTCCCCAGGTCATCCACCAGGTCCAGGCGGAAGCGCTCGTGCAGGCGCGGCTCCGCCAGGCAGGCCTCGACCAGGATGTCGATCCTGAAGACGCCGTTGACGAACCCCAGCAGGCGGCCGTCGTCCCCGGCGACCGGGTGGTAGGTGGCGAACCCCCGCCCGCCCTGCAGCAGCCCGATGACCGGCGTGCCCGCCACCTCCACGGTCGCCGCGGCCTTCTGCACCGCTTCGCGAACGCCCGGGGAGGGATGCCGGTCCAGGTCCACGCCCAGCGCCGGCCGGTTCGCGGCCTCGGGCACGATGATGCGGATGACGTGTCCGGTGTCGATGTAGTTGACGGCCAGCATGCCCGCCGCCAGGTTGTGGATGCGCGCGGCGTGGGCGGCGAAGCGGGTGCTGTCCAGGGGTGCCTCGGCGGCGGCCAGCTCCGCCAGGTCCTGCACCAGGTTGATGCGACCGTCGATCCAGGCCGACAGCCGCAGCCGCACCTGCTCGTCCATCAACTGGGATTCCAGGGCCAGCTCGCGCCGCTCCACGTTCCGCTGCGCGACCCACAGCGCGATCATCCCGCCGGCCGCGGCGAGGAACAGCAGCGGCGGCAGCCAGGTCGCCAGGCGGGGAGACAGCGCGTTCCCGACGCCGGATCCCTTCACCGTCATCGCATTCCTCCCCTGCCCGCGACGATGCCGGCAGCTCCCGTTCGCCGAACCATGACCTCCCTGTCAGGGAGTATCGCGACATCGTACCGGCAGCGACCGCTGCGGTCCAGCCGTACCGCGGGCGGTCGCTCAGAAGCGGGGGGAGGCGCCCGTCGCGCCGTCCACCGCGTCGCCGGGGCGGGGCGGGTGGCGAGGCAGCCGGAACACGGCCCAGACCGGGAAGTGGTCCGAAGGCCAGCGGCCGTCCTGACGGAAGCGGGAGACGCCCGCTTCGGCGGTCGGCAGCGCAGGCCCGGCCAGGATCCAGTCGATGCGCCCGCGGCCGGGCACGCCGGTGAAGCCGTGGAAGGTGCCGTCGGGCTGCGCGCGCTCGGCGGGCGACGCGGCGTGCCAGGCGTCGTGCAGGGCGACGCCGTCGCGCCACCCCTCCAGCGCCAGGATCCGGTAGGGCGGGCTGCCGGAGTCAGCCGGCGCGTTGAAGTCGCCCGTCAGCAGCACCGCGTGGCCGCCCGCGATCTCGGCCATGCGCCGCTGCAGCAGCCGGGCCCCCTGCTCGCGGGCCTGCGCCCCCGCGTGGTCGAGGTGGGTGTTGAACACGAAGAGCGTGTCGGGGTCGCAGAGACGGTCGTAGAGCTTCACCCAGGTCGCGAGGCGCGGGCAGGCGGCGTCCCAGCCCCTGCTGCCCGGCGTCTGCGGCGATTCGCTCAACCAGAAGTTGCCCTGGTCCAGCAGCCGGTAGCGGTCGCGGCGCGTGAAGATCAGGCACATCTCGCCGGCGCGCTTGCCGTCGTCCCGCCCCACGCCCGTGATCCGGTACTCCGAGAAGGCGCGCTCCAGCTCGACGCCCTGCTCCCAGAGGCACTCCTGGACGGCGAAGATCGCCGGCTGCCGCTCGCGGATCGCCAGGCGCACGAGGTAGCGGCGATGTTCCCAGGAGTCCGGGCCGTCGTCCGCGGTGCCGTAGCGGATGTTGAAGGTCATCACGGTCGTGGGCACGGTGTCGCCGGCGGGCGGCGCGGCGGCCGACGACACGAGCAGCAGAGCGAGCACGAACAGCAGAGTGAGCACGAACAGCAGGCGCGCGATCCTCACGGCACCACCCCCGGTCCGGGTTCAGGACGCCGGGGGCATTGTCGCACCGGCGGGCGACGGTGGGCAACGACGATCGCGCGACTGGACGCGTCACCAGCGTTCCCCTATGGTTTCGGCGGTCCGACGCCGAAAGGAACCCCATGGCCAGGCCGCGCCCGCTCGATCTGCTGCCGCTGCTCGTCCTGCTCGCCGGCGCCGCCTGGCTGCTGGGCGGCGGCCCGCACGCACGCACCGGCTTCCCGCTGGACGACGCCTGGATCCACCGCGTCTACGCCCGCTCCTTCGCGCACCTGCAGGGCTTCGCCTACAACCCCGGCCAGCAGGAGACCGGCGCCACGAGCCCGCTGTGGGCCGTCGTCAGCTCGCCGGCCCACGCGCTGCAGTTCGCCGGCGACGACGCCGTCGTGCTGGCCGTCAAGGCGATCGGCCTGCTGGCGGCCCTGGCCGCCCTGTTCTCGCTCTCGGCGCTGACCCGGGCGCTGACCGGCTCGCGCGCGGCCGGCCTCGTCGCGGCCTGCGTGCTGGCGGCGGACCCGCGGCTGGCCTTCGCCGCCATGTCGGGGATGGAGGCGCCGCTGACGCTCGCGCTGTGGCTGGGCGGGACCGCGGCGCTGGTCGCCGGACGCCGCGCGGCGGGGCTGCTGCTGCTGGGCCTGGGGGTGACGGCGCGGCCCGAGATGGCGGTCGCGGCGCCGCTGATCGCCTTCCCGGTGCTGGTGCTGGGGTGGGTGGACCGCGGCGGCCGGCGGCGGTTCGCGCGCGACCTCGGCCTGGCCCTGCTGCCGGCCGCGCTGTGGGCGCTGTTCTGCCTGGTCGCGACGGGCCGGCCCCTGCCGGCCACCTTCTACGTGAAGTCCGCCGGCTTCGGCCTGGGCCCCGACCAGCTGCGCCTGGCCTGGGAGCTGCTCGCGCAGAACGGCCCGC
>DYDD01000239.1:3422-4347 GCA_020718045.1 Fibrobacter sp. | reverse complement strand
GGGCGCGGGCGCCGTGCCGGCCGCGCCGTCGAGACGGGGCGGGCCGCTCGCGCAGCCGACGGCGAAGAGGGCAAGGCACAAGAGCAGGCCGCCGCGACCCGCCGTGGCCGGGAATCGAACGTTCATGAGGTCCTCCCGGGCCACCTTAGGAACCGGTGGGACGGCGGTCAAGGCGCCATCGCCGTCGCAGGATGGTGCAATCAATGGCAACGGGGACCAAACCGCCATCACGGGGATTTCCTGCGCTCAGGGCCGGGAATGGCGGGCGGCCGCACCCATCAGCATCGCACCGAGTTCGCTGTTGTCGAGGTAGGGGCCGCGGACCGGGTCGAGCCGGTCGGCGCAACTGGCGAGACGCTCGCCGCCGGGACCGCGCGCGAAGAGCGGCACCAGCGAGTTGGTGTGCTGGCCGGTGAGGAACTCGTGCTTCGGCACCGGTCCGGCGAGGTGGCCGTACTCGTGGTCCGCGGTGACCACGACGAGGGTCTCCCCGAGCAGGCCACGCTCGTCGAGGGCAGTCATCAGGGCCTCGATCGCCAGGTTGAACCCCGTCATCTCCTCGATCATCCGTCCCGCGCGGCGGTCGTGGCTGGCCCAGTCCACGGCCCCTCCCTCGATCAGCAGGCAGAAGCCGTCGGGATCCCCGTCGACGACGTTCTGGGCGGCCAGCGCCATCTCGGCCAGGGTCGGGACGTCGGCATTGAACGGCACGGCGAAGGGCGCCGCCCCATGATCCCCGTCGCGCTGCTCCTGCAGCGTCTCGCGCGCCATCGGCACGCCGACCACGCGGCGGGGCGTCGGGCCGCCGGCCAGGGCCTGGAACTGCGCGCGCGTCGAGACCAGGGACCAGCAGCCCGCCGCCGACGAGCCGAGGTCGCCGGCGACCAGCGAGTCCCAGGTCGCGGCGTCGCCGACCCGGCGGTAG
>DYDD01000239.1:0-3407 GCA_020718045.1 Fibrobacter sp. | reverse complement strand
CGGCGGCCGCCGTCGTCGTACCAGGGATGACCGGCGCCCATGATCACGTCGAGGTCCGCGTCGCCGAGCATGAGCCGCGCGATCTCGGAGTAGGCGCCGCGGTCGGGATGCGCGACCGCGAAGCCCGCCGGGGTGGCGTGGACGAAGGGCACCGTGGTGACGGCGCCCGTCGCCTTTCCCGCCGCGGCCATTGCCTGCGCGAGCGTCGTGAGGGGGGCGCCGTCGGGGTCGACTGCCAGCCGCCCGTTGATCGTCTTGACCCCGGTGGTCATGGCGGTGATCGCGGCGGCCGAATCGGTGGGGTCACGGTCGCACCATTGCGGATCGCGCCATATCTGTTCGGGATCGTAGACGCCGCCGTGGGGAGACGTGCACATGGCGAGGCGCACGGGCCAGCCGTCGTACACCTGCCAGCCGGTCGGATCGGCCTCCTGGAGCCGGGCGGCCTCGAAGTGGAGGAACCCGGCGCCGTCGGCGATGAACAGCACGACATTGCGCGGTGCGGGTGCGGGTGCGACCGCAGCCAGATACATGGACAGCAGGCAGCACGAGAACACGGGGCTCCTTTCGGCGTCCCGCGAATGTAGTCGCGGATCGTGAAAAACACGAGAAATGTGGTGGCGGCGGCCTACAGCGCTTTCGCGACGATCCGAAAATGCCGTCCGGTGATGGCCAGGGTGACCGCCAAGCCCAGCCGGTCGGGGTGCCGCACGAGCGTCGAGGTCAGGAACCGCCAGTACGCGCGGCGGCCCCGCTCGCGGACGCCCATCCGCCACATCGACCTCGCCAGCGCCCGCAGATCGCTCCGCGACAGGTGCGCACGCGGTCCCAGGGAACGGTGGTTCTCCAGCAGGATCCGGACGCGCCGGTAGTAGGCGTTCGGCTCGTAGAGCCGCCGCATGAGCAGTCGGTAGTTCTCGATCAGGAACTCGCGGTCCAGCTTCGGCACGAAATTGAAGGTCGCCTTGGTGTTGTCGCCGCCGCCGTCGTTCAGCAGGCGCCCCTCGCCGGCCAGTCGCCGGTACAGCCGGCTGCGCGGGATGGCCTGCAGCATCCCGACCATCGCGGTGACCACCCCGGCGTTCTGGATGAACTCGAACTGACGCTGGAAGATGTCGGGGCGGTCGCTGTCGAAGCCCACGATGAAGCCGCCCATGACCTCCAGGCCGGCGTGCTGGATGCGGCGCACGGCCGCCGGCAGGTCGCCGCGCAGGTTCTGCATCTTGTGACACTCCTGCAGGCTCTCGGCGCTGGGCGTCTCGATGCCCAGGAAGACCTTCTTGAAGCCGGCCTCGACCATCAGGCGCAGCAGCTCCGGGTCCTCGGCCATGTTCACCGAGGCCTCGGTCAGGAACGTCATGCGCGCGCCCGTCGCGCGGCGCCAGCCGATCATCGCGCGCAGCAGATCCTTGCAGCGCCGCGGATCGCCCACGAAGTTGTCGTCGACCAGGAAGGTCTGGCCGCGCCAGCCGCGCTCGCGCAGCGCGTCCAGCTCGGCGAGGAAGCGGGCGGGCGTCTTGTAGCGCGGCTTGTGCCCGTTCAGCGCCACGACGTCGCAGAACTCGCAGTCGAAGGGGCAGCCGCGGCACGACTGCACCGACATCGTCGCGTACTCCCGCAGGTCGATCAGGTCCCAGCGCGGCAGGGGCGTCAGCGACAGGTCGGGGTAACGCGGCGACTCGTACAGGGGCTTGACCCGCCCCGCGATCATGTCGGCGACGAGCGCCGCCGCGGTCTCTTCGGCCTCGCCCACCACCACATGGTCGACGCCGGGATTGTCGGCCGCGTCGGCCGTGAACAGCGGCCCGCCGCCGATCACCGGCTTGCCCGCCTCCCGGCAGGACCGGATCACCTCCAGCAGCGAGTCGCGCTGCGCGAGCATGGCGCTGACGAGCACGTAGTCGGCCCAGCGCACGTCCGCGGCCGGCAGGGGTCTGCAGTTCAGGTCGATGACCTTCAGCTCCCAGTCGCGCGGCAGCAGCCCGGCGAGGGTCAGCAGACCCAGCGGCGGGTTCGAGGCGCGCTTGCCCACGAAGGGCAGGGCGTTGCGGAAGCTCCAGAAGGTGTCGGGGGTGCGGGGTTCGACCAGCAGGACCCGCATGGGGGTCTCCGTTCGGCGGGGTCGGCGAAACGATCCGCTTACATGATAAATCGATTTCAATAATGCGATAGGATCGGCGGGATACGTAACGGGGGAGCCCCGAGGCTCCCCCATCCGTTCACGATCGAGTCGCGGCGGACCGGTCAGTGATTGCCGCCCATGCCGGAGCCCAGCCGGACGCTGCCCTTGCCGGTCGGGCAGACGCCGTCGCCGGGGCCGAAGCCGGTGCCGTCGCCGGGGCCGGTGCCGCCGTTGCCGGTGCCGTCGCCCGGGCCGTAGCCGCCGGCGCCGCCGGCCATCGTCTGCCACATGGCCTTCAGGCGGTACAGGAAGCCGGTCTGGTTCTGCGTGCCTGTCGGGTCGCAGTCGCCCTCGCCGGGACCGAAGCCGGCGCCCGAGCCGTCCGCGGGCGGGACGTAGTCGGGATCGAGGCCGTTGGGGATGCCGTCGCCGTCGACATCGGGGGCCAGGTCGTTGAAGCCGTCGCCGTTCTCGTCGACGAAGCCGCCGACGCCGTAGCCGTACGACTGGGCGGAGGCCAGCGAACCGATGGCCGTCAGCGCGAGGATCGCGAGCGCGGTGAGTGCGAGCCGGGTCTTCATGGTGTTGCTCCTTCACGTCTGCAGGTCTGCCGTAGCGAGGTGTTACGAGCGGCCGATCAAGCAGGAGGCGGGCCAGTTCCACGACGCGGCGGCGAACCTGCCCGCAACGCGTTGGCTCCGGGTCGGTTGCGGCTCTTGCGGTGACGCGCGCCCACAGCCGCGTCGCCGCACGATTCCGACGATCTGGTCGAATCGTTCGACGAACCTCGTCCCCGCGGGAAAGCGCGTGTTCCGCGCAGGGTCGCGTGATCCCCAATCGTGTCTTGTGCTGCGGACGGTCGCGGGGTAAGGTGGCGCGGCCGGCGACTTCGCCGTCCGCGCCGGCCCGCCCATCCCCCGTCGCGGAGCACCAGCCGCCGTGTTCTCCATCGACAGATCCAAGCTCTGGCTGCTGCGCCCCGTCGTCGTCGTGGCGACGCTGGTGCTGGCGGGCGCCGTGTTCCTCGCCTCGACCGCGCACGAGATCCGCAGCGCGCGCGCGACGCTCGAGCAGATGACGATCGGTCATGCCGAGCAGGTCCAGCGCGTGGTCGGCGAGAGCCAGGCACACGCGCTCGCCGCCTTCGAGGCCTGGGAGACGCAGGCGGGCGAGCGGCTGCTGGCCCTCGCGTCGCTCGTGGACCACCTCGTACGCGCCGAACGGCGGCCGCAGGCGATGATCGACAGCATCGCCGCCGCCAACGACCTAACCTGCCTGACGGTGC
>DYDD01000238.1 GCA_020718045.1 Fibrobacter sp. | reverse complement strand
GCCGGGCTGCCGCGCGAGGTTGCCGAGCACGATCCGCGCGCTGCGCTCGACGGCGGGCCCGACGGGCTGGACGCCTACCGCGCGATCGCGCGGGCGGCGCCGGCGTGGCTGATGCCGGGCGGGTGGATCGCGCTTGAAATCGGCGAAGATCAGGCGTTGGATGTGACCGGGCTGCTGAAGGATGCGGGGTTCTCGTCCCTGACCGTGAAGCGGGACTACTGCGACCGCGACCGGGTCGTGACCGGCCGGCTGTAGCGGCGGTCGAACGAGCCGCGGGCCCGGCCCGCGGCTGCGAGGAGCAAAGCATGGACCGCTTCGTGATCGAGGGCCCCGTCCGCCTGTCGGGCGAGGTGCGCTGCAGCGGCGCGAAGAACGCCGTGCTGCCCCTGATGGCCGCCGCGCTGCTGACCCGTGGCGAATCGGTCATCCGCAACGTGCCGGACCTGCGCGACGTGCGCACGTTCATGCGCCTGCTGACGATCCTGGGCGTGAAGTGCGACCTGACCGAGGGGGTGCTGCGGCTGGACACCGCCGGCGCCACCGGCATCGAGGCCCCGTATGACATGGTCAAGACGATGCGCGCGAGCGTGTACGTGCTCGGGCCGCTGTGCGCGTTCCGGGGCGAGGCCCGCGTCTCGCTGCCGGGCGGCTGCGCGTGGGGGCCGCGCCCGGTCAACCTGCACCTCGAGGGCCTGCGCGCGCTGGGCGCCGAGACCGACCTCGAGGGCGGCTACATCAACGCCCGCGCCCCGCGCGGCCTGCGCGGGGGCACCTTCCGCTTCGAACCGAGCAGCGTTGGCGCCACCTGCAACGTGCTGATGGCGGCGGTGCTGGCCGAGGGCGAGAGCGTGCTGGCCAACTGCGCGGTGGAGCCCGAGGTCACGCAACTCGTCGACGCCCTGATCGGGGCCGGCGCCCGCATCGAGGGCAGCGGCACCACCACCCTCACGGTCCACGGCGTCGCCGCGCTCGACCCGCTGCGCTGCCGCGTGATCCCGGACCGCATCGAGGCGGGGACGTTCCTGGCCGCGGCGGCGATGACCGGGGGCGAGGTCACGGTCGTGGACTGCCGGCCGGATCACCTGGGCGAGCCGATGGCGGTGCTGCGCAGCATGGGCTGCCGCGTCGAAGAGACGGCGGACTGCGTCCGCGTCTCGGCGCCCGAGCGGCCGCGATCGGTGGAGATCGTCACCCGGCCGTTCCCCGGCTTTCCGACCGACATGCAGGCGCAGTTCATGGCGGTGCTGACGCGGGCCGACGGCACCAGCCACATCAGCGAGACGATCTATCCGGACCGCTACACGCACACCGCCGAGCTGCGCCGGCTCGGCGCCGACATCAGGCTCGACGGCGCGACGGCCACGATCTTCGGCGTGCCCGGATTGTCGGGGGCGCCGGTGATGGCCACCGACCTGCGCGCCTCGGCGGCGTTGATCATGGCGGGCCTGGCCGCCGCGGGCACCACCACCGTGGACCGCATCTACCACATCGACCGCGGCTACGAACGGATCGAGACGAAGTTCGCGGCGCTGGGTGGGAAGATCGAGCGCGTGAGCGACTGAACGGAGCCGGGACGGATTTGGCTCGGATCGTGCATGTCGGAATTGATGGTTGATGCCGCTGGTCCCTGATGTCAGGGATGGCTGTGATGATGTATCAAGATCGCCACCTCCCGGAATAGGTCCAGCCGTGCCGGAGATTCCCGCGCCGTCGCGTCGCGACGCGGCGGTGGCTACTGTCTTGGCCACCCCGGCCGCGCTCGCGCTGCACAACAACTTCCGTACGTCCGTGCACACGCTGCGCCGCAGCCTGGTGCGCAGCCTGCACTACCTGGTTGCGATTCAGGACCGCAAAGTTCACCGAGCCCTGGGTTACGCCACGATCACGGATTACACGGCGGCAGTTGCCGGTTTCACCCGCAACCAGACCGAAGTGTTCCTGACGTTGGGGCGGAGGCTCGGTGCATTTCCCGAGGTGCGGGTGGCGCTGGAGCGCGGCGAGATCTCATGGTCCCGGGCGCTCGAAATCGTCACCCAGGTTGCGCCGGCCGATGTGGATCTCTGGATCAATACCGCCGGCACACCGGGTGGAGCCGCGCTGACAGCGCAGGCGGGCCTCGCGACACCGAAGCTGACGCGGCAATCGTCCCCGGTCGTGCGGGCAGCATCCGGGCCGGAGCCCGCCGAACCGGCGGTGATGCCGCCGCCGCCCGCGCCCGCCGACAGCAAGTGTCACGTCAGCTTCGGGCTGTCACCCGAGGAATACATAGAGTGGGGCGCTCGGCTGGAGGCCCTGAGAAAGCAGGGGCGTGACGAAGACAGCGCACAGTTGATGCTGGCGGCCTACGCCGCGCTGGCAGAACGCGGCGCCGCGAACCGGGTTGGTGCCGGACCTCACTACCACCTGCTGATCTCCCTCTGTCCCGAGTGCGGTGCCGGAGAGTTGCGCAACGCCCGCGGCAGGTTCGAAGCGCCTCCGGCGCTATTGGAAGCCGCGCGATGCGATGCCATACGCCAGGAGGAGGATGGCGCGCGCCGCGCCGTGGTGCCTTCGCGTGTCCGTCGCGCGGTGCTGGCTCGCGACGGGTATCGCTGCCAGGCCCCGGGCTGCGCCAACACACGGTATCTCGAGATCCATCACCGGATCCCGGCCGCGGCCGGCGGCATGCCGGAACCGGCGAATCTGGTGACGCTCTGTTCACGCTGCCACCGGGCGCTGCACCAGCGAGAACGGGACCTGCGGGAAACGGCGCGCCAGCCGCAAATCACCTCCCCACCCCTGACCGACCCGGAGTCGCATCGCATTTGATCGATGATCCCGCCCATCCCTGACCTCAGGGATCTTCGTCGCGAAAACTCAAATTCCGCCTCGCTTTGCGTCGAAGCCGTACTCTGCTATGTTTCAGCCCGGATCGACGCCCAGTCCCTCGGCAACCGGAAGCAGAACTGATGAGTCCAGAATCCCGCCGCTTCATCCTGGGCACCGCCGGCCACGTCGACCACGGCAAGTCGGCGCTGATCAAGGCGCTGACCGGCATCGAGACCGACCGGCTCAAGGAGGAGCAGGAGCGCGGCATCAGCATCGAGCTGGGCTTCGCGGAGATGACCCTGGCGGACGGCACGTCCCTGGGCGTCGTCGACGTGCCGGGCCACGAGCGCTTCGTGCGGCAGATGGTCGCCGGAGCGGGGGGCGTCGATCTGGCGCTGCTGGTGGTGGCCGCCGACGAGGGCGTCATGCCTCAGACCGTGGAGCACCTCGAGATCCTGTCCGCGCTCGGCGTGCGCGGCGGCGTCATCGTGATCACCAAGCTCGACCTGGTCGACCGCGACCTGGCCGAGGTCGCTCTGGAGGAGGTGCGCGACCTGGCGCGCGGCACGTTCCTGGAGGACCGGCCGGCGGCGCTGGTTTCCGCGCGCACCGGCGAGGGCTTGGACGACCTGCGCGCCGCGCTCGCCGCCGAGGCGGCCGCGCTGCCGGACCGCGGCGGCGACGGCCCCTTCCGGCTGCCGGTGGACCGGGTCTTCACCATGCCCGGAGCCGGAGTCGTGGTGACCGGCACCTGCTGGAGCGGCGAGACCGCGGTGGGCGACGTGCTGGAGATCGCGCCCACCGGCGCCAAGGTGCGCGTGCGCGACGTGCAGGCCCACGGGCGCGCCGTGGCGCGCGGCGGTTCCGGCCAGCGCCTGGCCCTGGCCCTGCACGGCATCAAGAAGGACGAGGTGGAGCGCGGCTACCAGGT
Organism: Fibrobacter sp.; assembly: GCA_020718045.1. Taxonomy (GTDB): domain Bacteria; phylum Krumholzibacteriota; class Krumholzibacteriia; order LZORAL124-64-63; family LZORAL124-64-63; genus PNOJ01. The sequence goes on along the minus strand of DYDD01000238.1, from coordinate 703 downwards.
GGTCGCGCCCGGGGCCTGCGCCACCACGCTGCGGCTGGACGCGCGCGTCGACCTGGTGGCGCACTTCGACGGCGCCCTGAAGAACCGCCAGCGCCTGCACGTCCACCACGCCGGCCGCGAGGTGCTGGCCCGCGCGACGCTGCTCGACGTGGAGCTGCTGTCCCACGAGTCCGGCTGCACGAGCGGCCTGGTCCAGCTGCAGCTCGAGGCGCCTCTGGTCGTCCGCCGCGGCGATCGCCTCGTGCTGCGCTTCTACTCGCCGCTGGACACCATGGCCGGCGGCCGCATCCTGCACGGCGACCCGCCCCGCCGCCGCCGCTTCGACGGGGAATCCCTGGCCGAGCTCGCGGTCCTGGAGCAGGGCGACCCGGCCGAGCTCTTCCGCCAGAAGCTGCGCGAAGCCGGAACCGCCGGCCTCGCGGCGGCGGAGCACGCGGCCTTCGTCGCCGATCCCGCGGCGCAGCCGCTGGGCAGGCGGCTCTACGACCGCGCCCTGATGGACGAGATCGCCGACCGCGTGGCGGCCCTGGCCGACGAGGCCTGGCGGCTCAACCCCCTGCGCGGGGGGGTGGGCAAGGAGGAGGCGCGCCGCAAGGCGCGTTTCGCAGGCTCGGCCGCGGAGTGGAACGCGCTGATCGAGGCCCTGGCCGCCGCCCGCGGCTGGAGCGCCGCCGGCGACCGCATCGGACCGGCGCAGTCCGAC
>DYDD01000237.1 GCA_020718045.1 Fibrobacter sp. | reverse complement strand
TGGCGCTTCAAGCGCATCGGCTACTACCGTAGACAACTCAGTCCAACGCGTATCCAGCGGTTCCTCTGCCTCCACTGCCGCCGTTCCTTCAGCTCCCAGACCTTCGCCACCTCCTACTGGCTCAAACGACCCGACATCCTCCCACAACTGCTGACCAAGACCACCGGCTGCATGGCCAACCGGCAGATCGCTCGGGACCTGCACGTCGCTCCATCCACCATCGATCGCCAGCTCAGCCGCCTCGGTCGTCACTGCCTGCTCTTCCACGCCCTGCACATGCAGTCGGCCAAACCGGTCGACAAATTCGTCATCGACGGTTTCGTCACCTTCGAGCACTCCCAGTACTGGCCCTTCCACCACCACCTGGCCGTGGAGAAGGACACCGACTTCCTGGCCTACTTCACCGACAGCGAGGTGCGCCGCAGCGGAAGGATGACCAAAGCCCAGAAGCGCAAACGCAAGCAACTGGAGAAGAGCCACGGCCGTCCCGACCCCAGAGCCGTGTACAAGGACATGAAGCATCTGCTGGAGGTGGTCACCGGTGGTCAACCGCGGGTGACGATTCTGAGCGACGAGCATGAGACCTACCCGAGGATCCTGAAAGTGCTGCCCTGCGAGTCGACGCACCTGGTGACTTCGAGCAAGGAACGACGAGACGCCGGTAATCCGTTGTTCCCGATCAACCTGGTCGACCTCTTGATCCGCCACAGCAGCGCGAACCACAAGCGCGAGACGATCGCATGGTCGAAGCGTCGTCAGGCGAGTGCAGAGCGGTTGGCGGTGTTCCTGGTGTGGCGGAACTACATGAAGGGTCGTCGGGAGAAGGAGCGCGGGAGTCCGACGCCGGCGCAGGTGCGGGGGATGATTGAGCAGCGAGTCAGTGTCCAGGAGCTTCTGGAGCGACGGTTGTTCGTGAGTCTTATCGAGTTACCTGGGCGTTGGGCGGATTACTACTGGCGCAAGATCAGCACGAGGGTATTGCCGCGGCAGCGGCGGCACGAGTTGAGCTACGCGATGTGAGGGACTGGAATGAGAACCGGTCGCGCCAAGCGATGGCGCGACCGGACACAATCATGTTGGCACAACTCTTGAGTTGCGGCCCGCACCCGCGGCGGGCTATCTTCTGACCCTGCCCGCGCCCGGACCCCGTCCGGGCGGCGCCACCCCAGCCAGGGCCGGTCCGCCGGCCGACGGGAACGATGACGCGCATCCTCGACAAGCTCGAACTTCCCGACGCCCTGGCCGGCCTGTCGCCCGTCCAGCTGGAAGCGGTGTGCGCCGAGCTGCGCGACGAGATCATCACGACGGTGGCTTCCACCGGGGGCCACCTCGGGGCCAGCCTCGGGGTGGTCGAGCTGACCGTGGCCCTGCACCACGTCTTCCGCTCGCCGCGCGACAAGATCATCTGGGACGTCGGCCACCAGGCCTACGGGCACAAGCTGCTGACGGGACGGCGACCCGACTTCGGGACCCTGCGCCAGGAAGCGGGCGTCAGCGGCTTCCCCAAGCGTTGCGAGAGCGTCCACGACCACTTCGGCGTCGGCCACGCCAGCACCTCGATCAGCGCCGCCCTGGGTTTCGCCAAGGCCCGGGACCTGGGCGGGCGCGACGAGTCCGTCATCGCCGTCATCGGCGACGGGGCCCTGACCGGCGGGCTGGCCTACGAGGGGCTCAACAACGCCGGCCAGCTGCAGTCGGACCTCATCGTGATCCTGAACGACAACGCGATGAGCATCTCGCCGAACGTCGGGGCCATCGCCAAGTACCTGACGCAGATCACCTCCGGCCAGGTCTACACGCGCTTCGAGGCCGACCTCTGGAACATGCTGGGCAAGCTGCCCCGCGGCCAGCTCGCCCAGAAGCTGGCCAGCCGGATCAAGGAGGGCCTGAAGCAGGTCGTCGTCCCGACCATCCTGTTCGAGGAGCTGGGATTCAGCTACTTCGGCCCCATCGACGGGCACGACCTGCCGCTGCTGGTGCAGACCCTGCAGGCGGTGCGCAAGCTCAAGGGGCCCGTGCTGGTCCACGTCGTGACGCAGAAGGGGAAGGGCTACGCCTTCGCGGAGGAGGACCGGGCCCGCTACCACGGCGTCGGCAAGTTCGACAAGGCCGAGGGGCTCAAGCCGTCGGTCGCGTCGACGCCCAGCTACACCGACATCTTCAGCCGCGCGATGCTGGAGGCGGCCGCCGCCGACCCGCGGGTCGTGGCCATCACCGCGGCCATGCCCGAGGGCACGGGGCTCAAGGCCTTCCGCGAGCGCTACCCCGACCGCTTCTTCGACGTGGGCATCGCGGAGCAGCACGCCGTCACCTTCGCCGCCGGCTTGGCGTGCGCGGGCATGCGCCCCGTGGTGGCGGTCTACTCCACGTTCCTGCAACGGGCCTACGACCAGGTCATCCACGACGTGGCGCTGCAGAAGCTGCCGGTGGTGTTCGCCATCGACCGCGGCGGGATCGTGGGGGAGGACGGGCCCACCCACCACGGCGCCTTCGACCTCAGCTTCCTGCGGGCGGTGCCCAACCTCGTGCTGATGGCGCCGCAGGACGAGCCGGAGCTGCGGCGCATGCTCGCCACGGGCCTGGCCCGCGACGACGGCCCCAGCGCGCTGCGCTACCCCCGCGGCGCCGGGCCCGGCCACCCGCTGCCGGGCGCGGCCCCGCCCCTGGAGATCGGGCGCGCCGAGGTCCTGCGCGAGGGCCGCGACGCCTGGCTGCTCGCCGTCGGCAGCATGGTGGCGCCCTGCCGCGAGGCGGCGGTGCGGCTGGAAGCCGCGGGCCTGTCCGTCGGGGTGGTCAACCTGCGGTTCATCAAGCCCCTGGACGCCGACCTGCTGCAGCGCATCCTGGTCCCCGGCGTCCTCGCGGTCACGGTGGAGGAGAACACCGTCGTCGGCGGCGCGGGCGCCGCGGTGCTGGAGTGGGCGGCCGCGCGGGGCGGCGACGAGATGCCCGACGTGATGACGCTCGGTCTGCCCGACCGCTTCCTCGAACAGGCGTCGCGGGACGTGATCCTGCACGGCGTCGGCCTCGACGCGGCGGCCATCGCGGATCGCGTCAGGCTGCGCTGCCGCGCGGGACGGGCCCGCGCGGCCACCTGAGACGACGGGACCGCCATGCCGATCCGCAAGCTGGGCCTCTTCGGCAATCCGAGCAAACCGGAGATCGCGGCGGCCGTGGCCGAGGCGGCGGCGTGCTGCCGCCGGGCCGGCGTGCCGCTGCTGGCCGCCGCCGACCTTGCGGAGTTCGCCCCCGGCGTCACGGTGGTCGGTGAAGAAGAGCTGCCCGACCGCTGCGATGTCGTCGTCGCTTTCGGCGGCGACGGCACCATGTTGCGCGCGGCCCGCACGATCGGTCACCGCGCCACGCCCCTGCTCGGGATCAACCTGGGGTCGCTGGGCTATCTGACCGACGTCCCGTCGGCCGAACTCGTCGCGAGCCTGGACCAGCTGTTCGCCGGCGCCTACTCGGTGACCGAGCGCACGCGCCTCCGCGGCCGAATCCGTCGCGACGGCCGAGACGTCGTCGAGCTGGAGGCCCTCAACGACCTCGTTGTCAACATGGGCCCCGTGCCGCGCGCCCTGCTGATGGAAATACGCATCGACCAGGTGACGCTGGGCCGCTTCCTCGGCGACGGCCTGATCGTCAGCACGCCGACGGGCTCCACGGCCTACAACCTGTCGGCCGGCGGCCCGATCGTGCACCCCGGCGTGCGCGGCTTCGTGGTGACGCCGATCTGCCCGCACAGCCTGGCGATCCGCCCCCTGCTCATCCCCGAGGACAAGACCGTCGAGCTGCGCTTCGCCGACGTGGGGCAGGGCGCGACCCTGACCGCGGACGGGCAGGCCGCCTATTCGGTGGCCAGCGGCGACGTCATCCACTACGCGCGCGGCGAGCACCCCGTGCGCCTCGTCAAGTTCCCCCACAGCGACTTCTTCCTCGCCATGCGCCACAAGCTCCAGTGGGGCGCCATCCAGCGCCGGTCCACCGGGGAATGAGATGTTGGCCTCCCTGCGCATCTCCCAGTTCGGTCTGGTCGACGACCTGGTCCTGGCGGTGGGGCCGGGGCTGACCATGCTGACCGGCGAGACCGGAGCCGGCAAGTCGATGATCGCCGGCGCGCTGTCGGTGCTGGCCGGCGCGCCGGTGCCCAAGGACCTCGTTCGCGAGGGAGAGGACGAGGCCTACGTCGAGGGCGTCTTCGATCTCGCCGAGCGTCCTCGGACGCTGACCCGCCTGCGCGAAGCCGGTGTGCTGCCGGGCTCCGACGGCATCCTGGTGATCCGTCGTGAGCTGCGCCGCGCCGGTCGCAACCGTGTGCTGATCAACGGGATCCTCTCTTCTCTTCAAGTGTTGGATCAGGTTGGGCCGCTGCTGATCTCGGTGCAGAGCCAGGACCAGCAACGCGAACTCGAGCGCTCGGGCCACGCCCGCGACCTGCTGGATGATCTCGCCGGCGGCCTGGCGCAACGCGCCGCCGTCAAGACGGCCTGGGCAGCCTGGCAGCGGGCCGGCGCGGAACTGGCCGAGCGGCAGCG
>DYDD01000236.1 GCA_020718045.1 Fibrobacter sp. | reverse complement strand
GCCGGGACGGCACCGTTCCGTCGAGGTGCGCGGCGAGGCGTACCTGTCGCTGCCCCGCTTCCGCGAACTCAACCGGCAGCGCGAGGAGGCGGGCCAGCCGCTGCTCGCCAACCCGCGCAACGCCGCCGCCGGCACGCTCAAGACGCTCGACGCCGCGGCGGTGGCCGACCGCGGCCTCTCGCTCTTCTGCTACCAGATCCTCGGCCTGGACGGCGACGAGACGGGCCTGGCCACCCACCGCGACGAGATGGCGGCGCTGCGCGACCTCGGGCTGCCGGTCGGCGGCTTCCTGCGCCTGGCCGAAGGCGCCGCGCAGATCGCCGCGCACCTCGCGGAGCTGGAGGGCCTGCGCGACGGACTCGACCACGTCATCGACGGCGCCGTCATCAAGGTCGACGAGCTGGGCCTGCACCCCTCGCTGGGGGCCACGGCGAAAGCCCCGCGCTGGGGCCTGGCCTTCAAGTACGCGGCGCAGGAGGCCGAGACCCGCGTGCGCGACGTGGTCCTGCAGGTCGGCCGAACCGGGGTGATCACCCCGGTCGCCGAGCTGGAGCCGGTTCTGCTCGGCGGCACCACGGTCCAGCGCGCGACGCTGCACAACTGGGACGAGATCGCGCGCAAGGACCTGCGCGTGGGCGATGCGGTGGTGGTGGCCAAGGGCGGCGAGATCATCCCGAAGGTCGTGCGCGTCCTGCTCGAGCGGCGTCCCGCCGGCGCCCGGGCGGTGCCGCCGCCGGACCGCTGCCCGGTCTGCGCGACGCCGGCGGTGCGGCCCGAGGGCGAGGTCGCGGTGCGCTGCCCCAACCCGCTCTGCCCGGCGCAGGTCGCCCGGCGCCTGCGGCACTTCGCGGGACGGGACGCCGCCGACATCGAAGGGCTCGGCGAGCGCGGCGTGGCCCAGCTGCTTGAGTCCGGCCTGGTGCGCGACCTGCCCGATCTCTTCCGCCTCGACGCGGCCGCCGTGGCCGAGCTGCCGGGCTGGGCCGGCAAATCGGCGGAGTCGCTCGTGCAGGGGATCGCGCGCGCCGCGCAGCGGCCCTGGGCGGCCAAGCTCTTCGCCCTTGGCATCCCCGAGGTGGGCGTCACCACGGCCGCCGCGCTGGCGGCCGCCTACCCCGGCATCGACGCGCTGCGCGCGGCGGACCCGTCCGGCATGACCGCCCTCTACGGCGTGGGCGGGGAGATGACGCGCAAGATCACGGCCTTCCTGGCGCGCGACGACGTGAGGCGCCTGCTCGACGAGCTCGTCGCGCTCGGCTTCCTGCTGCCGGTCGAGGCCGCGGCGACGGCGCCGCCGCCGGCCGAGACCTGGTTCCGCGGTCGCACCTTCGTGCTGACCGGCACGCTCGCCACCCGTCCCCGCAGCGAGGCCAAGGCCCTGCTGCTGCGCCTGGGCGCCAAGGTCGCCGCCGACGTCAGCCGCCGGACCGATGCCCTGATCGCCGGCACGGATCCCGGCGGCAAGCTCGACCGGGCGCGGGAGCTCGGCGTCGAGATCCTCGACGAGGAAGCCTGGCTGGAGCGCCTGCGCCGGGAAGGCGTCGACGATGGCGCCTGATGCCGGCGACGGCCGCCTGTTCCTCTCCCTGCGCAACGACGATCCCGCCGCGCCGGTGCTGCTGCAGGATGCGCGCGATCCCGGCCGGCTGTTGGAGATCGCCACCCTGGAACGGCCGGGCGGCGAACTGCGCGGCGCCTGGATCCTCGTGGACGGCCCCGGCCCGGATCTCGCATCGCGCGACGGCTGTCTGCTGGCGCCCCGCGGGCTGGTCTGGGCGCTGCTCGACCCCCTCGCAGCCGGGCAGGGCAACCGCCTGCAGCTGCAGGATCCGCTCGCGGGTCAGCGGGCCCTGCGGCGCGAGGGCGGCCGCCTCTGGACCGGGCTCGCCCGCTGGCAGGGCCTGCCGGAGGATCTGAAACGGGACGTGCGCCGCCTGCTCGCGCCCCTGCCGCACGCCGCGTCCCTGCTGGACCTGTTCGACGCCCTGGCCGCGGGCGGCGCTGCGGACCCCTTCGACGGCCAGGCAGTCCCGTTCGCGGCCCAGCCGCGGGGGGAGGATGCGGTGGGCCCGTCCCCCTCAGGCCTCGCCGCCGCGAACCCGCCGCCCGACGATCCCGAAGCCCTGGCCGCTTGGCTCGAGGACCCCGCGGAGTTCGGCCGGCTCTACGGCCCCTCGTTCACCCCGCGCGCCGAGCAGGGGATCATGGCCCGCGACGTGGCCGAGGCCCTGCGCACGGCCAACCCCCTGTTGATCGAGGCGGGCACCGGCGTGGGCAAGACCCTGGCCTACCTCGCGCCGCTGCTGACCCACCTGCGGCGCACGGGCGCGCGTGGCGTCGTCTCGACCCAGACGCGCACGCTGCAGTCCCAGCTGCTGGAGCAGGACCTGCCCCTGCTCGCCGGATCGGTCCCCGAGGTGGAGCACCGCCTGCTGATGGGTCGCAGCAACTACCTCTGCCGCATCGGCGAGCGGCGCTTCCTGGAACGTTCGGCGGTCACGCCCGCCGAGTCGTGGGCCCAGGCCTCGCTGCGGCTCTGGCTGGCGGCCACGACCGACGGTCTGCGCGAAGAGGTCCAGGATCACCCGGTGCTGCGCCGCCACGTCCCGGAGATCTTCGACACGCCGGAGCCGTGCTCGCCCTCGGTGTGCTACGGCCCGCGCGAGTGCCACGTGCAGCGGGCCCGACGGCTGGCGCGCGAAGCCCGCCTGGTCATCGTCAACCACGCCCTGCTCATGGTCGACTTCGCGGCGGGACACACGCTGATCGGCGAGTACGACGCGGTGGTGGTCGACGAGGCGCACCGCCTGCCGCAGGCGGCGCTCGACGCCTTCGAGATCCGCTGCGACGCGTCCCGCTCGGTGATCATCGAGGACCTGCTCGGGGATCCCGCCCGCAGCCAGGGCGGTTTCCCGTCCGTCCCGCGGCGGCTGGTCGCGGAGCTGTCCCGCGGCGGCGAGGTCGGCGAGACGGCGGCGGCCAGGGTGGCCGACCTCGTGCGCGCGCTGCAGGGAGCGCTCGCCGCCTACCGCGCCTGGTTCGCGGCGCTCGAGGCCCTGTTCGTCGACCGGCGCGGCCAGCAGCGCCTGCACGGCAAGGTGCGGGTCCACGATTGCGATGAGACCTTCGGACCGCTGACGGTGCGGACCACCGCGTTCCTGGACGCCGCCGCCGCGGTCGACCGGGCCTATGCCGATCTCGCCGCCGGCTTGGAGAGCGCGCCGTCGGACGGCGACGACCTGGCCGACGAATTGGGCACGCTGGCCCGCGCCGTCGAGATGTCGGCGCGCCTGCAGCAGGACGTGGCCTTCCTGACCACCGAGGACGACCCGGACTGGGTGGTCTGGCTGGAACCCGGCCGGGAGCAGGGCCTGATCGCCGCGGGGGCGACGCGCCTGGAGTCGGGACCGCTGCTGGGCGATCTCTGGCGCCGCTCCAAGCTCGCGCCGGTGCTGACCAGCGCGACGCTGGGCGTGGGGGAGGACTTCAGCTACATGGAGCGCGAGCTCGGCGTCGGGCGTCTGGGCCGCGGCGCGGTGACGTCGCTGGTGCCCAGCCCCTTCGACTACCGCGAGCAGGCGCGCTTCCTGACCACGCCCGACTTCCCGGCGCCCGACACGCCCGTCTGGCAGGCGGCGGTGGCCGAACTCGTGGAACGGTTGGTGCGCGTGGCGCCGCGCAAGACCATGGTCCTGTTCACCTCGTACGCCGCGCTGCAGGGCGTCGCGGGCCGGTTGCGCGAGGCGCTGGACCGGTCCGGCCCGACGGGCTGGCCCGCCCCGCGGCCCGTGTTGCTGGTGCAGGGCTCGGGCGCCGGCGCCGGCGAGCTGATGGCCCGCTTCCGGCAGGAGCGCCACTCCCTGCTGCTCGGCACCAGCACGTTCTGGGAAGGGGTCGACCTGCCCGGGGCCGATCTCGAGATCCTGGTGGTCACGAAGCTGCCGTTCGCGGTGCCGACCGACCCCTGGGTCGAGGCCAAGTGCGAGCGTATCGCGGCCAACGGCGACAACGCCTTCATCGAATTCGTGGTCCGCGACGCCGTCCTGCGGCTGCGCCAGGGCGTCGGCCGCCTGATCCGCTCGCGCCGGGACCGGGGCGTGGTGGTGCTGCTCGACAGCCGCTTGCACGGCAAGCCCTACGGCATGACCTTCCTGCAGGCGCTGCCGTCGCCGGTCACCTACTGCGCCGACGCGGACGAGATCGTCCGCCAGCTGGGCGCCTTCTTCGACGCCGAACGCCCCGTCCCCGCGGATGACGGGGCGGGCTTCGCCGCACGGGAGTGACGATGACTTCGATCGACCGTGTCATCTGCGGCAACGACGCCGCCCTGGCCGCGGGGCCGGACCTGCTGGTGCGGAACATCGGCCAGCTGTGCACGCTGGACGCGCCCGACGCTCCGGACGCAGCGCGCGCCGGCCCGCGGCGCGGCGCCGCTCTCGACGATCCCGGCCTGGTC
>DYDD01000235.1:3900-4515 GCA_020718045.1 Fibrobacter sp. | reverse complement strand
GCGACGGCCGCGGGGGCGGACGCCGCATCGCCGGCGCGGACGCCGCGCGGCACGGCCATGGCCGAGCCCTTGGCGGGCTTCGTCGCGGGTTTGCGCTTGTCGCCGAAGAGTGCGCTCATCGCGCCGCCACCCCGCGTGCCTGGGTTCAGTCGCCCGGAAGCCGGGCCGCGCCGACGATGGTCACGGGCGTGCCGACCCCGGCCATCCGGAACAGGGTTTCCATGTCGTTGTCGCGCAGCGCGATGCAGCCGTCGGTCCAGTCGATGTCGCGGCCGCCGTTGCCGTGGATCTCGATCAACCCGCCGGGACCGCGCCCGTTCGGCACCTGCCCGTTGCGCTTCGCCGAGGCGTAGCGCGCCTGGTCCTCGGCGTTGGGGTAGTTGATCAGCAGGGCCCGGTAGTAGCGGCTGCCCGCGTTCTTCTTCGTCACATGATAGCGGCCCTCGGGCGTGGCGCCGTCCCCGGAATGGACCTTGTCGATCAGGCCCTTGCGCCCGAAGTCGGCGGGGTACTCGGACGACTTGCGGCCGTTCTTCACCACGACGCAGCGGCGGTTGAGCTTGTCGACGATGATCGCCATCCCGCCGCCGCGCGTGCCGGCGACGGTCTCGTCGA
>DYDD01000235.1:502-3855 GCA_020718045.1 Fibrobacter sp. | reverse complement strand
CGAAGTGCGAACCGACGAGTTCCTCGGCGCGCCCGACGGCGGACTCCGCCGTGGTGAGCGCCCCGGGCAGCGAATCGAGCTTCTCGAGCCGCTGCAGCTCGCGCACCTGGTCGAGCGCCATCTCCGCGTTGCGGTAGGAGCGCTGCAGCTTCCGTTCGCCCGGCACCGACGCCACGTTGCCCCGCATGGCGGCCAAGCGCGAGGCCAGCTCACGGTAGCGCAGGCGGCTCTCTTCCAGGCCGGCGATGTGGCGCTCGCGCGCGACCTGCTCGGCGGTGCGCGCCGCATCCAACAGGTTCTGCACTTCCGCCTCCAGCTCGCGGTTGCGGCGGTAGCGCACGAGCTTGCCGCGCTCCTGGGCGAAGTGCCGTTCCATCAGCCAGCTGATCTTGTCGGCTTGGGCCAGCTCGTTGACGGCCAGCGGCGGCGAGGCATGGGCCGCGCGCAGGGCGGAGCGGGCGGTGGCGACCTGGGACGTGGGGAGCGGGGGAGGCCAGATCATGTGGTAGGCGGTCACCGCGACGGCGACGAGCGCGGCCAAGCTCAGGATCCTGAAGAACCAGCGCACCACGGGTCGACGTCGCTTCTTGGCCATCATGATGTCGAGAGGTCCTGGTTGGGGGAGAAGGTTCCGTCCCGCCCCCGCCGGCAGGGTAAAACGCCGCCGGTGGCGAACCACCGGCGGCGTCCGTGTGCAGGCTGTTAGCGCTTCGCCTTGTCCATGGCGTTCTGGATGTCGGCCTGGATCTCGGCGGCCTTCTGGGTCACAACGTCGGCCTTGGCCTTGGCGTTGATGTAGTCCTCGGCGGCGACGCCGGCGACGGCCTCGCCCAGGGCGCCCTGCAGCACGACCAGCTCCTGCTGCATGGCCTCGAGCTCCGCCTTGGTGTTCTTGCCGCGGGGGGCCTTGGCCAGGAACTCGTTCGTGGCGGCGAGGGCGGCGGTGGCGGCCTCGACGGCGGCGTTGGCCGCGACGCGAGCGCGCTCCTTGCCGGCGACGGCGGCCTGGTTGGCCTGCTCGAACTGCTGAGTGGCGAGCGTCAGCATCTCGGTCGCCTTCTTGTACGAGCGCATGAGGGCGAACTTGCCGTTCTGGGTCTCGATCTCGGCATCGGCCTGGGCCTTGGTCTCCATGGCCTGGTTCAGGGCGTCACGCGCGTAGGTCTCCGCGCCGGCGGCCTTGGCGCCGTCGAGGGCCGTCTGCATGGCCGTGACCGTCTCCACGGGCAGCTTCGAGCAGCCAGCGAGACCCAGCATGAGGCCCAGCACCAGGACCGCAACGACGTGAAGCTTCGAAATACGCATGGTCATTCCTCCAGAAAGTCCCGAGCATCTGGTCCGCGGGTTCGTCCCGGGCTCATCCCGGGCGAGCGAGGACCGCTTTGCCCGCCGCCACTGGCGGCGTCTCGACGGTGGCTCGGGCCCACCGTCGTGCAATTCCTTACGGTAGTCGGGAACGCCGGCCGCGTGCTTGGGTACAAGAAGAGGATGGACTCGCTCCGGCCCACCCGGCCGCCTGTCCGCCTGCCGTTTCGGGGCCGACGGCCGCGCAGTTTCGCCGATGTCGCGGCGGCTCTTCTCGTACGGTGCCGAGTCCGAGGTCGACCGGCGGATGCCGGAAGCACACGGACGCGGAACACCATCCGGCGTCACGTACTCCGTTCGCGCGCACTATCTCTGCAACGCGCAGACCCCTCCGTCAAGCCCGATTTTCGACCGATCGGCATCGTGTACCTGTGGGTACGGACTGATCGGGTCCGGGAGGCGCGCGTGAACGCGCCCTTGACGAAACGCGGGCCCGCCGAAACGGGCCCGCGTCCTCGACTCAACCGGGAGATCCGGTTTACCGGTACAGGTTCTTCATCTCGCCCCAGGTGGAATCCTCGTCGGCGACGGGATTCTCACAGCAGTCGATGTCGGCCCACATGATGATGTCGCCGGCGAAGCCGTAGGCCGTCACGAGGTCCTTCCAGCCGCTGCCCCAGTCGTTGTACGAGTAGCAAGGCGTCGGCGTGCTGTCGACCGGGAGGCCGACGCCGCCGGCCTGCCCGCCGTTGTCGTCCAGGAAGTAGAACGCCATGAAGTAGTTCTCGCCCACGGTGGCGCAGGGCGCGTCCATGGGGATCTCGATGTCGTAGTAGTCGGGCAGCGGCAGCGCGCTGACGGTCACCGGAGCGGACGCATACAGTTCCGCGCCGGGAACCAGGCAGCCGGTCCCGTCATCGACGGCCGCGAGCAGGGCGGCCTGGACCGTGATGTTCGTGAACTCGTCGAGCACGAGCATCATGTGGACGGCCTTCACGCTGAAGCCCGCGCCGCAGACGCAGGCTTCGTTCATCGGGTTGAAGGGGATGGCGTAGTTCTCGTAGCCCCACCACCACGTGGCGTAGTAGCCCTGGATGCCCGCGATGTCGGGATTGCCGACGACGCAGTCGCCCGCGTAGCGCTCAGCGGCGGGACGCGGCAGGTCGGTGGACAGCTTCGTGGTGTCGCGCGCGACGGCGACGCCGGCGATCAGCAGGGCCAGCAGGACGATCGCAAACTTTTTCATAACGCGGTCCTTTCGTGAAATGAGGGCGGCCGGTCACGGCGGCGATCCTGCCGCCGTCGCGCACCCCCCAGGGTGCGGCTGATTACATCCATATTAGCCGAATCGTTGCACACATTTCCACAACTAATGACACCAATCGCAGCATGACCAGGCCCGGCTGGTTCCGCTATAATGGCGGGCGCCCGGAGTCGAAACACGCCCTACTCCAGAAGGATCCTCATGTCGCGTAACAAGTTGCGCATTCTGAAACCGATCTTGCTGGGGTGTTTGATCGCCTCGCCGGCGGCGGGGGGCGCTGCGACCGGTCCCCGCGATGGCGACGCGCTGGGCGAATCGCTCGCGCGACTCGCGCGCCGACACCCCGGTGCCGCCGTCACGACCCTGGCGACCTCGCCCGGCGGCCGGTCGGTCCCGCTGTTGACGATCGCGCCGTCGTCGGATCCCGGCGTCGACACCCCGGCGGCCGTGCTCGTGGTGGCCGACCCCCTCGGCACGACGCCCCTGGCGACTGCCGCCGCGCTGGCGTTGGCCGTGAGCCTGCTGGAAGACGGACCGACCGGCCGCGCCGCCGCCGTGACCTGGATGATCGTGCCGCAACTGGATCCCGACGGCGCCGCCCGCCTGCGGGGGAAGCCCGTCGCGTGCGACGGCCGCAACGGGACGGCGGTGGACGACGACGCCGACGGCGTCGCGGACGAGGACGGCCCCGACGATCTGGACGGCGACGGCGCCGTCACCTCGATGCTGCTGGCCGACCCCGATGGGGAGTGGTTGGCAGGCGAGGGCGCGACGGGCGTGCCGC
>DYDD01000235.1:0-478 GCA_020718045.1 Fibrobacter sp. | reverse complement strand
AACGCGGTCTCTACCGGCTGCTCGACGAGGGCCGCGACGACGACGGTGACCTGGCCTGGAACGAGGACCCGCCCGGCGGCGTGATCCCCGGCCGCAACTTCCCGCACGGCTTTGCGCACTGGCAGCCCGCCTGCGGTCCCTGGGCCGCGAGCAGCGTCGAAACCGGCGCCCTGCTGGCCTTCGCCTTCGCCCATCCCGAGATCGCGATGGTGCTGGTGCTGGGCGAAACCAACACGCTGCTGCAGGTGCCTCTGGCCGCGGACGCCCCCGATCCCTTGTTGCGCAAGCACGCCCTGCCGCGGGGCCTGGCGCGGGAGACGGGCCTGGACCCGCTCGCCCAGTTCACCGTCGCGGAGCTGCTGCCGCTGCTGCGCGTGGGGCTGCGCCTCCCGCAGCTCGAGACCGACGACGTGCTGGGCATGCTGGACCTCGGGCCGGCGTCGGCGCCCGACGCCCGCGATCTGCCCTGGTGGCGGGC
>DYDD01000234.1 GCA_020718045.1 Fibrobacter sp. | reverse complement strand
CGACCGCGCGCGGCGGCGCCCTTGGTCGTGTGCGCCGGCTCCACGGGCGCGTCGCCGTCCTTGGCGGCAACGACGGCAGGATTCGCCGCGGGCGCTGCTGGCTCTTCGGCCAACTCGCGCCGCCACTGGCGCAGGCGCCGTTTGAGGTCGCCCGGCGTCAGCCCGCATTCGCGGGCCAGCGCGCGCAGGTTCTCGGTGCGCTCCAGGGCGAGCAGGAGGTCGCCGAGGGTGACCGGCTGTACGGGTTCGGTCATCGCCATCTCCATCGTCGCCCGAGACCATCATCACCCAAGAAAAAGGGTGCCGGAGCACCCTCGCCGCGGGGAAGCGTTCTGCGTCCGACCGGGGGCCGCCCGCGGACCCGCGGGCGGGGCTGGTGGGCGATACTGGACTCGAACCAGTGACCTCTCGCGTGTGAGGCGAGCGCTCTAGCCAGCTGAGCTAATCGCCCGGTCTTGCCGGATTCCCCGTCCCGTCGGACCCGTCGCGGTCCTTCGATCCTCTGCAGGTTCCTCTGCCTGGTGGGCCCACCAGGATTCGAACCTGGGTTCAACCGGTTATGAGCCGGTCGCCTTAACCGCTTGGCCATGGGCCCACGATCCGGCCGCCCATGATAGGAAACCCAATGATCGGGGTCAAACGATTTCGGTGTAGCCTTTCAGCTTGCGGCAGCGGCTGGGATGCCGCAGCTTCCGCAGCGCCTTGGCCTCGATCTGCCGCACCCGTTCGCGCGTGACCTTGAAGATCGTGCCGACCTCCTCGAGCGTGCGCGGCGTGCCGTCGCCGAGGCCGAAGCGCAGGCGGATGACCTTCTCCTCGCGACGGGACAGGGTGCTGAGCACGCGGTGCAGCTGGTCCCTGAGCATCGCGTGGGCGGCGACGTGGGACGGGGATTCGGCCGCGGTGTCCTCGATGAAGTCGCCGAGGCTGCTGTCCTCGTCCTCGCCGATGGGTCGGTCCAGGGACACCGGCTCCATGCTGGCCTTGAGCACGCCGTTGACCTTCTCCAGGGGCATGTCCAGGGTCTTGGCGATCTCGTCCGGCGAGGGGTCGCGGCCGAGTTCCTGGACGAGCTGCCGCTGTGCGCGGTTCACCTTGTTGATCGCCTCGATCATGTGGACCGGGACGCGGATCGTGCGGGCCTGGTCGGCGATGGCGCGGGTGATCGCCTGGCGGATCCACCAGGTGGCGTAGGTGGAGAACTTGTAGCCCTTGCGGTAGTCGAACTTCTCGACCGCCCGCATCAGGCCGCTGTTGCCTTCCTGGATGAGGTCGAGGAATTCCAGGCCGCGGTTGGTGTAGCGCTTCGCGATGGAGATGACCAGCCGTACGTTGGCCTCGATCATTTCGCGCTGGGCGGTCTCGACTTCGCGACGCCCGTCCTCGATCTCGCGCGCGACGACCGAGAGCTTCTTGTGCTCGAGGCCGACCTCGCGCTCGACCTCCCCGATCTGCTTCTTGATCCCGCGGGCGACGGTGCTGCTCGCGCCCTTCAGGCGCGCGTCGAGGTCCTCGACCTTGCGATGCACCAGGATCAGCCGGTTGGAGAGCTGGTCGATCTGCTGCGGCGACAGGTGGAGGTCCAGGAAGGTGTCCAGGATCTTGCGCTCGCGGGACTGGACCATGCGCGTCAGCGTGGCCGCGCGCGGGCCGGTGCGGTTCTTCTTCAGCTCGAGCTTGTGGGCGACCAGCTCCTCCTGCCACTTCTCGATCGACTCGACGGCCTGCAGGATGCGCTGCCCCTCCTTGCGGGGCGAGTAGTGGACGTTCCAGGTGCTGCTGTCGTGCTGCACGACCTCGTCGACCTGGATGTTGTCGATGATCAGCTGGTTGCCGATCTGGCGCAGTTCGCGCAGGGTCAGGGTCGAGCGGATGGTCGCCTTGAGGACCTCGAGCCGGCCGTTCTCCATGCGCTTGGCCAGGTCGACCTCGCCCTGGCGGGTCAGCAGCGGCACGCGTCCCATCTCGCGCAGGTACATGCGCACGGGGTCGTCGAACTTCATCGTGCTGCGCTGGGCCTTGCGCTGCTGGGCGGTGCGGCGACGCTGGCGCTCGGTCTCCTTCGCCCGCTTGCTGGCCGCCTCCTCGTAGTTGTCGTAGACCTCGATCTTGATCTCGATGAGCCGGTCCAGGACCCGGTCGTACAGTTCGGCGACCTGGTCCACGTCGCCGATGGCTTCGTTCACCTGGTCGAGCAGGAGGTAGCCGCCGTTGTCGCTGGCGATCTTGCGGATCCGCTCGACCACGGCCTCGAACTTCGTCTGTGCCATAGGCCTATTCCCCTCGTCCGCCGGCGCGGGTCCTGGTCCTGTCGCTGTCGCGGCGTCGTTTGCGGTCTTGTTCCAGCACGTGGCGGCAGTCGCGGACGACGCGCACGTGGTCGCCCGTGCCGCAGGCCTCCTGGTTCGTGAGCAGGTCCGTGACGAGCCGGCGGAAGCCGTCGTCATGGGCGTGCCAACGTTCCTGGACGAATCCGGCCGGCGGCGGCGCGCCGCCGAGGCGGCGCTGCTCGCGCCAGGCCGCGAGTTCCTCGTGCAGCCTTCGCGCCGGTTCCAGCGCGAAATCGGCTTCGGGCCACAGGTCCAGCATCGCCTCGGCCGCGTCCCCCGACTCGTCGGCCAGGGCGTGGGCGAGCATCTGCTGCTCGACCGTCGCCGGGTCCACACGCAGCAGGCCCCGGTCGGGTTGCAGGGGCTGAGCCGCGGTCCCCCCCGCCGGGTCGCTCCGCGTCGCGGCGGCGCCGGGGGTGCGGGGCGGTTCCGCGTGCCGGGCGACCTCCGCGCCGACCAGTTCCCGGGCCAGCCCGAAGACCTCGGCCGCCTCGTCGACCAGCAGGGCCCGGCGGATCGGGTCAGGCACGCCGGCCACGGCCTCGATCGCGCGCTTGACCGCCCGCTCCCGCGCTTCGCGGCCCCGCCCGCTCTCGGCGGCGAGGTCGCGCAGCAGCTGCAGGTAGCCCGGGGCTGCCTCCAGGACCGCGGTCAGCGCCGACGCGTCGCGCCCCAGCAAGAAGGACGCCGGGTCCTCGCCGGGCGGCAACCTCCCGATGCGGGGTTCGAGGCCGCCGGCCAGGGCGGCGGCCGCGGCCTTGACCGAGGCCTTGATCCCGGCGGCGTCGCCGTCGAACAGGACGAACACCCGCGAGCAGCCCCGGCGCAGGATCTTCGCCTGCTCCTGGGTGAAGGCCGTGCCGCAGGTCGCGACACCGTTGCCGAAGCCCGCTTGGGCCAGGGCGATCTGGTCGAGGTAGCCTTCGACCAGGATGGCCGTCTTGTGTCGCGCGATGGGGATCCGGGACATGGCGAAGCCGTACAGCAACTCGCGCTTGCTGAAGTAGGGACCTTCGGCGGAGTTGAGGTACTTGGGCTCCCCCTCGCCCAGGATCCGACCCCCGAAACCCGCGATGCGCTGGGCGATGTTACGGACGGGAAAGATAATCCGGTTGCGGAAATAAGCAAAAGGCTCTCCGCCGTGCCCGGCGCGCACCAATCCGGTCCTCTGGGCGAGGTCGCGGTCGACGCCGCGGCGGGTCAGCCCCTCGACGAGCCACGACGTGGCGGCCGGCGCGAAACCGACGTCGTAGCGGCGCAGGATCTCCTGCCCGAAGCCGCGGCCCTCGAGGTAGGCGCGGGCGTCGGCGCCCTCGCGCCCCCAGTAGGCCTCGCTCCACAGGGCGGCGGCCGCTTCCTGCGCGCGGAAGAAGGCCTGGCGCTCGCCCTCGGCCTCGTCGTTGTCCACCAGGAAGCGGGCCAGGTCCACGTCGAGGGGACGGGCCAGGATCTCCAGCGCCTCGGGGAAGGACAGCCCCTGCAGCTTCATCAGGAACGAGATGACGTCGCCGCCCTCGCCGCAGCCGAAACACTTGTAGATCTGGCGGTGGGGGTTGACGTTGAAGCTGGGGGTCTTCTCGCGGTGGAAGGGGCAGAGCCCGACGAGGTTCGTGCCGGCGGCGCGCAGCGTGACGTACTCGCGCACGACCGCCGCGATGTCGGTCTCCTCCTTGATGCGGGCGACGAGGTCCTTGGGCAGAACGGGTGACATCGGCGCGACGCTCCTGTGGCCCTGGTCCGACTCCTCGCCGCGCGCACGCCGCGATCGGCCAACGTACCAGTTTCCCGCCCGGATGTCCAATTTCCAGGGCGCGGGCCCGCGTTCAGGCCAGGCGGACGACGGTCCGGCCCTGCCCGCCCTGGTCGGCGGGGGCGTCCTGGAAGCCGGCGATGCGGGGGTCGCGGGCCAGGCGTTCCAGCAGGTAGGCGCGCAGGCGGCCGGTCCCGAAGCCGTGGATGACGCCGATCTCGCCGGCGCCGGCCGGGATCGCCCGGTCGATGAGGCGGTCCAGCGCCTCCCAGCCCTCTTCCGCGCGGAAGCCGCGCAGGTCGAGTTCGGTCGCGTCGCAGCTTCCGGCGACCGGCGGCGGGAAGGGGGCGACCGGCCGGGACGTCCCGACCTCGCTCCCGCCGGTGGCGGCCGCGACCGCGCCGGCGGGCAGGGACAGGCGCATCCCCCCCGCGAGGACCA
>DYDD01000233.1:866-4544 GCA_020718045.1 Fibrobacter sp. | reverse complement strand
CGCGGCGCGCGTCGGCGCCGGCGAACTCGGCCTCGACGACGCCGGCGCGGCCGTCGACCAGGCGCAGCGGGTCGCCGGGGCGGGCGCGCATCACGTGCAACAGGTGGTGGCTCTCCTCGGCGTCGAGGCGGACCTCGTCGCCGGGACCGGGCAGGGGGGCGCCCGCGGTCAGATCGAGATGGTAGGTGTGCACGGGACCCTCCTGCGGCGCGGCGCCGGTCAGTCGACGAGCCCGCGACCGGGCGCGGGGACCCGGGCCGCGAGCCCGGCGCGCAGCGTCTCGAGCCGCGACTTCTCGTCGGCGGAGAGCTTCTCCGGCGTCCAGGCCAGGATCCGCACCAGCTGGTCGCCGCGATCGCTGCGCTGCAGGCGGGGCAGGCCCTTGCCGCGCAGCCGGAAGACCTTGTGGGTCTGGGTGCCGGCCGGGACCTTGAGCGCGACGCGACCGTCGAGCGTCGGCACCTCCACCTTGACCCCGAGCATGAGGTCGATCGGCGAGACGGGCACGTCGATGAGCAGGTCGTCGCCGTGGCGCTCGAAGACCTCGTCCTCGCCCACGTCGAAGACGACGCGCAGGTCGCCGGGACGGCCGCCGTGCTCGCCGGCGTCGCCGCGCCCCTGCAGGTCCATGTAGTTGCCGCGCGCGACCCCGGCGGGGATGCGCACCTCGACGGTCTCCTCGCCGCGCACGGTGCCGGTGCCGCGGCAGGCGCCGCAGGGGTCGGTCACCAGGCTGCCGCGGCCGCCGCAGCGGTTGCAGGCGACCTCGGTGACCATCTGGCCGAGCAGGGTCCGCACCACTTGGCGGCGGCGGCCGCTGCCGCGGCACTCGGGACAGTCCGAGGCGCCGCTGCCGTGGGCCCCGCCGCTGCCGCCGCACGACGCGCATGCCACCTGCTTGCGCAGCTTGACCTTCTTGTGGACGCCTTCGGCCGCCTCGCGCAGCGTGATCGCGACCTTGACCTGCAGGTCGCGGCCCTGGCCGCGTCCGCCGCCGCCGCCCCCGCCGCCGAAGATGTCGCCGAAACCGCCGAAGTTGCGCAGGAAGGACGCGAGCGCATCGTTCATGTCCATCCCGCCCATGCCGCCGAAGCCGCCGGCGGGTCCGCCCGGCTGCTCGAAGGCCGCGTGGCCGTGCTGGTCGTACTGCGCGCGCTTCTGCTGGTCCTTCAGCACCTCGTAGGCCTCGGTGGCCTCGCGGAACTTCTCGGCCGCGGTGGGGTCGTCGGGGTTGCGGTCGGGATGATGCTTGATGGCCAGCTTGCGGTAGGCCTTCTTGATCTCGGGCTCGCCCGCGTCGCGGTCGATGCCGAGCACCACGTAGTAGTCCCTCTTCTGGGCCATCCCGGGCGCCTTTCGTTCAGCGGGCCACCACGACGCGGCAGGGCCGCAGCACCAGGTCGCCCAGCCGGTAGCCGGCCTGCGCCACTTCCAGGACGGCGCCGGATTCGACGCCGTCCCCTTCCATCTGCATCACGGCCTCGTGGATGCCGGGATCGAACGGGTCGCCCTTCGCCGTCGGGATGGGCGACAGCCCGCGCGCCCCGAGGATCTCGCGCAACCGGCCGTGGATCAGGGCGACCCCGCTGCGGACGGCCTCGGCGTCGCCGTTCGCGGCCGCGGCCGCGGCCGCCCGCTCGAAGTTGTCCAGCACGTCCAGCAGGTCGCGCAGGACGTCCGCCACCGCGAAGGTCTGGGCCTCGGCGATCTCGCGGCGGGCGCGCTTGCGCACGTTGTCCAGTTCGGCGTGCGCGCGCAGCCATTTGTCCTTGTAGTCGTCGCGCTCGCGCGCCAGTTCGCGCCGGGCGTCGTCGGCGGCGTCCGGTTCCCCGGCCGCGGCGTCGGGCGGCGCCTCGCCCGCCTCGCCCATCCCGCTCGCCTCGCCCATCCCGCCCGCCGCGTCGTCGGCGACGACGTCGTCCGGCACCGGCCGGTCGTGTTCGGTCATGTCCGTCCTTCCTCCCCGTGTGGCAGCTGCTTGAGGCCCTGGATCAGGACCTGCATCCCGGCGATGGTGCGGTCGTAGGACATCCGGCGCAGGCCGAGCACCGCCAACACGCCCCGCCGCTCGCCGAGCCGGAAGGGCGACGAGACCAGGCTGAAGGCCTGCAGCCCGCCGATCGGGTTCTCCGACCCGATCCAGACCGCGATGCCGTCCTCGTTGTCCGGGCTGAGCCGCCGCAGCGCGGAGCGGATCTCGCGCGGCGACTCGAGGAACTTCACCAGCTGCTTGAGCTGGCCGGGGTCGGAGAACTCGGGCTCATCCAGGACGTTGGCCACGCCCATCAGCTCGAGGTCGGCGGCCTCCACGTCGTCGAAGAGGGCGGCGCCGTTGCGCGCGACGTCCCGGGCGATGCGGCCGGCGTCGCTGTCGTCGACGTCGAGCGACGCCAGCACGCCGTGGCGGATCTCGTCGATGGTGCGGCCGTTGATGCGCTCGCTCAGGATGCGCGCGGCGTCGTCGAGCGCTTCGGGCGTGACGTCGAGGTCCACGGCGAAGGTGCCCGTCCGCACCAGCGCGTTGTCCAGGACCAGCACCATCAGGATGCGCCGGTTCTCCTTCGGGTACAGGTCCAGCCGCCGGGCGCGCACCTGGTCCCAGGCCGGGCCCAGGATGATGCCGATGTTGTCGGTCAGGCGGCAGAGCAGGGCCGCGAGGGCCTTGACCATCGCGTGCGTGCCGCGCGAGCGCTCAAGCTCCCGGTCCACCAGGGCCCGCAGGCTGCGGCCGGCGGAGGCCTCGCCCGGGGCGGCCACCAGCAGCCGGTTCACGAAGGCCCGGAAACCGGCGTCGGTGGGCACGCGCCCCGCCGAGACGTGGGGCTTCGCGAGGTAGCCGTCGCGCTCGAGGCGTCCCATGTCGCCGCGCACGGTCGCGGAGCTCACGGCACCCCCGAGCCACCGCACCACCAGCGCGGAGCTCACCGGCTGGCCGGTGCGGCTGTACAGCCGCACGACGGCTTCCAGGACCGTGGCGAGTCTGGTGTCCCTGCCGTTCATCCGGCCTCTCCCGTCGCGAGCTTCCCTGACGCGGCCTTACAAGGTAGTCCGAACGATTTCGGCGTGTCAACCGGACCGCGTTCGGCGAGGCCGGCGAACAGCGACTCGACGTCGTCGATCCGCAGCCGGCCGCGCGCGGTCAGGGCCAGACGCCCCCTCTGCTGCAGCCAAAGGCCCTCGGCCTCGCCACGCGCCAGGACGGCGTCGTGCGCCGGCAGGTCGCGCAACGGAACGCCGGCGACCGTGCGCAGGGGCAGGAACATCCGTTCCAGCCGCCGGGCCCCGCGGTCGAGGCGGTCGACCCGCGCCTCCGGCAGCCGGCCGGCCTCCGTCTCGGCGACGTAGCGCGTCAGGTCGGCGACGTTGGCGTAGCGGCGGTTCCCGGCGAAGCCGTGAGCCCCGGGACCGAGCCCGAGGTAGGGCGTCCGCCGCCAGTACGCGGCGTTGTGGCGCGACCTCTGGCCGGGCAGGCAGAAGTTGGAGATCTCGTACTGCCGGTAGCCCAGGCGCGCCAGGTCCTCGCAGGCGCCCAGGTAGAGGGCCTCGACCTCGGCGTCGCGGGGCCGGGGCACGCGCCCGGCCTCGACGTCCGCGGTCAGCGGCGTGCCCGCGTGCAGCTCGAGGATGTAGAACGAGACGTGGCCCACGCCGAGGTCGCGGGCTTCGGCGAACTCCCGC
>DYDD01000233.1:0-819 GCA_020718045.1 Fibrobacter sp. | reverse complement strand
GACGCGCGGGAAGCGCGACGCGGCCAGGCGCAGGGCGGCGCGGGCGCGGTCGGGGTCGCAGCGGCGGCCGAGCAGGCGCAGCACGTCCGGGTCGAGGCTCTGGACGCCCAGGCTGACGCGCCCGACGCCCGCCCCGCGCCAGGCGTCGGCCCGCGCTTCGTCGAAGCTCTCGGGGTTGGCTTCGGCGGTCACTTCGGCCCGGCCCGCACGGGCCAGGCGGCCCCAGGTGCCCTGCAGCAGGTCGACGAAGAGGTCGGGCTCCAGGACCGAAGGCGTGCCGCCGCCGACGTAGCAGGTCAGCGCCGGGCGCCGGCCGTCGCGCAGCGTCGCGCAGGCTGCACGGCGCAGCGCGAATTCGGCGAGCACGGCCGCGACCAGCCGCCGCCGGGACGCGCCGTCGTGGCGGTCGGTGCGCGGGAAGCGGCAGTAGGAGCAGAGGGAGGCGCAGAAGGGCACGTGGAGGTAGACGCCGCCGCCCGGGCGACGCCGAGGCGGCGGTCGCTGCGCGGGGGCGGCGCTCACCGGATCAGGTCGCCGATCCGGGCGAGCCGCGGCAGGAAGCGCTGCGCGTCCCAGGACCAGTAGATGAAGATGGCCTTGCCCTTGACCAGGTCCAGGTCGAGCGGTCCCCAGCCGCGGCTGTCGTAGCTGTTGTCGCGGTTGTCGCCCATCATGAAGATCGTCCCGGACGGCACCACGAACGGCGCGGCCGCGGCGGCCGCGGCGGCGTGCAGCGCGCCCATGTGGCGGCTCATCTCCAGGACGGTCAGCGAGCCGTTGCCGTCGACGTGGGCGCGCAGCGGCGCGAGGTCGCCGGCC
>DYDD01000232.1 GCA_020718045.1 Fibrobacter sp. | reverse complement strand
GCACCGGCAGCGCCTCCTGCCGCCAGGACTGCTCGCCCGCGCGCCAGGTCCGGACCGTCGATTCCCCTTCGACGGCAGCGCGCCACAGCAACCCCAGCGGCGGCGCCGGCGGCTCCCGCGCCGGGTCCCCCTGCCAGCCGTGCTGCAGCAGCAGGGTGAGCGGAGCCTCGGTTTGCGCACCGCCCCTGACGACCCAGACCCGGCTGCCCGGCCCGCCGTGCGGGTAGGCCCGCAACTCCTCGTCCCAGAATCTGCGCATCACGTCCATGCCGCACCTCCGGGGGCGGGCGATGCAGGTGGCGATCCCGAGCTCCAAGCTGTCTACATACTTGTGCAATTCGTTCACGGACAAGGCGATACGCTGGCCGGCTGAGACGACGCACGAATGCGCGCCCACGACAGGCACATCCGTGACACCGCCGACGCCGGGATCGGTGCGGCAGCCCGCGCCCGGGAATCCGGGCGTGACGTCGAGTTGGGCTGATGGCACTGACGTGGGACGCGGAACGGAAGGTTACAGCAGGACGTCCACCTTGCGCGGCCCCGGCACCACCTCGCCGATGGGCAGCGCGCCGAGCGACGCGGGGACGGCGGGGTCGGCGTCGGCCGCCAGCACGCACACCATCCCGAGGCCCATGTTGAAGACGCGGTACATCTCCGGCGTCGCGACCTCCCCCGCCCTCTGCAGGAGGCGGAACAGGGGCGGCGGGATCCAGGCCGCGGTGTCGATGCGGCAGCACAGGCCGTCCGGGACGATGCGCGGCACGTTGTCGTAGAAGCCGCCGCCGGTGATGTGGGCCAGGCCGTGGACGGCCGGGCGGCCCAGTTCCCGCCAGAGCGCGCGCACCGGCGGCAGGTAGCTGCGGTGGACGGCCAGCAGCAGGTCGGCCGCCGTGCCGTCGCAGCCCGGCAGCGCATCGTCCGGGGCGTAGCCCGCCGTCTCGAACAGGATGCGGCGGGCCAGCGAGTAGCCGTTGGTGTGCAGCCCCGTGCTGGGCAGGCCCCAGAGGCGGTCCCCGGCGCGGATGGCCGAGCCGTCGATCAGATCCTCCTCGCGGACGCGCCCGACGATGCAGCCGGCCAGGTCGAAGTCGCCGTCGCCGTAGACGCCGGGCATCTCCGCCGTCTCGCCGCCCAGCAAGGCGCAGCCGTTCTCGCGGCAGGCCCGGGCGAAGCCGTCGAGCACCTGCTCGAGCACGCCCTCGCGCAGCTTGCCGGTGGCGAAGTAGTCGAGGAAGAACAGGGGCTCGGCGCCCTGGACCAGGATGTCGTCGACGCAGTGGTTGACCAGGTCCTGGCCGACGGTGTCGTAGCGTCCGGTCTGCGCGGCGATCTTCACCTTCGTGCCGACGCCGTCGACGCTGGCCACCAGCAGCGGCTCGCCCGGCGCCGCGCGGTACAGGCCCCCGAAGGCGCCGATGTCGCTGCGCACGCGCTCGTCCCAGGTGGAGCGGATGGCCTGCTTGGCCCCGGCGAGCGCCCGCGCGGCGGCGTCGATGTCGACGCCGCTATCGCTGTACTTCATGGACGGGGTCTTCCTTGGTCGGGGTGGGAATCGCCCGGACCGGCGGTTCGCCGACGCGCTGGATCTGGCGGATGACCTTCTCCACCGCGGAATCGGGGATGATGTCGAACTCGCCGCGCCGGTGCAGGGCGAGCACGGTGTCGACCACCGCGGCGTTGAACTGGGTGCCCCGGTGCTTGACCAGCTCCTCGATCGCCATCTCCACGGGCAGGGCCTTGCGGTAGGAGCGGTCGCTGGTCATGGCGTCGAAGGCGTCGCAGATGTTCATGATGCTCGAGCCCAGCGTGATCTCGTCGCCCTTCAGGCCGTCAGGGTAGCCCTTGCCGTCGGGACGCTCGTGGTGGTGGCGCACGAGGTCGACGGTCTCGGGCAGGAACTTGATCTGCTCGACGATGCGGGCGCCGATGGCCGGGTGCTCGGCCAGGGTGGCGAACTCCTCGTCGGTCAGGCGGCCGGGCTTGCAGATGATGTCGTTGGTGATGGCGATCTTGCCGATGTCGTGCAGCAGCCCGCCGTACTCCAGGACCTCGAGGTTGCGCGGCGACATGCCCATGGCGCGGCCGATGGTCACCGCGTACTGGCTGACGCGGTAGCTGTGGCCGTGGGTGTAGGGCTCGTCGGCCTCGAGCGTGGTGGCCAGCACGGCGATCGACGCCATGTGGGCTTCCTTCTGCTGCTCATGAGCACGGATAATGGCGAATACGACCCAGATGATCGGGAGATACAGCATCAACGTCCAAGGACCGGTATGCAGGAACAGGAGGATGATGATCGCGATAAAGGGAAGTTCCAGGACTCCGACCACGGCACCCCAGCTGAAGTCCCGGTGCCAGATCTCCCTAACCGGGATGTGGAGATCGAGACTCATGATGCCCGTGACGATCAAGCTGTTGATGGTCGCGTAGACAAGAAGCGTTGCGAACAAAGGCAGCAGGAACAATCCGTTCGAGAATGAGGCGTGGAACGGGATTGCCTGATAAACCAGTCCAGCCACGCCATTGGCGATTGCTAGCATCGCCATATTGAAAAACATCTTGCGAGGAGTCGTGTGCTGCAGGAAGACACCGCGAACCAGGCTTGAGATCGCATCCATCACCACAGCGACAAAGGGCCCAAACAACACAAGCATCGACATCGCCAAGGCGCGGGAAGCCAGGACTTTGCTCCGGCTGCGGGCCTGGATTTCCGTCAGTTTCGTATCTGCCGCGAGCAGGATGACGAGGTAGTATCCCCATGCCAGCCACTCTGTACGTACCGGTTTTTGGTAAATGGCGAGATAAGACAGCAGCGCGATACTCGTGACCAATACACCAAAATAATAGGCCCTAAAAGCAGTGTTATTGCGATTTCGCCGCTGCTGGTTCAATCAGTGCGATCCTTGAATAGGGGTGACTGGCTACGGTACCAAGGTATCCAATCGGCCCGGGATTGCAACGGCTTAAGGAAAATCAACGGGACCGGCGCCGGGGTGGTCAGTGGCTTACCACTCCCACCGGAAGAACAGCTTCATGATGAAGTCGAGCATGGTGTCACCTCCAGGTGTCGAACGTGCTGAGTTGCCACACGACATAGAGGCGCTCCGCTACCGCTCCAATCAGATCTGCTCCGCTCGCTCCAAAGGCGCCGGTCCCGAAGTCGGTCGGAACCCGTGTCAGACGGAGGTTTTCTCCACTCCTTCCCTGAAGTTCATGAGGTCCAAGCGCCGATTCAGGGCGTCCAGGACCGCGTAGACGGCCGCCTGGTGCGGCCCGTGGCGCTGCGAGCAGCTGCCGAAGAAGCGCTCGCTGCGGCGGCCCTCGACCAGGTCCACCGCGACCAGAGTCACCCGCTCGCCGGCCATCTCGGTCTCGCGCAGGTCCGCCAGGCTCAAGGTCGCTGTTTCGTCCAGCAGGTCGGCCAAGGCGCGCACCGTCGCGCGGCTCACCAGCAGCTGGTCGGTCCCCTGGTGGTTCGGCCCCGTCTCCTGGACCCTGGCCGCGGCCCCGCCGCGCACCAGTTCGACCGTGGCGGTCAGGGTCGCGCCGGCGATCATGACGCCGACGCCCGCGCATTCCACGCGCGGCGCGACGGCCTCTTCGACCAGCACGGCCGGGCGCACCGCGACCGGCGCCGGCACGACGTGGGGTTTCGGCACCTCGGGGATCCGCAGCGGCGGCGGGGCTGCCGGTTCGGCGACGGGTGCGGGCGCGATCGCGGCGTCGGGCGGCGCGGGCGCGGACATCGCCGGTGCGGCCTCCTCGGGCTCGATGATCTGCACGACGCCGATCTTCTTGTAGTACACGTCCAGATCCAGCCGGGCCTTCAGCAGGCTCTCGACGTCGCGCACCACGTGACGCGGCTCGCGGTCGGCCGTCGCGATGACGTGGATGCCGGCGACCTTGCCCAGTTCGTCGATGTCGATCTTGCACTGGCGGATGCCCTGGATCTGGCAGATCCAACGCTCCGCGTCCTTGACCCAGCCGAGATCGTCGTTGCGGGGTTCTTCCAAGGTGGGACCCTCCATCTCGTCCGTGAGCCCTCGGGGGGCGATCCGTCCCGGGTATGCTAACAGATCACAACACCCGGCTCAAGGGATGATCGCACACTACTTCAAAATATCTCTTACGACAAATCAAGAGATTCCAGCTTACGGTCTCGAACCAATTTAGCTCACGCTCGGTCCTGATTCACAAACAAGTTGACCCCTGTTACTGTAGGCGTGACATTGGATCGAGGTCATGAACACCGTTTATTGATGCTGGATCCTGATCAGTTGATGAAATGCGGATTACCGTTACATCACCTAACGCGGACCAGTTACACCAATAAGACGGCCACGGCCTTCGTGCGTGAGCTTCCCGGGTTCCTGGGGCGACGTTTGATAGAGAGAGGCAACCCCGGACGGGAGTATCCTTGTGCAGTAGCCAATCCGCGGATTTCAGTCTGATCAACCGTCGACGAAGCCTCTTCCCTCCGATCATCAGAAAGGTGAGCAGGCGCACGGTATTTGATGGTCCCGCGTTCACGCTATTCGATGG
>DYDD01000231.1 GCA_020718045.1 Fibrobacter sp. | reverse complement strand
CGCGCCGCGGGCGCGCCCGAGCCGGAGACGCTCGAAGCGATCAGCCGCGCCCTGCCGCTGTCGCGCCCCGTGTCCGGCCACCTCGTCGCCCTGCTCGCGGTGCGCGGCGTCGTCGGCGAGCAGGCGCTCGAGCGCTTCTTCTACCCAGAGATCGAACACCTCCACGACCCCCTGCTGCTGGACGAGATCGAGCCGGCCGCCAGGCGCCTACTGCGCGCCGCGGCGGCGGGCGAGAAGGTCGCCATCCACGGCGACTTCGACGTCGACGGTCTGACCGGCACCGCGCTGCTGGCGGAGCTCCTGCGCGCGCTGGACGTGGACGGGCGGCGCTGCGCGTTGCAGCCGCCGTTCGTGCCCGACCGCGCCCGCGACGGCTACGGCGTGGCCCGGCGCATGCTCGGGGAGTGGAGCGCCGCCGGCGTGGGCCTGCTGGTGACCGTGGACACCGGTTCGGCCGCCCACGAGGAGATCGCCGTGGCCCTGGCCGGGGGCATGGACGTCGTGGTGCTGGACCACCACCTGTTCGACGCCCGCCCCGCCGGGGTCCACGCGCTGGTCAACCCGCGACGGCCGGGCAACCGCTACCCGAACGCCGAGCTGTGCGGCGTCGCGGTGGCGTTCAAGCTGGCCCAGGCGCTGGCGCTGCTGGCGCCCGGCTGCCTGCCGGAGGACTTCCTCGCTTCGGTCCAGGACCTCGCGGCCCTGGGCCTGATCGCGGACCAGATGCCGCTGGTCGACGAGAACCGCGTGCTGGTGCGCCGCGGGCTCGAGCGGATCACCGACCGCCGGACGGTCCGCCCCGGCCTGCGGGCCCTGCTGGAGAAGGTGGGCCTCGACCACGGCCAGTCCGTCACCGCGACGCACGTGGCCTACCAGCTGGCGCCGCGCCTGAACGCCTGCGGGCGCATCGGCCGCGTCCAGGCCGCCCTGGACCTGCTGCTGACGCGGGACGCGGACGAGGCTCGCGCCCTGGCCGACGAGGCCGACGAGACGAACAAGCGCCGCCGCGACACCGACCAGCGCGTCATGGACGAGGCGGTGATCAAGGCGCTGCCCTACGCCGAGCGAGGCGACCCGGGGCTGATCCTGGGCGACGAGGGCTGGCACCGGGGCGTGATCGGCATCAGCGCGGCCCGGCTGGTGGAACGCTTCAACGTGCCGTCGATCCTGTTCTCGCTCGAGGGCCAGGAGTCGCGGGGTTCGGCGCGGAGCGTGCCCGGCGTCGACATCAAGGCCGTGCTCGACCGCTGCGCCGGGCTGCTGGTGCGCTACGGCGGACACGCCCAGGCGGCCGGCATGACCCTGCGCACGCGGGACCTCGCCGCGTTCCGCGCGGCCTTCCTGGACGTCCTGCGTGAGGAGCCGGCGCAGGACGGCGTGCCCGAGACCTACGATCTCGACCTGTCGATGGGCACGATGACGGTGCAGGAGGTGGCGCAGCTGAACCAGGAGTGCGCGCTGCTGGAGCCGTTCGGCGAGGGCAACCGCGCGCCGGTGTTCCGTTGCGACGGGCTGCGCCTGTCCGCGGCCCCCGCGCCCGTGGGCCGCGGGGGCGAGCACCTGCGCTTCCGTTTCGCCGGCCCCGGACAGCCGCACGCCGGGGGCACGCCCGCCCTGGCGCTGCCGTTCATCAGCTTCGGGAGCGGCAAGGCCTGGAACGCCATGCTCGGGAGCCTGCCCGGCGGCCGCCCCTCGCTGCCGGACCTGCGCTGGGACATCCTGTTCCAGATCGCGACGAACAACTGGCGGCCCAGCAACGGCGCGACCGTCGAGCCTGTGCAGCTGCAGCTGCTGGACATCCGACCGGGCGACGCGACGTGATTGCGGACCGCGACACGGCCCCCGCCGGGGACGCCCTCGAGGCGGGGATGCAGGAGGTCGTGCGCAAGGTGCGGGCCTACAACCCGCGCGCCGACCTCGACCGCCTCTGGGCCGCCTACCGCCGCGGCCGCCAGGCCCACGAGGGCCAGCTGCGCAAGAGCGGCGAGCCCTACTTCGTGCACGCCCTGACCGTGGCCGACATCCTGGCCGACCTGCGGCTCGACGTGGACACGCTGGTGGCGGGCATGCTGCACGACGTCGTCGAGGACACCTCGCTGGACCTCGATACGGTGCGCCGCGAGTTCGGGCCCGACGTGGCGCACATGGTCGACGGCGTGACGAAGATCAGCGACCTGCGCTCGCACAACCCCGAGACGCGCCAGGCGGAGAACTACCGCAAGCTCGTCTTCTCCATCACGCAGGATCCCCGCACCGTCCTGATCAAGCTGGCCGACCGCCTGCACAACATGCGCACCGTCGGGTTCCTGGCCGACGAACGCCAGGCCGGCATGTCGCGCGAGACCATGGACGTCTACGCCCCGCTGGCCCACCGCTTCGGCCTGGCCAAGATCAAGTGGGAGCTCGAGGATCTCGCCTTCAAGGTGCTGAACCCGAAGGCCTACTACGCCGTGGACGACGGCGTGCTGCAGACGCGCGCCGACCGCGAGCGGCTCATCGAGGAGGTGAGCCGGCCGCTGCAGGCGAGCCTGGCCGAGGCCGGCGTCGAAGCCGAGATCGTCGGCCGGCCCAAGCACTTCTACTCCATCTGGAACAAGATGCAGGCGCAGGACATCCCGATCGAGCGGGTGTACGACCTGCACGCGCTGCGCATCCTGGTCAAGACCAAGGTGGACTGCTACCATGCGCTGGGCATCGTCCACAGCCTGTTCACGCCGCTGCAGGACCGCATCAAGGACTACATCGCCAACCCCAAGCCGAACATGTACCAGTCCCTGCACACGACGATCCGCGCGCCCGGCGGCAAGTTCGTCGAGATCCAGATCCGCACCTACGAGATGCACGAGCGCAGCGAGATCGGCATCGCCGCGCACTGGAAGTACAAGGAGGGTCCGGGGGACGAGCACATCGACTTCTCGCGGATGGTCAGCTGGCTGAAGCAGCTGATGGAGTACCAGGAGGACGTCACCGACCCGCGCGAGTTCATGGCGGGCATGAAGCTCGACATGTTCCAGGACGAGGTCTTCGTCTACAGCCCGCGCGGCGACATCTTCCAGCTGCCGCGCGGCGCCACGCCCCTGGACTTCGCCTTCGAGGTGCACTCCGTGGTCGGGCTGCACTGCGTCGGCGCGAAGGTGAACGGCCGCATCGTCAGCCTGACCACCGAACTGAAGAACCGCGACACCATCGAGATCCTCACCAGCAAGAGCGCGCACCCGGGCACGTCCTGGCTGGAGATCGTCAAGACCGGCAAGGCGCGCCACCACATCCGCCGCTGGATCCGCTCGACCCAGTTCGAGGAGAGCGTGCGCCTGGGGCGCGGCATCCTCGAGCGCGAGTTCGGCCGCCACAAGCTGAACGTGAACCCGGACAAGGACCTGGACGGGATCGCCCAGGAGATGGGCTACACCGAGACCGAAAAGCTCCTGGCGGCGGTCGGCTGCGGCGACCTCACGGCGACCAAGATCCTGGCGCGTCTCGAGCCGCGGGAGAAGAAGCCGCCCGAGAAACTCGTCGACATGGGCAAGGACATCTACGCGGCGCTGCTGCGGCGGCGCGTGTCCGGCGTGAGGATCCAGGGGCTGGACAACCTGATGGTGCGCTACGCCCGCTGCTGCGAGCCGATCCCCGGCGACCAGGTGATCGGCGTCGTCACCCGCGGCCGCGGCGTCTCGGTCCACCGCCTCGGCTGCTCGAACCTGGCGAGCATCGAGCCCGAGCGCCTGATCGACGTCTCCTGGGACGTGGGCGAGGAGCAGATCTTCCAGGTGAAGCTCACCGTGACGGCGCTGGACCGCCGCGGCCTGCTGGCCGACCTCAGCGACGCGATCCGCGGCGTCGGCACGAACATCCACAGCGGCGACTTCAAGGGCGATCACGAGCTGGCGGTCGTGTCGTTCCTGGTCGAGGTGCGCAACCTGAACAACCTCGAGCGGGTCCTGCTCGCGGTGCGGCGCGTCGAGGGCGTGCAGCGCGTGGAGCGCTACCAGCTCAACTGACGCCCGTGACGTTGATGGAAGGACGGCCGTGCGCTGTGTGGTGCAACGCGTGTCCCGCGCCGCGGTGCGCGTGGGCGGGGAGGTCGTCGGCGCGATCGACGGCGGCCTGCTGGTGCTGGCCGCCTTCGCGCCGGACGACACCGCGGCGGAGCTGGGCTGGACGGCGCGCAAGCTGCCGGACCTGCGGCTCTTCGGCGACGACGCGGGGCTGATGAACCGCTCGCTGCGTGAGGTGGGCGGCGGGATCCTGCTGGTCTCGCAGTTCACCCTCTACGGGGACCTGAGCCGGGGGCTGCGCCCCAGCTTCACGGGTTCGGCGCCGCCCGCGGCGGCCCGGCGCCTGTACGAGGAGTTCGCGGGGCTGCTGCGCGTGCAGTGGCCCGCGGTCGCCGAGGGCCGCTTCGGCGCCGCGATGGCGGTCGATCTGGTCAACGACGGTCCCGTCACCCTGATCCTGGACCGCGCGAGCGCGCGGGGGAGGACCGCGCCGGCATGCTGACGAGCCCCTTCCTGGACTGGCCGGCGGGCGAGGAACTGGTCCTCGCCTCGGTCTCGCCGCGCCGCGCCGAGCTGCTCGCGGTCGCGGGCGTGCCGTTCGCCGTG
>DYDD01000230.1 GCA_020718045.1 Fibrobacter sp. | reverse complement strand
CGCGGCCGATCGCCGTCCAGGTGAAGGGGCGCAAGGCGGCGGGAGCCGGCGCCTGCTCGTCGGCGATGCGCCGGCCGGTCTTAGAGCTGAGCAGCACGAATTTCCGGCGCAGTCGTTCCTCGAAGGCACCGATGCGGTTGTAGTTGAGTTCCAGGACGTCGTGGCCGAGATAGCTCATGGCCGGAATCTGTCGATGTCGAAGGTGAGTGCGGTCGAGCCGATCGCAAGCGCGTCCCAGGTGAATCCCTCGTCGTCCGAAAGCCGACCAACGACGATCGGCAGAACGATGGTCAGGCCCGCGGTCCAGGACTGGATGAGGCCGAAGTCAAGGATCACGCGATCGGGCAGCACGCTCTCGATGGTCTGGACCTCCCAGTGGTAGGGGTCGGTCCACAGCAGGACCATGCCGCCGGGCTCGAACGGGATGTCGGAGGTGTCGCAGAGGAGGTCGTGAGCGCCGGCGCTGGCGTCCTGCAGCAGCGGTGCCTGGAACTGCCAGCGACCCACGCCGAACGCGCGGGCCTGGTTGCCGAAGAGGATGGCACCCGCCATCTGGGCGTCGCGCAGGTCGTCCAGGAGCGTCGCGTAGCGGATCGTGCCCACCGGCACGGCGCGCAGCTGGATGCGCTGCTCCATGCCCCGGTACGAGACGAGGATGTCGGTCATGAACCCGAACGTCTCGGTCACCGGTTGGGCCCAGTTCGGGGGGAACGGGAACGGAATCAGCCGGAACCCCAGCAACCGGAGGTTCGTGCCCAGGGGGTCCTTCCCGGCAAACACCCAGGTGACCAGGTTGTCGATCAAGGCGTCACCGTCGCTCAGTACCTTGACCAGGTAGATGTGTGAGGCGGAGGCAGGGAACTGGGCCGGCTGGCCGAGGTCGTCGATGACCGCGATCCCAGCGGGACCGTCGATAGTGATCTCTTCGATGGTCTGGCCGCGCTGGATGTCGGCGTTCCAGACTTCGACCTCGGCTTCCTGCTCGGAGACCACGGCACCGAGGTCAAGCCGGCGCGGGATCACATGGACGCGGCCGAGGACGGCCAGGCCGTGGACGGGGGCAATGCCGCCGCCCATGTGAAACGCGGCTGGCCGTGGGTCAGCCAGCGCTAGGCGAGTGCCCGTGTTCATCCCTACTTGGTAGAGAGGGCGTGCGCTGATGGGGTCAAGGACGGCCGCGGACAGGTTGACCGAGATGGCACTCCCGGAAATGAGGTTCAAGGGACCGGGGATCACGACCGCGGTGGCCATCAGGCGGCCTTCTTCACGGCGAAGAACGGGAACAGCATGTAGTTCTGGCCGCCCAGCTGGTAGACGTCGCCAGCGCTGTAGCCGTGGCCCACGGCCTCGGTCCACAGCACGGTTGGCGGATAGCCGATTGGGGCCCAGCGATTCTGCGGCTCGGCCTCCATGAAGCAGTGCAAGGGCAGCAGGAGCGCGCCACCGAACGCGCTCTGCAGCGTGCGCTCACCGGCTCCGCTCACTCCGCTGTTCCACAGGTACTGGTAATTGACGTACTCGTCCTCTTCCATCCCGCCCAAGGCATCCAGGCACTTGTTCAGGGCGTCGCGCATGCGGCGGCCGGTCCAGCCGAACCCCTCGTCCTCGGGTTTGCAGTCGCCGATCCATCTGCCGGCGAACGACGCCGCATCGACGCGGACGAACGCGGTGCAATGCGTCTGGCCGGTGCTGCCGGAGATCGTCGAATAGTCCTCGTCGGTGTGGGACATCGGCGGGTAGGCGGTCAAGTCCATGCCACGGCGGTTGCCGGACAGGAGGTCAGACATCTCGGCGGTGTTGAGCTTGGTGCTCGAGCTGGCGAAGAAGTAGGGGAACGGCTCCGGCAGCGAGGCCCGCTCAAGGGACGGCCCCCAGCCCATGTGGCAAAAGATTCCCGGCGCGCGCTCGACCACGACGGTGATGTGGTCGTTCCCGTCGTCGAAGAGGTGGTACGCGGCCACTGATCCCTGGGGCAGGTTCATGCCGCAACCGGACGTGTTCAGGTCGTATGGCCGCACCGGACCGCCAGGTTGCGCGTACCAGTTGTTGCCGCCATTCCAGCCGGTTCCCAGGTATAGGCCGATGCCGTAGCCGCCGTTGCCAACGTCGTGGTAGTTGCTTGTGCCTCTGCGCCAGATCCGCTCGTTCTCGGCGGCGCGCAGGTTCAGATTCAGGCTTCCCGCCTTCACCAGATGGGCACGCCAGCCGGCGCCGTCCTGCTCGGACTGATTCACGGTCCAGCCTTGGCCTGTGAGCCAGGTCACCAGCGTTTGCAACAGACTCGTGGGCGAGCTGCTGATCCCGGTCTGGTAGGAGGCCGCCATCAGTCCAACCTCACGGCGCAGAAGTCGTCGCGATCGTTGCGGAACACGTTAGGGATGACGATCCAGTCGACGGCGCCCTGCCGGATCAAGGTCTCCGCGGTCAGGCCCTGGCCGGTGACCAGAGCGATGCCGGGCAACTGGCCAGGCGTGTTGAAGCCGCCCCCGACATCTCCGAGCATGAGCATCACCGGCCACAGGTCGTAGGTGGCGCCGGGGCCCGGGTCGAGGAGTGACAGGCCGCACCGCGTCGGCCAGATGATGTGGAAGTAGGTGCTGGGCGTGGACCCAATGGCGTCGAGCTGCAACCCCTCGAGGGCTTTCCAGCCGCCGTCGAGGTTGCGGACGCGCAGTTGGGTGTCCCAAGGATCGCGCTCGCCAGATCCGACCGGAGCGTTCCCGGTGTCGGCGTGCGTCGGGATTCGGTGGCGGTTGTCCGCCAGGGACCACCGGTAGTCGGTGTCGTTCCACGCCGAGAACTCGCCGTGGGACATCGAGCCGCCCAGGACCAGCGGGTACGGCCACCGCTGTGGTGAGTAGTAGGGGTCGAGCAAGCCGAAGACCGCGATCTCGTACTGGTTCGAGATCTTCGCGATCACGACCGCGCGGCGGCCGTCCGCGATGAACCAGTAGGGGATGGTGGCATTCCAGAGCGGCAGGTAGAGGTTCCCCTGGAAGCCTGGCTGCTGGTAGAACCTGGACCCAGAGACCCAGCCGTCCATGCCGGCGATCTCCCAGTTGTGGTAGTCGGCGTCTTGGCGCTCGAAACCGTGGATGCCGACGAAGATCTCGGACGTGCCGTCATTGCCCGGGGCCATCCAGGCGTACTCGTGGAAGCACGCATCGACGCCATCGGACTGCCGGAACATGCGCAAGGTGCCCATGTGGCACTGGGTGTAGCGCAGACCCGTGATGTGCCACCGGTAGCGGGTTGCCGATACCGGCGCGGCGATGGTGAAGGTCTGGGGGATGCCGTTGTTGAAGTTGATCCCCACCCGCGTATCGATCGTCACCCACGCAGCGCCGTCCCAGTACTGCATCTGCCAGTCGTCGGGTGCCGCCCCGGTCGTGTCGTGCAGGGTCATCTCGTAGGCGGCGATGGCCACGGGCTCGAAGAAGGTGATCTCTACCTCCTGCGGAAGCGTGACCGTCGTGTAGATGTTCCAGGAGCGGTTGGATATCCCTCCGATGTTGAACGGCCAGATGTCGAGCTTACCGTCCACCAGGTTCTGGACGGCGTAGATGCCCTCATTGGCCTGGGTGGCCATGAGCCTGCAGCCGCGGGATCGGCGCAGGCTGGTCCACTTGGGCGCGGTCGACAGGGTGAACTGGTCGCCAGCCACAAACGGCGTCGCGCCGACAGTAATCAGGAACTCCAGGTGCGCGTGGGCGAACGGCGTGCCAACAGTCGCGGGCCCGATCGAGCCGGTGACAGTGCCCACGACGTTGAATGACGTGGGGGAGGTCGCGGTGATCGTGAAGGTCTCGGCCACCGAAGAAACCCCGCCTGAGTAGGCGGTCAGCGTGCCGTTGCCGGTTCCGGTGTAGGCGAGCCCGAAGGCCGATCCCTTGGCGGTCAGGAACGTATGCAGCCGCTCGGCCAGGTCGTTGTAGTCGGTGGCGGTTCCGGTGGTGAACATGGCTCACGTCCCCAGGGCCGAGCGGACCGCCCGGCGATTCTTGGCCATGGCTTTCACAAGGATGCGCTGGCCAGCGGGGCTCTCCAGGTGGCGCAGAATCAGGCCCTCCTCCAGGCCGATCAGCAGCTGGCTGTCCTTGGACGCCTGCGGGTCGGTGGGGGCGGGCACATCGACCAGACCGCCCTCGGCGAACTTGGGCACAGCGGCTTCGATCAGGACTGGGGTTTGGACCAGCGCCTGGGCCCCGCGCCGGTTCAACTCTTCGAGGTGGCGCAAGACACCGGGCTCGCGGACCACCGCGGCGCGCACGAGGTACTCGCCCCGAGAGAACCAGGCGAGGTTGGAGTCCGACGTGCCCGTGCCGATCCCGCCCAGAACGCCGCCCGTGGCTTTCTTCTCGGCGCCGCCGACCTGGCCGCCATCGCTGAACACCCCGGCGATCTTCTTCATGATGGCCGTGGCCAGAAGCTGGGCGGCCATCCGCTTCAGGTCGGCGATGATGGAAAGGGCCAGGTCCCGGAATGCGTCGCCCAGAGACTTCGCGCCGGTGATGCCAGTATCGAAGAATTCGGTCAGGGCGTCGCGACCGCTATCGAGGGCCGTCTTGCCGAAGGCGGCGAACGAGACGCGGGCGCCGTCGACGGCATAC
>DYDD01000229.1:4545-4675 GCA_020718045.1 Fibrobacter sp. | reverse complement strand
CGCTGGTGGCCGTGCTGGTCTGGCCCACCGGCCCGCGTCCCCTGTCCCCGTCCGCCCGACCGGCGGCGACCCTGGTCGCAGCCGCGACGACATCCGCCGCGCAGACGACGACGTCGCGTCTGGCGACCGA
>DYDD01000229.1:0-4505 GCA_020718045.1 Fibrobacter sp. | reverse complement strand
GGCACGGCGCTCGGCGGCGGCTTCCTCGGCCGGCCGGTCAGCCAGGGCCTCCTGGCCGACCGCGCGCTCACGGGAGAGCGCCTGCAGCCGGTCTCCCGGTCGTCCGGCATGCTGGCCGGCCTCGACGACGCCGCCGCCCTGCGCGCCGAGAACGCCCGCCTGCGCGCCGGCATCATCGGGCTGCGCGGCGAGAACAAGACGTTAAAGGCGTTGCTCGCCGCCCGCGGCATCGCGTACCTTGATGCGGACAACCAAGGCCGTAGCCCCGGTCGCTGACCGTCCGTCGCGAGGTACGCCGTGATCCCCACCCGCCATGCCGCCGCGATCCTCGGGGCGGCAGGCTTGTGTCTGGCCCTGTCGCTGTCCGGCTGCGGTGGCGGCGGCAAGAACGCCATGGTGTCGGCCGTCGGTTCGTACGGCGACGTGGCGCTGGTGGTGTCCGACCCGCAGCTCGACCCGTTGCTGGCGCGGGCGCGCGGCCTGCTGTCGCCGGACGAGAAGTTCGTCCTGAAGACCGAGCCCACCTACCGCTTCCGCACCTTCGCCGGCGGGAAATGGGGCGACGCCCGCAACTACCGCAACGTGATCCTGGCGGTGCGCTGGGGCGACGGCGGCCCCGTCCAGGGCGCGGTCAAGCGGCTGCTGCCCAAGGAAGCCTTGAAGCGGGCCCTGTCGGGCCGCGGCGAGGTCTTCACCATGCGCAACCCCTGGCTCCACGGCCAGGTGGCGTTCGTCGCGGTGGCGAAGGACGCCGACGCGCTGGTCACGCTCCTGAACCGCCGGGCGCCGTCGATGCGCGACACCCTGGCCGCCGACATCGACCGCCGCATCGGCGCGGACCACCGCGCGCAAGGACTGCTCGCGGACCCCGCCGCCCGCCAGTGGCGGCGCTTCGGCTTCTCCGTCGAGCTGCCGGCCGCCTACCGCGAGAACCAGTGCGAGCCCGGCGGTTTCCCCGCCGTCGAGTGGCTGCGCACCGACGGCTCCACGCGCGGCCTGACGGTCAGCTGGGAGGCCGCCGCCGACCCGCAGGCCCGCCTCGCGGACCAGCGCGCGCTGGCCGCCATGCGGGAGCGGCTGGGCGCGGCGCTGCACCAGGAGACGATCGACCCCGCGTCCTTCGCCTGGTCGCAGGAGACGGTGGCCGGGCTGCCCGCCGTCAAGCTCGCCGGTAGCTGGGTCGACGCCAAGACCCAGGTCGGCGGTCCGTTCCGCTGCTACTTCGTCGCCGCTCCCGACGGCGGCCGTGTCTACTGCTTCGACCTGCTCGTCTACGCGCCGCAGCTCGAGAAGATGGACGATTTCCGCCGCCTGCGGGCCATCCTGGAGACCGTCTCCTTCCGCAGACCCGCCTGACCACGGAGGCCGACATGCAGTTCCTGACCCTGTCCTTCCTGCCCGTCCTGATGCTGGTGCTCTTCGTGCTGGCCAACTCGCTGCGCGTGCTGCGCGAGTACGAGCGCGGGGTGATCTTCCGCCTGGGCCGCCTGCAGCGCGTCAAGGGGCCGGGCCTGATCCTGTTGATCCCGCTGGTCGACCGGATGGTGAAGGTCAGCCTGCGCATCATCCCGATGGACGTGCCGCCGCAGGACGTGATCACCAAGGACAACGTCTCGGTCAAGGTGAACGCCGTCATCTACTTCAAGGTGGTGTCGCCCGAGATGGCCATCGTCGGCGTCGAAGACTACCTGTACGCCACCTCGCAGGTCGCCCAGACGACCCTGCGCAGCGTCATGGGCCAGGTCGAGATGGACGACCTGCTGTCCGAGCGCAACAAGCTCAACCTGCAGATCCGCGAGATCATCGACAAGGCGACCGAGCCTTGGGGCGTCGAGGTCAGCACCGTCGAGATCAAGGACGTCGACCTGCCCCAGGAGATGCGGCGCGCCATGGCCCGCCAGGCCGAGGCCGAGCGCGAGCGGCGCTCGAAGGTCATCCACGCCGACGGCGAGTTCCAGGCCAGCAAGAAGCTGGCCGAGGCCGCCGTGGTCATCTCGAGCGACCCGTCGGCCATCGTCCTGCGCTACCTGCAGACCCTGAGCGAGATCGCCCGCGAGAACAACTCGACGACGATCTTCCCGGTGCCCATCGACCTCTTCCGGCACTTCGCGTCCAAGCCCGCGGATCCCAAGCCGTGACCGGGGCCCGCCGCCTATCCGCAGCGGTCGTGGCGCTGGCCCTGGTCGCGGCCGGCGTCGCGTCGGCTCAGGACCAGCCCCGGCGCCCCGTCAGCGGCCGGACCGCCGTCAGCGGCCGGACCGTCGCGACCGTGAGTGAAGAAGCGACGGCGGCGCCGCAGACCGGCTGGTGCTTCGGCCTCGCCGCGGGCGTGCTGGCGGGCGGGGACCTGTTCCAGGTGGCGAACGACTTGACGGTGCCCTGGTCGCCGCCGGTCGGCGGCGCCGACTTCAACGCCAAGCGCTTCACCGTGACCCTGGACGAGGCGGCGGCCTTCGGCCTCACGGCCGCCAAGCGCCTGACGCCGCGCGGGTGGCTGCGCTTCGACCTGACGGCCGGGCGGATGGACGCCGCCGCCCTGGCCAACGACTCCCAGTTCGTGACGCCGGTGCTGTACGACCGCTGGAACGTGGTGCAGCTGGACGTCGCCTGGGAGCAGCGCCTGACCGACACCCGCCTGCAGCCCCTGGTGCGAGCCGGCCTGACCTACACGGGGATCAGCGCCACGGCCGACGCGGCCGACCAGAGCGTGCCGGGCCTGCTGCTGGGGGCGGGGTTCGCGTACCGCGGGGGCCCCCGCTGGTCCCTCGGCCTCGACCTCGCCGACCACATCCAGCAGTTCACCCTGGACGGCCTGCCGGCGGAGCAGGACTTCCCGGCCGCTGCCGAGTACCGCGAGTTCGGTCCCCAGCACCTGGTGACCATGACCGCCAGGTTGACGGCGCATTTCTAGGATCATGACGATAGCGCAAATTATCACGGATCGAGACGCGCCCGCACGAGCGTCACCGATTTATGAAACACATCCCGCAACAAGATGCGATTCCGTCGGTTAAGAGCCGATCGCCAAGCGGGGCGCGGAGCGCCGAACCGAATTCAGGTTGCTTCGCGGGCCCGGATCATTATCATTGACGGTTCACTCCGGATTCCCGGAGCTCCGATGTCCCGACCTGTTGGGAGATTCCATGGGAAACGTCATCGCGGTCGTGAACCACAAGGGCGGCACCGGCAAGACCACCACGGCGCTGAACCTGGCCGCCGGCCTGACCCGTTACAGCGACATCACGTCCAGCTGCCTGGTCATCGACATGGACCCCCACGGCTGCGCCTCCTCGTCGCTGCTGGGCAAGATGAACGGCGAGCCGCCGGCGCGCTCGATCTTCGACGTGCTGCGCCGCGCGATCACGCCCCAGGACGGCATCACCTCGACGGTCTTCGACGAGAACATCGACGTGATCCCATCACACCCGTCGCTCGAGAGCATGGCCCGCACCCAGCTCACCGACCGGCTGATCAAGGTCACCCAGGCGCTGTCCACGTCCTACGGCTGGATCATCATCGACACGCCGCCGAACCTGGGCATCCTGACCCAGAACGCCCTGGTCGCCTCCGACTACGCGCTGATCCCGACGCCCTGCACCGGCCTGGCCGTCTCGACCATGCACCAGCTCAGCGCCCTGATCGGGCGCATCCAGGAGCGCCAGAACACCTGGCTGCAGGTGCTCGGCGTGCTGGTGACCATGAAGGACGGGCGGACCGACCTCCACAAGGAGGCGCAGAAGGAGCTGAAGAACCACTTCAAGGGCGACCTGTTCAAGACCATGATCACCAACAACATCAAGATCGAGGAGGCGCCCTCGGCCTTCAACAGCATCTTCTCCTACGACTCCGGCTGCCTGGGGGCCTCGCTGTACCGCGACTGGATCAAGGGCGAGCTGATGCGGCGCCACAAGGCGCTGGAGAAGAAGCGCAGCGATCGGCTCGAGCAGATCAACGCTCTCGCCGCGCAGCCGCCGCAGCCGTAGTTACCGCCACAAGGTTGCCGGCCGGGGCCTAGGGTCAGGCGCGTCTTCAGTTGATCAGCCGCTCCATATCATTTTACCACCAGCACTTTCTCGGTGCTGCGGTGGATGCCGCTCTGCAGTTTGATGAAGTAGACTCCGCTGCTCACCGCCTGGCCCTCGTCGTCGCGGCAGTCCCAGTTGACGCGGTGCTCGCCGCCCGGAAGCGGGCGGTTCATGAGTTCTCTCACTCTGCGGCCGAGCACGTCGTACACATAAAGACCGGTGGGAGTATCGCCCGTGCTGCGGAAATGAATCACGGTGAAGTGTCTGACCGGATCGGGGGCGTTGGAGAGTTCGGCTGGATCGTTGAGCTGGTCTCCGCCCAGCATGCTGGCGGGGACTTCGCTTGCGCTGTGACGCTATGCCAGCCGGGTTTCCATCTCCCGCGGCATAGGGAAATTCGTGACTGTAAACGCCGGAGCAAAAGTGCGGCACCTGCCGCGCCGGTCTAAAACTGCGGCACCCCTTGCCGCCGCCTGGAGA
>DYDD01000228.1 GCA_020718045.1 Fibrobacter sp. | reverse complement strand
GTGCCCGACGAGCGCCCCCTGTCACCACAGGATGTGTGGATCCAAGTCGCATCACAGCCTGGGCAGGAACAATTTCACAGGCAGGGTTAAACCTATTCGGATTCGGGTGCGTCCTAGGCGTACCCGCGCGTCCATCGTCACGGCGCGGACCAACCTTCGATCGGAGGACGCCATGTCCCAGCGCCAATCGCTCCTGGTCCTCGCCGCCGTCACCGCGGTCTGCGGATTTTCCGTGGAGGCGACGGCCCGCAACCGCCACCACGACCACGACCGCATCGAGGGCTCGGGCAAGCTCGAGACCCGCGACTTCGACCTGCGGGGCTGGCACGACCTGCAGCTCGACGGCTCCATGGACATCAAGGTCGGGGTCGGCGCCGAGCACACCGCCCGCGTCACCCTGGACGACAACCTCTTCGCCAACCTCGTGCTCGAGGTGCGGGACGGCACGCTGGTCGTGGACTGGCGCGACGAGTGCGACGCCGACGGCCACGCCCGGCTGGCGCTCACCGTGCCGGCCCTGACCGCCCTGGAGATCAACGGCGCCGGCGACGTCGACCTGGCCGGGCGGGTCGACGCCCTGGACATCCGCGTCGACGGCGCCGGCGATGTCGATGCCAACGCCCTGACGGCCGGGGACGTCGAGGTTGAGATCGCCGGCGCCGGCGACGTCGACGTGACAGCCTCCGGCAGCTTCGACGGCGCCATCCGGGGCGTGG
This sequence comes from Fibrobacter sp., assembly GCA_020718045.1. Taxonomy (GTDB): domain Bacteria; phylum Krumholzibacteriota; class Krumholzibacteriia; order LZORAL124-64-63; family LZORAL124-64-63; genus PNOJ01. The sequence continues at coordinate 3,985 of DYDD01000228.1, read as the reverse complement.
GCGACATCTGCTACGGCGGCGATCCCGCGCGGGTGACGACGAAGGTCTCGGGCATCGGCAGGATCCACAAGCGCTGACCGGACCCGCCGAGGCGACGGGCGGGAGCGGCCCCCCGGCCGCTCCCGTACTTTTTCGGCACGGCCCCCCGCAGAGATGTATACTCGCTTCGGCGACGCGCACTCGGCGGTTTCCGCCGTCGGCGCGCATGATTTCGGGAGGTCGACGCTCCGTGGATCATCGTACGGCCAGACTCCAACACGCCGGCTCGAAAGCCCAGGCCACCTGGACCGCGGTCACCGCGAAGGCGCCCGTGCTGCCCCACCCGGCCGGCATGGACTTCCGCCGGCTGCGCCTGCCCGCCGTGGACCTGCCGCTGGCTCCCGAAGGCCTGCTGCTGCCGATGGATCTGCTGCGGGACTCCCGCAGCTTCGCCGGCGTCACCCTCGCGGACTCCCCCTACCTGGACTTCGCCCGTCGCGTCCTGGCCGAACCGAACCTGGACCATGCCGGGACGACGTACCACCGGGTCGCCGACCGTCTCCTGGAACGCTCGGGCGCCGGTCTGGCCTGGGGCCCCGACCAGGACTGCGCCGAATTCGCCTACCTCGTCAAGTGCATGCTGCAGGGCTGGTGCGAGCCGGGCGAACAGGAGCCCGTCGTCCTGGCCGAACTGCGCGACGGGCGCCACATGATCCTGGCGGGATTGCGGATCCTGGCGGCGGCGATCGCCCTGGGCCGCACTCGGCTGGCGGTCCAGATCGCGCCGGAGAACGAGGTGCGCGCCGGCGTGCGCCAGCACCTCGGACAGCTCGCGCCGCGGCCGTTCTTCAGGCGCAACCTGGCCCTGGCCGAGGCGCTGGGCAGCCCGCCGGCCCGCCTGCACCCGGAAGCCATGCGGATGGCCCGCGAGATCGCCGCCGCGCCGCTGGTAAGGCACGGCCACGTCTACCAGCCCCTGCCCTTCCCCGAGTTCGCCGGTCTCGCCAGCCAGGCCGACGACCTCGCCACCTACCAACGGCTGGGCATCATCCTCGACCTGCACGCCGACCTGCGCGGGTTGCGGTACCTCGATCTCGGCTGCAATCTCGGCTTCTACGACTTCTCGTTGGCCAGGCGCGGCGCCGTGGTCACGGGACTGGACCGCGACGAGCGTTTCATCGCCGCCGCCAGGCGCGCGGCCGACATCGAGGGCTGCCCAGCCGAGTTCATCGCCGCGCCGCTGGAGTCCGCGCTCTTCCGCGACGACGGCGTCCTCGGCGGCGACCGGCCCATCTGGGACCTGGTCACTTGTTTCTCGACGCTGCAGTGGGTGGTCGGAGAGCACGGCGAGGCATTCGCCGTCGAGCTGCTGAAGGCGATCCGTACACGCAGCCGGGCGCTGCTCATCGACGTTCCCGTCAACTGCGGGAATCCTCGGCTCGCCGCCGCTCCGGGTCTGGAGCTCTACCGGCTGGCCGATCTCATCCGCTCCGCGTGCGGCTACACCCACTGCCGGTACGTCGGCACCGTGGCGCCCTACAAGGTGGACCGCCGCCACATCTTCCATTGCTTCACGGACGGGTGAACGGCGGCGGCCGACGGCATCAGCCCCTCTTGACCGCATTCACCATCTGGTCGAGCTGCTGCAGGAAGAGGGAACGGTCCCTGGGCGAGAAGGGCGGCGGGCCGCCGCCCACCAGCCCCTGGTCGCGTAGCTGGGAGAGCAGCTGACGCGTGGCCAGCGAGTCGCCGACGTTCTCGGGCGTGAACGGCCGGCCCTTGTGGCCGAGCACGCGGGCCCCCTTGTCGAGGCAGCGCGCCGCGAGCGGGATGTCGCCGGTGATGACGATGTCGTCGTTGCCGGCCAGTTCGACGATCCGATCGTCGGCTTCGTCGCGGCCCTTCTCCACCACCACGAGCTTCACTTTGCCTCCGCTCGGGTAGCGCATGTAGCTGTTGGCCACCAGGGTGACCGGCAGGTCGTAGCGTAGGGCGACCTTGTAGATCTCGTCCTTCACGGGGCAGGCGTCGGCGTCGATGTAGAGGTGGAGCATGGGGGCCTCTCGATGACGCTCTGGACGACACTCTGGACGACGAAGGGCTTGCGATGTCGCAAGCCCCCCTTCTCTTCTATAGGATGAAGCTGGTACGCCGTCAATGCCATAATCTGAAGAAGTTATGCATCATCATCGTAGATGACAATGGCAGATATTGTATTGTCATATAATCAGTTATGATAGATTACTTCAATATCTTGACATGATGGTCTAATTAGGTTACTTCATGTTAGACTAATTGCCGCGCGGCGCATTTCGCTAGCCACGTCACGGCTGATTTCGCGAGTCGCAGCACATGCCTTGATTTCCAAAGGAACCTGGCGATGGCAACTCACAATGAGAAGCTGGCACAATCACTGGTTGTTCTAAAGAACCTCTGCGAGGGAGAACGGACTGCTATCCAGTCCAAGGATCTCACTCGGACACATCGAGAACGCTTGCTGAAGAATGGCTTCCTCCAGGAGGTCATGAAGGGGTGGTATATCTGCACCCACCCGAACTTGACGGGCGGCGAGAGCACGTCTTGGTATGTCTCATTTTGGGGCTTTTGCGCTGACTACCTGAACACACGACTCGGTGAGAACTGGTGCCTGTCCCCTGAGCAATCTCTTCTACTTCATGCTGGGAATCGCACGATCCCCCAGCAGCTCATCATTCGAAGTACTGGGGGGACCAACCACATCGTTTCCCTGCCAGACGAGACTTCCCTCCTCCCTGTCCGTTCAGTGATTCCAAATGAGTCAGATCAATTATTAGTCGATGGCCTGCGAATCTACACTATTGCTGCGGCCTTGATCGCCGTCTCTCCGGATTTCTTCAAGAGGCATGAAGCGGATGCCCGTGCCACTCTCGCTCAAGTCACAGACGCGTCGGAGATCCTCCCGGCCCTGCTTGAGCGTGGACATACGACAATCGCCGGGAGACTGGCTGGAGCCTTTAAGAACATCAAGAGAATGCGTATTGCCGATGACATCGTCAAAGCCATGAAGGCTGCCGGTCACGACATACGCATCAGTGATCCGTTCTCGGGAGATATTTCTACAATCCTGCCACCTGAACCCGCCCCCCCTCATGTCAACCGTCTGCGTCTCATGTGGATGGACATGCGCAATGTCGTTATCGATCAGTTCCCCCCCTCGCCGGGCCGTCATCTGGACATCAAAGCGTTTATGCAATCCGTGGAGGATACCTATGTGACAGACGCCTACCACTCGCTGTCGATCGAGGGCTACCAAGTCAGCAAGGCATTAATCGAGCGCATCCAGCGACAAGAATGGGACCCTGACGCCAGGGACAGCGACCAGCATGAACGTGATGCAATGGTCGCGATAGGATATCGGCGGGCATTTCTGAGCTTAAAAACAAGTCTCATGCGCGTGCTCACTGGCGAGAATCCCGGCCTTGTTGCCGAGGAGAACCATGGGGACTGGTACAGAGAGCTCTTTACGGCCTCGGTTACTGCAGGGATCATCAAAGCCAGTGATCTTGCAGGCTACCGCAATGGACCTGTCTTCATCAGGAACTCACGACATGTGCCACCGCGAAGTGAAGCTGTTCGCGACTTGATGCCAATCTACTTCGATCTTCTTGGAGAAGAAGAAGATGCCGCAGTTCGTGTTGTGTTGGGACACTTCTTTTTCGTCAACATCCATCCCTATTCAGACGGGAACGGCCGGATCGGCCGATTTCTGATGAATCTGATGCTTACGGCTGGAGGCTATCCCTGGATCGTTATTCCAGTCGAGAGGCGATCCGACTATATGAATGCTCTGGAACAAGCCAGCATCAAGGGCGACATCGCTTCGTTTACTCAGTTCTTGGCGTCACGAGTCGTGGAATCCAATCGAGTGGGAGCACACGCACCCACAACGACCCGCTGACCTATATCCCCCTCCCAGATGAGCAGGGGCGAGCTCTTTGATGGTCTGGGGTTCACGATTACCGATGGT